>NZ_CP145606.1:630310-945465 GCF_028776105.2 Neisseria leonii | reverse complement strand
CTTTGAATCGGTACAATCCATTCAAGAAGATATCCGCTTTGCCGCGCCCCGTGCTGACATTTCAGACGGCATCAAGAAAAGCTGTGATGTTAGCGTGGAATATTTCCAAGAGCGGCAAGTCATTACCCTCTGCCCAAAAAATAGCCAACCAACGCAGACACTGATTTATATCCACGGCGGTGCTTTTGTTCATGACTTGGTATCAGCACACTGGCATATTATCCACGCCATCATCAAACGCACAGGCTGCCGTGTCGTTGTACCGATTTACCGCCTCGCCCCTTATGCCACGATTGACAGCGAATTGCTGATTTTGCTGGACTTGTACGCACAGCAAACTGACGAGGTCTTTGTCGCTGGCGACTCGGCAGGTGGCAACCTGTCATTGGTGCTTGCCATCGCTTTGCGTAATCAAAACAAGCCTTTGCCCAAAGCGGTTTTCTTATTCTCCCCCGCCCTTAATTGGACGCTCGATAATCCAAATATCTCCGAAGTCGCTCCGCACGACCCGATGCTTGCCAAAGATGGTCTGGCTTGGTGCGGACAAGCTTGGGCAGGCAGCCGAGCGGTTAGCGACCCGTTCGTCAGCCCGATTTTTGACCACTTGAACGATTTGCCGCCTTTGCATATCTATCAAGGCACTTATGATATTTTGTATCCCGATGTGCAAAAACTCGCCGAAAAGCTCTCCATGACCAACACGCCGCACAAGCTGCACATTTTTGAAAAAGCCTTCCATGTCTTTATGGCGGCGACTTTTACGCTAGAGGCAAAAAAAGTCTTTGATGATGTGGCAGCGGTGATGAAACGCTGACCCGGTACACAAGCTGATATGGTACAAGCAAAATACCGTCTGTACCGATAAACAGTAGGGCGGTATTACCTGTTCAAGGCAGTCGGCTGTTTGGCAGAAGTCAAGCCGCAAACAGATTTTATCTTCAGTCAAATACTAAGCAACCGTACAGGACAAGCTGTTCGGAGCCGTCCGGTACGGTGTGCTGTTTTACAGGCCGTCTGAAATACCATTTTGCGGTTTCAGACGGCCAGGTTAGGGGCGGATTTAATCGTCGAAGGTTTTTTTGCCTTGCTCCCTGCGGGTCAGATAGGTGGCGGCCAGCGGGAAGAGGGCGGCCGACAGGCAGGAAACGCCGATGGCCAGCAGGGCGACGGCGGCAATGGGTTCGTCGAGCAGGGCATGTATCTGTTCGCCGAAGCCGAGCAGAGTCATCAGGCCGGGAATCAGCGCGGCCAGACCGCAGATTAAGATAATGATGGAACCTGTGTGCAAACGCATTTTTTGTCTTCCGTATCCGCTTGGCGGGTGTGGGTGGTGATGGAGCCGTCCGCGAGTTGTCAGGGTGGCGACGGTATGGCCGGTTCGGGCAGTACTCAGGCGGGAGCTTCGTCGAAGCCCGCCACTTCCAGGCCGAAGCCGGTCAGTCCGTTCATGGCCGAGGGTTTGCCCATCACGCGCATTTTCTGCACGCCCAGTCCGGCCAGAATCTGCGCGCCGATGCCGTAGGTTTTGCGGTCCCATTTTTTCACTTGGAAACTGTTTTTCGGCAGGGTGCGTTCGAGCAGCGCACTGCCGTCTTCGGTGCGGTGCAGCAGAATCAGCACGCCGCTGTCGGCCTGTTGGATATGGGCAAGGGCGGCGGGCAGCGGCCATGAGTGGTTGGGGTCGGCCTGAATAAAGTCCATGACGGAAAACGGTTCGTGTACGCGCACCAAGGTTTCTTTATCGGGCGAAATGGTGCCTTTGACCAGGGCCAGGTGGGTTTCGCCGGTCAGTTTGTCTACATAAACGTGTTGGCGGAATCCGCCCCACGGCGTTTGGACGGCGGTGTCGCCCATTTCTTCGAGCAGGCTTTCGGTGCGGCTGCGGTATTCGATTAAGTCGGCGATGGTACCGATTTTCAGGCCGTGTTCTTCGGCAAATTTCATCAATTCGGGCATACGCGCCATCGTGCCGTCGTCGTTGAGGATTTCGCAGATGACGCCCGCGCCCGACAAACCGGCCATCTGCGCCAAATCAACGGCGGCTTCGGTGTGCCCTGCGCGCACGAGTACGCCGCCTTTTTGTGCGCGTAAGGGGAAGATATGGCCGGGCTGGACGATGTCTTCGGGTTTCACGGCGGGCGAGACGGCCGTCTGAATGGTCAGCGCGCGGTCGGCGGCGGAAATGCCGGTGGAAATACCGTGTGCCGCTTCGATGGAAACGGTGAAGTTGGTGCCGTATTGCGCGCCGTTTTTCTGCGTCATCTGCGGCAGTTGCAGCCGGTCCACCAATTCGTCGTTCATCGGCAGGCAAACCAGGCCGCGGGCGTGTTTGATCATAAAGTTGATGGCCTGCGGGGTAACGAATTGGGCGGCCATCACCAAGTCGCCTTCGTTTTCGCGGTCTTCGGCATCGGTGATGATGACCATTTTGCCGGCTTTGATGTCGGCGATGATGTCGGTAATGGGGGCGATGGGCATGGTGGGTTCCTTGTTGGTGTTTCAGGCCGTCTGAATCAGGTGTTGCGGCCGTTTGATTGTGCCAGTATGCGGGTAACGGTATCGACAACGGCTTGGGTTTGCGCGTCGATTTCGACGTTGATGAGGTCGCCTGGCCGGCGGCGGCCGAAGAGGGTGGCGGACAGGGTTTCGGGAATGAGGTGGACACAGAATGCGTTTGCTTCCACTTCGCCTACGGTCAGGCTGCATCCGTCCAGACCGATAAAGCCTTTGGTGAGGATATAGGGCGACAGCCCGGGCGGCAGGGCAAACCAGACGGTGCGGTTGCGGCCGGACTGTTCGATGCGGGTGATGGCGGTGGTGGCGATGATGTGGCCGCTCATGACGTGGCCGCCGATTTCGTCGCCGAAGCGGGCGGCGCGTTCCAGATTGACGGCATCGCCGGTTTTCAGACGGCCTAAGTTGGTTTTTTCCAGCGTTTCGCGCATCAGGTCGAATGTGGCTTCGCAGCCCCGGACGGCGGTAACGGTCAGACAGCAGCCGTTGTGGGCGACCGATGCGCCGGTTTGCAGGTTGCCCGCCATATGGGCGGGCAGGCGCACGGTGTGGGTGCGGAAATTCGTTTCTTCGGTAACGGCGGTGATTTCGCCCGTGCCCTGTACGATGCCGGTAAACATGGCGGATTCCTAAAAATAACGGTGCGGCAGGCCGTCTGAACAGAGGCGCGGTGCGGCACAAGGGTTCAACATTCGGTGCAGCCGGCCTGCTGCCGGTTTAAGCGTTGGGCTTTGCGCTGCTCGGCCGCCTGCCGGCGGCAGCGTTGCAGTTCGTTGCCGGCGGGCAGCGGCGGCACGGGTGCGGGACGGCCGTTTTCCACGGCCACCATGGTGAAATAGCAGGAATTGGTGTGGCGCACGGTGCGCTCGCGGATATTGTGCGCTTCCACGCGGATGCCGATTTCCATCGAAGTACGGCCGACCAGATTGACGCTGGCCAGAAAAGTAACCAGCTCGCCGACATAAATCGGTTCTTTGAACGTTACCTGATCGACCGACAGGGTAACGCAGTAATGGCCGCTGTAACGGCTGGCGCAGGCATAGGCGACTTGGTCTAGCAGTTTGAGCAAGTCGCCGCCGTGTACATTGCCGTTGAAGTTGGCCATGTCGGGGGTCATTAAAACCGTCATTTGCAGCTCGTGCTGCGGCAGTTGGTCGGTGCGTGTGTTCATGGGGCGGCAGGTTATTGGGCGGAGATGACGAAACGAGTGCCGATTTTGTCCCACAGACCGATTTCCTGTGCCAAAGCACCGGCAGTCAGGGGGTTTTCTTCCAGCCAGCGGCCGCTGATTTGCAGTACCAGATTGGCATCTTTCGCCTCATAGTGCAGGCGGGTATCGGCGGGCAGAGATAGCGGCAGGCGCGCACGGCAGAACAAAACGGCCAGCCGCAGGGAGAACAGTGCCAGCCACATCAGGCGGTTGCCGCCGACCGGCTCCAACAGCTTGCGCACGTCGCCGCGCTGGCCGAGCGTCAGTATGGAGAGCAGCTGCTGGTCTTTGCGCGAAAAACCGGGCATATCGGCCTGTTCCAGGATGTAGGCGGTGTGTTTGTGGTAGGCGGTATAGGCGATGTCGGTGCCGATTTCGTGCAGTGCCGCCGCCCAGCGGATATAGTGGTGCCAGTATTGGCGGGTCGGGGCATCTGCGTTCCGGCTGAGGCTGTCGAAAAACAGCCGCGCGGTTTCGCCCACCCGCTGTGCCTGACTGAGCGAGACATGGTAGCGTTTTTGAAACTGCGCCACGGTCTGCTCGCGCAGGTCTTCATTGAGCTGGCGGCCGATTAAGTCGTAAAACACACCGTCGCGCAGGGCGGCATCGGTGATAATCATCGATTCGACTTCCAGTTCTTCAAAAACGGCCATCATCACCGCCAGTCCGCCGGCAAAGACTTCGGTGCGCTCGGCTTTCAGCCCTTCGAGGCGGGCTTTTTTGGTGCTGCCTGCCGCAGCGATGCGTCCGGCCAGCTTTTTCATGCCGGCGTAGGTGATGGATTCTTCCAGATTGCCCGCTTCGGCCGCCAGTACATCGCGTATGGCTTTGGCCGACCCCGAGGTGCCGACGGCAAATTCCCAGCCCGTGCGTTTGTACATTTTGCTGATGCGCTGGATTTCGGCGCGCGCGGCGGTAATGGCCGTCTGAAAATCCTGAGTCTGGATTTTATTGTGGCGGAAAAAGGCCAGGCTGTACGTTACGCAGCCTAAGGGCAGGCTTTCGGTATGCAGCGGCTGCAACTGGGAACCGATGATAAATTCGGTGGAGCCGCCGCCGATATCGACGACCAGCATATTGCGCCCGTTGGGCGGCAGTGTGTGTACCACGCCGGTGTAAATCAGCCGCGCCTCTTCGCGTCCGGCCACAATTTCAATCGGGAAACCCAGTGCCGCTTCGGCTTTGGGCAGAAAGCTGCCGATGTTTTGGGCGACGCGGAAAGTGTTAGTGGCGACGGCGCGTACTTGGTCGGGAGAAAAGCCGCGCAGGCGTTCGCCAAATTGCGACAGGCAGGCCAATGCGCGCTGCTGGGAGGCTTCGTCGAGATTTTTCTGCTCGTCCAGTCCGGCAGCCAGGCGTACCATTTCTTTAATGGAATCGACCACTTGCGGCTGGCCGTTGAGGTTCTGGCAGATTTGCAGGCGGAAGCTGTTGGAGCCGAGATCGACAGAGGCCAGCATCGGCAGGGCGGATTGGTTCATAAAAGGTACGGGACACAGGTTTGCATGAAGGCGACATTGTAAACAGGCCGTCTGAAAGCTGCAATGTCGCGGCTGCAATTTGCGCTGCCGTTTTTAGCTTTCAGGTTCTGTTTTGCGCTTGGCAGGCGGACGGTGTACGGGTAAGCTGGCAGGCCTGTGCGGCAGGTACCGTTTTCAGACGGCCTCACCGGCCGGGGACAACAGGAGGGAAGATGGTTTACCGTTACGATATTCGGGAATCGTTTGCCGGTGCGGCGGGCGGGCGGATTTATCTGAAAGCCTATCTGCCGCGCAGTACGGCAGCCGTGCCGGCTTTGGTGTTCGGCCACGAATTCGGCGCTTCGCACCGGACGGGGATTGCCTATGCGGAAAATCTGGCGGCGCGCGGGTTTGCGGTGGTGTTGTGCGATTTTCGCGGCGGCGGTTTGAAAAGCCGCAGCGAGGGGGAGATTGCCGATATGTCGCTGCTGACCGAGCGGGACGATTTATTGACCGTGTTGGAGGAGGTCCGCCGCTGGCCGGGGATTGATGCGGAGAAAACCGGTCTGATCGGCGCGAGTATGGGGGCATTGGCGGCGGGTTTGGCGGCAGTGGAACCCGGTGCGGCGGTGGCGGCGCTGGTGCTGTTTTATCCGGCCATGATTCTGCCGGAAGATGCGGGGCGGCTGTTTGCATCGCCCGGTGAAGTGCCGGAGCGGTATGATTACCGGGGCTGGCTGGAAGTGGGGCGGCGTTTTTTTACCGATATTATCGGTCTGCCCGTTTTGGAGAAAATGGCCGGATACCGTCAGCCGGCGCTGCTGCTGCACGGCACGGCCGATGAATTGGTGGCTGTGGGCTATTCCGATCGGGTGGCGGCCGCTTATGCCGATATGCGGCTGGTGAAAATTGCGGGTGCGCCGCACAGTTTCCGCAACGAGCCGCATCTGTCGGCCGCGATGGGCGAGGTGGCGGACTATTTGGCGGCACGCGGGCTGATACCGCCGCCGGCTGTTTGAAGGGCAGGGATGTTTTCAGGCCGTTTTCAGACGGCCTGTGTGCCGTTTAGAGGCGGGTTACGCGGCGCACGTTCGGCACGTGGTACAGAGCGTGGATGATGCGTTGGAGCTGGCTCAGGTTTTTGGTTTTGATGCGGAATTTGAATTCGATAAAGCCGTCGTTGCCCGACTGGTTTTGCGACGGGGTTTCCACTGCTTCGATGTCCGCACCTTCGCCGGACATGGCCTGTGCCATGGCGGCCAGCAGGCCGTGTGCGTCTTGCGAAGCGACCAGAAGGCCGGTACGGTATGTGTTGCCGCCGATGGCGTCCCAATCGGCATCGAGCTGCTGGTCGTCGTCGGCTTTGAGCAGGTTGGCGCAGGTGTCGCGGTGGATAATCATGCCTTGGTCTTTAATCAGCACCGCGCGTATGCTGTCGCCGGGAATCGGGTTGCAGCATTGACCCAGATGTACGCGGCCGGTTTCGTTGCCGCTGATTTTGACCGGGCTGAGTTTGACTTCGCCGCCCAAATGTTCGCCCGCCAGTGCGGCCAGCTGCATGGCCACCGATACGGGCAGGGTATGCCCCATGCCCACACTGTACAGCACCTCTTCAAAGTCGGTCTGTTTATGGTTCAAATCAGCCAGATAGGCATCTTTCAATTCTTCCGACAGCAGCACATTGGGCGGCAGCAGGCCGGAGAGGGCTTTTTGCAGCAGGTTTTCGCCCAGCTCGATGGCATCTTGGCGGTTCATGTTCTTGATGTAGCTGCGGATGGCGCTGCGCGCACGGCTGGAAACGGCAAAGCTGAGCCAGGCAGCGTTGGGGCGGGCGCGTTCCGAGGTGATGATTTCGACCGTGTCGCCCGTTTTCAGGCGGGTACGCAGCGGCATCATGGTGTTGTTCACTTTGGCGGCCACGGTACGGTTGCCGATGTCGGTGTGCACGGTATAGGCAAAATCGATCGGTGTGGCGTTTTTCGGCAGCACCATGATTTTGCCTTTGGGGGTGAACACATAAATTTCGCTGGGGAAGAGATCGACTTTGATGTGTTCGAGAAATTCGACCGCGTTGGTGCTGCGTGCCTGCAAATCGAGAATGTTTTGCAGCCATTGGTTAGTATTGAGTGTGGCTTGGTCGAGTTTGTCGTCGCCCGACTTGTAGGCCCAGTGGCTGGCGACGCCGCCTTCGGCCACATGATCCATTTCGCGGGTGCGGATCTGCACTTCGATCGGCAGGCCGTAAGGGCCGGTCAGTGTGGTGTGCAGGCTTTGGTAGCCGTTGGATTTGGGAATGGCGATGTAGTCTTTGAATTTGCCGGGTTTGGGCTGGTAGAGCATGTGCAGCGCGCCGAGCGCGGCATAACAGGCCGGAATGTTGTTGACGATGACGCGGAAGCCGTAAATGTCCATCACATCGGCAAAGTGCAGTTTTTTGGCCTGCATCTTCTGGTAGATGCTGTAAAGGTTTTTTTCGCGGCCTTTGATGACGGCTTCGATGTTGGCGCTGACCAGACGGTGGCTGAACGCGCTGAGCACCTTGCCGACGACATCGCGCCGGTTGCGGCGGAAAGCCTGCATGGCTTTGTGCAGCGTGCGGTGGCGGTTGGGGTGGATATTCTGGAAAGCGAGGTCCTGCAATTCGCGGAAAACGTGGTTCAGGCCGATGCGGTTGGCAATCGGTGCGTAGATTTCCAGCGTTTCCTGCGAGATGCGGCGGCGTTTTTCGGCGCGCATGGCATCGAGGGTGCGCATATTGTGCAGGCGGTCCGACAGTTTGACGATAATGACGCGTACGTCTTTGGTCATCGCCAGAATCAGTTTGCGGAAACTTTCGGCCTGATGTTCTGCCGCGCTGCCGTATTCGAGTTTTTCCAGTTTGGAGAGGCCGTCCACCATGTCGGCGATGGTGTCGCCGAATTCGGCGGCCAGTTCGGTTTTGGTGGTGCCGGTGTCTTCCAGTACGTCATGCATCAAACCTGCGCTCAGGGTTTGAATGTCCATGCGCCATTTGGCCAGTTCGGCGGTTACCGCTATCGGGTGGGTGATGTAGGGTTCGCCGCTTTTGCGTGTTTGGCCGTCATGGGCGTGAAAAGCATAGGCGCACGCTTTTTCCAACCGCGTTTTGTCTTCCGCACTCAGGTAGGCGGCGGTGCGGAAGAGCAGGGCGCGGGCTTCTGCCGTGAGCGGGTCGTACGGTGCGGTAGCGTGCGGGGCGGACATTTTCAGACGGCCTTTTCGGGTTATTTGCTGCGGTTGAGCAGGTCGGCCGTGATTTCGCCGGCGGCGATTTCGCGCAGGGCGGTAACGGTGGGCTTGTCGTTGCGGATGTCGTCCACCAGGGGCTGGGTGCCGTTTTCGAGCTGGCGCGCGCGGCGGGCGGCGGTCAGGGTCAGGTCGAAGTGGTTGGGGATTTTGCTGATGCAGTCTTCAACGGTGATGCGTGCCATGGGGGTTCCTTTTCAGTCAAGATAAACGGGAAAGTCAAGCGTTATGTGTTTTGCAGCAGGCTGTCGAGAAAGGCCGTCTGATTGCGGCGGGCAAGTCTGCGGCTGCGGATAATGTGGCAGAGGTCGGCCTGTGCGCGTGCCAAGTCGTCGTTGATGACAATGTAGTCGAAATGGCGCGCCTGATCCATTTCGTGCCGGGCGAGTTTCAGGCGGTTTTCGATGACTTCTGCACTGTCGGTGCCGCGCCCGCGCAGGCGTTGTGCCAGTGTATCCATGTCGGGCGGCAGAATGAAGATGCTGGCGGCCTCGGGCAGGATGCGGCGCACCTGTTCGGCACCCTGTACGTCGATTTCGAGAATAACGTCATATCCCTGCCGCTGCAACTGTTCGACGTTTGCGGTACCTGTGCCGTAGTAGTTGCCGAAGACTTCGGCGTATTCGAGAAAGGCGTTTTCGGCAATCAGGCGTTTGAAGTTTTCGGTGTCGGTAAAGAAATAGTGTTTGCCGTGTTCTTCGCCGCTGCGCGGGGCGCGGGTGGTGTGCGATACGGAGACGCGGATTTCGGGGTGTGCCGCCAGCAGTCGGGAAACGAGCGTGGTTTTGCCGGTGCCGGAGGCGGCCGAGATGATGAAGAGGTTTCCGGGCTGCATGGTGGGCGGTGTGGTGTTGTCGGTTCAAAGTGCCGATTATAACGCAGCGCGCGCGCCGCCGACAATTACGGTGTAAATTTTGTTACAATCGGCACCGACGGTTTTGACTGTATGTTCAGACGGCCTTGCTGCCGTTTACGGAAGGAAAAAAGTATGTTGATTCATCCCGAAGCGATGGGTGTGGCGAATTTGGCGGAGAAGGTGCGCAAGATTCCGCATTGGCCGAAAGAGGGTATTCTGTTTCACGATATTACGCCGGTGCTGCAAAGTCCGCAGTATTTCCGCCTGCTGGTGGATCTGCTGGTGTACCGCTATATGAACCGAAAAATCGATGTGGTGGCGGGCTTGGACGCACGCGGGTTTATTATCGGTGCGGCACTGGCTTATCAGCTGAATGTGGGTTTTGTGCCGATTCGGAAAAAGGGCAAGCTGCCGTTCGATACGCTGTCGCAGAGTTATGCTTTGGAATACGGCGAGGCGACGGTGGAAATCCATACCGATGCGGTGCACGAGGGGGCGAAAGTGGTGCTGGTGGACGATTTGGTCGCCACGGGCGGTACGATGCTGGCCGGTGTCGAGTTGTTGCGCAAACTGGGCGGCGAGATTGTCGAAGCCTGTGCGTTTCTCGAATTTACCGACCTGCCGGGCGGGCAGCGTATCCGTGAAGCGGGCGTACCGCTGTTCAGTCTGTATCAGAATGCCGGCTCGGTCTGACACCGTACCGGCATGAGGGGCAGCCTGTACGGTGATTCATTAAAATGGATGAAGCCCGTAATAATAAGGCCGTCTGAAAAGCCGATTTTCAGACGGCCTTTTTGCTGCATGATGCCGTTCAGCGGCTGCGCGTTTTGTTTTTCACCCCGTCTTTGGCAAAGCCTTTGCCGCGCGGTTTGAAGCCGTCTTTGCTGCCGAACGTGTTTTCGCGTTTGGCAGCATCTTTTCTGCCGCCCCGTTTTTTGTCTTTGTCGAAACCGCCTTTGCCGCCCCAATGGCCGTTTTGGCGGCGGCCTTTGGCGGCTGTGCCGTTTTTGCTGCGTTTGCGGGTGGGTTCCAGTCCTTCGATGCTGACTTCGGGAATTTTGCGGCCGATGAATTTCTCGATTTTGTGGACTTTGACATATTCATTGACTTCGGCGAACGTCAGCGCAATGCCGGTGCGGCCGGCACGGCCGGTACGGCCGATGCGGTGGACATAGTCTTCGGCCTGTTTGGGCAGGTCGTAATTGATGACGTGGGTGATGGTCGGCACGTCGATGCCGCGCGCGGCCACATCGGTGGCGACGAGGATTTTGCAGCGGCCTTTGCGCAGATCCGTCAGCGTGCGGTTGCGCCAGCCCTGCGGCATGTCGCCGTGCAGGCAGTTGGCGGCAAAGCCTTTTTCGTACAGATCGTCGGCGATGACTTCGGTCATGGCTTTGGTGGACGTGAAAATCACGGCCTGATCGATATTGGCATCGCGCAGGATATGGTCGAGCAGGCGGTTTTTATGCCGCATATCGTCGCAGTATAAAAGCTGTTCTTCGATTTTGCCTTGGTCGTCTACCCGTTCGATTTCGATGATTTCGGGATTGTCGGTGAGTTTTTTGGCCAGTTTGCCGACTGCGCCGTCCCATGTGGCGGAAAACAGCAGGGTTTGGCGGTCGGCGGGCGTGGCGGCAACGATGGTTTCGATGTCGTCGATAAAGCCCATGTCGAGCATACGGTCGGCTTCGTCGAGAATCAGCACTTCCAGGCGGTTGAAATCGACTTTGCCGCTGCGCATCAAGTCCATCAGACGGCCGGGCGTGGCGACCACCAGATCGACGGGTTTGGACAGCGCGCGGGTCTGGAAGCCGAACGATGCGCCGCCGACGATGCTGACGGTGCGGAACCATTTCATGTTTTTGGCGTAGGCCTGTGCGTTTTTCTCTACTTGTGCGGCCAGTTCGCGGGTGGGGGTCAGCACCAGTGCGCGCGGCCCTTTGCCGCTTTTTTCGCTGCGGCGGGTCAGTTTTTGCAGCGTGGGCAGCAGGAATGCGGCGGTTTTGCCCGAACCGGTTTGCGCAGAGGCCATAATATCGTGTCCGGCCAGTGCGGCGGGCAGTGCCTGCGCCTGAATCGGCGTGGGCGTGTCATAGCCTTCGTTTTTGAGGGCGGACAGAATGTTTTTATCGGAAATCAGGTCGGAAAAATGAATGCTCATGCGTGTTTTTCTTCGGGGACGACAACGCGTTCCGCCCGGCAGGCGGGCGGCCATGAAGCATGGGGAATCGAGGGGCAATAGCCGCTATTGCGTCCGGATTACGGTTGCCGCAGGCAAAGCCTGTGGTTGACATCGGCGGCAACCTGCAACTTGCGATTTGTTTGGCGGCAAACAAATGGAAACTACGGAGAAAAGGCCGTCTGAAATCGGGCAGAACGGCATTTAGGCTGACTGGCGATGGCTTCATTGACAGAATCAAGCGGCGGATTATGGGGATTTTCTTGCGGGCGGTCAAGCAAATTCGGGTAAAATAAGCCCCGTGTCCAACCTGTGATTTTCAGACGGCCTCCGTCTTGTCTCTATGACCGATTTTTCTCCTTTTGCCAACCGATTGGGCAAAAACATCAAACACCTGATGAAATGGGCGCGCCGCAACCAAATCGAAGCGTGGCGGCTGTACGACCGCGATGTGCCGCAGTTTCCTTTTGCTGTGGATATGTACGGAGAGCGTATCCATTTGCAGGAATACGACACCGGCTGGCTGCTGCCGCCTGCGGAACACGAAGCGTGGCTGGCGGGCGCGGTGGAGGCGGTATCGTTCGTTACCGGCTTTGCCCCCGCGCACATCCGACTGAAACGGCGCGAGCGGCAGAAGGGACGGGAACAGTATGAAAAAACCGGTTTGGCGGGCGAAGATTTTGTCGTACACGAACACGGCCGCCGTTTTTGGGTGAATCTCGACAAATATCTCGATACCGGCCTGTTTCTCGACCACCGTCCCACGCGCAAGGCAGTGGGCGAAATTGCGGCGGGCAAGCGTTTTCTCAATCTGTTTGCCTATACGGGCAGTTTCAGCGTGTATGCCGCCACGGGCGGGGCGGCGGAGAGCGAAACCGTGGATTTGTCGAATACTTATCTGGACTGGACGGCGCGCAATTTCGATTTGAACGGCATCGACCGAGAACGGCACCGGATTGTCCGCGCCGATGTCTTCCAATATCTGCGCGATGCGGCTGCGGCGGGCAGGCAGTTTGATTTGGTGGTGATGGATCCGCCGAGTTTTTCCAACAGCAAAAAAATGCGCGATATTCTGGACATACAGCGCGACCAGCAGACGCTGGTGGACGGTGCGATGCGCCTGCTGTCGCCCGACGGCGTGCTGTATTTTTCCAACAACCTGCGCTCGTTTACGCTGGATACCGGGTTGGCGGCGCGTTATCGGGTGTGCGATATTTCCCGCCATTCGGTACCGGAAGATTTCCGCAATAAAAAGATTCATCAGTGCTGGCAGATACGGCACGCTTGAAGGCCGTCTGAAAAAAACGGCGGCCTGAAAAACGGCGGTGCCGGATTCGGGAGTCAGGCCGATATTAAGTCAGACATAGTCGGGTTCCTTTGATGTTGACGGATGTTAAATCAAGGAACGCGGATCGGGTCGGTGCAAATCATCATGGCTGTGGATCAAAGATACGGTGAAGTTTTGTTCCGTTCCTTCGAGCCTGTCATATATCGGGCCGTCTGAAAAACGGTATCGGCGGAAGTCTGTTTTCAGACGGCCTCAGACCCGTTCGGTATCCGTTTTATTTTTGATGAGCATGGACGGCGGCGCGGCGGGTTGGAGGCTGATTGAATATGGCGGATTTTCAGACGGCCGCTGCGGCCCGGCTGAGGTGTGGAAACGGAAGTCGGGATTCAATCATTCAAGTTTTTTCAGGAGGAGGCGCGATGACGGCGGTAACGACTTTGGGCGCATTGGTTGCGTTGACGGTGGCGGTGGTACTGATTTTGCGCAAAGTGCCGCCTGCCTACGGCATGATGGCGGGCGCTTTGGCCGGCGGCATCATCGGCGGTGCGGGTTTGGGCGAAACGGTGGCGCTGATGATCGGCGGTGCGCAGGGAATTACCACGGCCGTGATGCGCATTTTGGCGGCGGGTGTGCTGGCGGGTGTGCTGATTGAGTCGGGTGCGGCGGCCGTGGTGGCGCAAACCGTGGTGGCGAAGCTGGGCGGACACCGTGCTTTGGCGGCCTTGTGCCTGGCCACGCTGGTGCTGACGGCGGCAGGCGTATTTGTTGATGTGGCGGTGATTACGGTCGCACCGATTGCGCTGGTGCTGGCGCAGCAGACCGGTTTGTCCAAACCGGCGGTGCTGCTGGCGATGATCGGCGGCGGCAAGGCGGGCAATCTGATGTCGCCCAATCCGAACGCGATTGCGGCGGCTGATGCGTTCGGTGTGCCGCTGACTTCGCTGATGGCCGCGGGCATCGTGCCGGCCGTTTTCGGTGCGGCGGCCACCTGTTTTCTGGCCAAACGGCTGGCGGCCAAAGGCAGCCGCGTGGATGCGGCAGAGATACCGGCGGGCTTACCCGCGCATGAAATGCCCCCGTTCTGGGCGGCTGCGGCCGGCCCGCTGACGGCGGTTGCACTGCTGGCTTTGCGGCCGTTGGCGGGCATCAGTATCGACCCGCTGGTTGCGCTGCCTGCGGGCGGCTTGGCCGGTGCGCTGCTGATGGGGAAAATCCGCCGCAGCGGAGTATATGCGGCAGGCGGTTTGGCCAAAATGATGCCGGTGGCGGTCATGCTGCTGGGGACGGGTGCGCTGGCGGGTGTGATCGCCAATTCGGGGCTGAAAACGCTGCTGATTGATGCTCTGGCCGCATCGGGTCTGCCGCCTTATGTGCTGGCACCGGTGTCGGGTGCGCTGATGTCTCTGGCGACGGCTTCGACCACGGCCGGTACGGTGGTGGCTTCGGGGGCGTTCGGCGGGACGCTGGCCGAATTGGGGGTGGCCGCGCTGGCCGGTGCGGCGATGATACATGCGGGCGCGACGGTGTTCGACCATATGCCGCACGGTTCGTTTTTCCATGCCACAGGCGGCAGTGTGGGTATGGCGGTGCGCGAACGGCTGAAACTGATGCCGTATGAAAGTGCGGTGGGCTTGGTGATGGCGGTGGTGTCCACGCTGGTGTTCGGTGTGTCCGGCTGGTTTTAACAGGCGGATTTTCAGACGGCCTGAACGGCTGTGGAGAAAATGTGATGAAAGTAGTGATTGCACCGGATTCGTTTAAAGAAAGCCTGAGCGCGGATCAGGTGGCGCGGGCGGTGGAGCGGGGGTGGCGCAAAGTCTTTCCTGATGCGGATTATGTGCGGATACCGATGGCCGACGGCGGTGAAGGGACGGTCGAGTCTTTGTGCGATGCTTTGGGCGGCCGTCTGGAAACGGTTGAGGTAACTTCGCCGACGGGTGGGCGGCACCGAGCGCAGTTTGCCGTCTCCGGCGACGGGGAAACCGCCGTACTGGAAATGGCGGCGGCCAGCGGCCTGCATCTGGTGCCGCCGTCCGAGCGCAACCCGCTGACGGCAAGCAGCTACGGCACGGGCGAATTGATACGCGCCGCGCTCGATTTGGGCGTGAAACGGATCATTCTCGGCATCGGCGGCAGTGCCACCAACGATGCGGGGGCGGGGATGCTGTGCGCCTTGGGCGCGCGTCTGACCGATGAGGCGGGCAGGCCGCTGGCGGCAGGCGGTGCGGCTTTGGCCCGGCTGGCGCGGCTGGATTTGTCGGGGCTGGACCGGCGGCTGCACGATGTAGACATTCAGACGGCCTGTGATGTGGACAATCCCTTGTGCGGCGCAAACGGCGCATCGGCGGTGTTCGGGCCGCAGAAAGGTGCGGATGCGGCGATGGTGGCGCAGCTGGACGCGGCTCTGCGCCGTTTTGCCGATGTGGCGCGGCACGACTGCGGAACCGATATGGCAGATGTGGCCGGTGCGGGTGCGGCGGGCGGTATGGGCGGCGGCCTGCTGCTGTTGCCGCAAGTGCGCCTGCGTCCGGGCGTGGAGATTGTTGCCGAAGCGGTCGGTCTGGCGGAGAAAGTGGCTGCTGCCGACTGGGTCATTACCGGCGAGGGCCGAATGGACGGCCAGAGCATACGCGGCAAAACACCGGTGGGCGTGGCCAAAACCGCCAAGCGGTTCGGCAAACCCGTTATCGCGCTGGTGGGCGGGGTGGGTAGAGATTACGCTGCGGTGTACGGGTACGGCATCGATGCGGTGGTGCCGGTGTTGCAGCGGATAGACAGCCGCGAAAATATTTTGGCCGCTGCCGCGCAGAACATCGAAGCGGCGGCGGAAAATACCGCCCGCCTGCTGAAAACCGCGATGGCGGCGGGCAAGGCCGTCTGAAACAGGCCGGAAGACAGGCGGCAGGACAATCCGTGCGCCCATTCAGACGGCCTGATGTGCCGCACGTCCAGCAGATATGGAAAGGAACAACACCATGAACCGTTATTTAACCCCCAATTTCGCCTTTGCACCGATCATACCCGAGCGCGGCTTGGGCAGCCGTGTGTGGGATACGCAGGGGCGCGAATATATCGACTTGGCCGGCGGCATTGCCGTAAACGCTTTGGGACACTGCCACCCGGCTTTGGTGGCCGCGCTGACCGGACAGGCAGGCAAGCTGTGGCACATCTCCAACCTCTACACCACCGAAGCGGCACAGGCTTTGGCCGAACGGCTGACCAAACATACTTTTGCCGATAAAGTCTTTTTCTGCAATTCCGGTGCCGAAGCCAACGAGGCCGCGCTGAAACTGGCGCGCAAATACGCGCGCGACCATTTCGGCAGCGGCAAAAACGAAATCGTCGCCTGCACCAATGCCTTTCACGGCCGCACACTGTTTACCGTTTCTGTGGGCGGCCAACCCAAATACAGCAGCGATTTCGCCCCGCTGCCCGCCGGTATCCGCCATATTCCGTTTAACGATGTCCAAGCCCTGCGCGGTGCGGTGAACGGACAGACCTGCGCGGTCATCATCGAGCCGGTGCAGGGCGAAAGCGGCGTACTGCCTGCCGATGCCGAGTTTTTGCAGGCTGTACGCGAAGTGTGCGACCGCCATCAGGCCGCGCTGATTTTCGATGAAGTGCAAACCGGTATGGGGCGAACCGGCCGCCTGTTTGCCCATCAGCAATACGGCACGTTGCCCGATATACTGACCAGCGCCAAAGCACTCGGCGGCGGTTTCCCCATCGGCGCGATGCTGACAACCGACCGCTTTGCGCCGTCGTTCGGTCTCGGCACGCACGGCTCGACTTTCGGCGGCAATCCGCTGGCCTGCGCGGTGGGTGCGGCCGCTTTCGATGTGATTAACAGCGAAGCCACGCTGGACAATGTGCGTGTGCAGGGCGAAAAACTGCGCAGCCGTCTGGCCGACATCGGCCGCCGCTATGGCGTGTTTGACGAAGTGCGCGGGCAGGGGCTGCTGATCGGCTGCGTGTTGGCCGGAGCCTATCGCGGGCGGGCGGGCGAATTGAGTGCCGCCGCGCTGAATGCGGGCGTGATGGTGCTGGTGGCGGGCGGCGATGTGCTGCGTCTGGCACCGAGCCTGCTGCTGAATGATGACGACGCCGGAGAAGGCTTGGCACGTTTGGAAAACGCAGTGGCGGAATGGGTTGCTGCGGGCTGATTTTATTCGGTTTAAAAACATTGCGATAAACCGATTTTGCCGGAAAAACGGCATTATGCCCTTGCTAAGGGAAAAAGAAAGGGGCATAATGCCAGCTTGTTCAGCCGGTGTAGCTCAGTTGGTAGAGCACCTGACTTGTAATCAGGGGGTCGCGAGTTCGAATCCTGCCGCCGGCACCAGAATAACAAGATACCGCCTTTCGGGGCGGTATTTTTGTATTGGGGCCGTCTGAAAACGCAGAAAAAGTTCTGCGTTTTCAGACGGCCGATCCGTATCTGTTTTCTGTTTTTGCGGTCTGCGGCATGACCGTTGCCGTCGTCAGGCTTTGCCGGTGCTGCCGAAGCCGCCTTCGCCGCGTTCGCTGCGGGCAAATTCGGTAACGACTTTGAACGCGGCCTGTACTACGGGAACGATTACCATCTGGGCAATGCGTTCGAACGGTTCGACGGTGAACGGTTCGCTGCTGCGGTTCCACAGCGAAACTTTCAATTCGCCCTGATAGTCCGAGTCAATCAGTCCCACCAGATTGCCCAGTACGATGCCGTGTTTGTGGCCGAGTCCCGAGCGCGGCAGCAGTACGGCGGCATAGTCGGGGTCGGCCAGATGGACGGCCAGCCCGGTAGGAATCAGGGCGGCTTCGCCCGGGGCGAGTGTGAGGGCGGTGTCCAGACAGGCGCGCAGGTCGAGGCCGGCGGAACCGGGGGTGGCGTAGGCGGGCAGTTTGTCCGCCATTTCTGGGCGCAGAATTTTGAGTTCGATTTCGGTTTGCATGGTTGTTTCCATTAAAAAGCGCGGATTATAGCGCGGATTGTGTCTACTCGCTCAGGCAGTCGAGCAGGTCGCGTTTGAAGGCCAGGCGGCGGTTGGTGTCGCCCAGTTGCGGGCAGAAGAGCCAGAAGCTGTCTTCCGCGCGTTCGTCCAGCGTGTTGATTTTGGCGTAGCGCAGGCTGATGCCGTGGCGGTTGAATACATCGGCAATATCGGCCAGCAGGTAGGGGCGGTTGACGGCGATAACGTCCAGACTGTACCAGCCGGCATGTTCTTCGTCGGCCACCAGTTCGACAACGGGCGGTATCGGCAGATGGCGCGCGCGCCGGCCGGGCCGGCCGCCGCCGCCGTCGATTCGGGCGTTGCCGGCGATAAAGGCATGCAGTTCGCTGTTCAGACGGCGTATGGTGCGCTCGGTATCGGCTTCGTCGAATCCGGCGGGAAGCTGCACTAAGAACGTATCCAGAACATAATCGTGTGCGCTGACAAAGGCGCGTGCGGCGGCAATATCCAGCTGATTCCGGCTGAAAATGCGGCACAGGCGGGCAAACAGGCGCGGACGGTTGGGCAGGTAGACCATCACTTGCAGCAGGCCGGGGGCGAGATAGGGGCGGATTTGCACGCACGCCGCTTCGGGGTCGGCCGCCAGATGGGGCAGATGCCAGACGATTTCCTGTTTTTCGTGGCGGACGAAATAGGCATCGCCCAGTGCCTGCCACAAACGGCGCTGCTGTTTGGTATCGAAGCCCGCTTGGGCCAGCACTTCGGCGGCAGCTTCCTGACGGCGGCTGCTTAATAGGGCACGGCTGTCGGTTTGGCCGGAAAAACGGCGGTTGGCCGTCTGAAAAAGTGTTTCGAGCAGATTGGCTTTCCACGAATTCCAGATTTTCGGGTTGGTGCCCCGGATGTCGGCCACGGTCAGCAGATAGAGTGCCGCCAGCCGTTCGGGTGTCTGTACTTTGGCGCAGAAGCGTTCGATAACGGCGGGGTCGCCGATGTCTTCTTTTTGCGCGGTCAGCGACATCAGGAGATGGTCTTCCACCAGCCAGCACAATAGTGCGGTATCGGCCGCGTCGAGAAAATGGTCTTCGGCAAAACGGCGCGCATCGGCAACGCCCAGTTGGGCATGGTCGCCGCCGCGCCCTTTGGCGATGTCGTGGAACAGGGCGGCCAGATACAGGATATGGGGTTTGTCGAATGCGGCCATCTGCGCGCTGGCAAAAGGCAGCTCGTGCGCGTGTTCTTCCTGATTCAGACGGCGTATATTGCGCAGAACGGTCAGGATATGGTCGTCTACGGGATAAATGTGGAACAAATCGTGTTGGAGCAGGCCGACGATTTTGCCCCACGCGGGCAGGTAGCGGCCGAGTACGCCGTAGAGATTGAGAAAACGCATCACACGGGTCAGCCCGCTGCCGTGGCGGAACAGGCCGATAAAGCGGCGGCGGTTGGCTTCGTTTTCGTAGAAGCGGCGGTTGATTTTGCGGGCGGCCGCCCACCACGCGCGCAGGGTGTCGGGGGCGAGGGCGGTCAGGCCGCTGCGTTTCTGCAACCATTCGACGGCGGTCAAAATCTGTTCGGGCTGCTTGCGGAACAGATGGATGTCGTACACGGCAATCAGGCGGCCGACCTGATAATAATGCCCGTCAATCGGGCGCACGATGCGCGGCAGGCGCGAGTAAACACGTCCGGCCAGCACGGGCAGCAGAATGCCGTTGAGCTGTTTGACGGCTTTGGCGGCACGGTAGAACGTGTGCATCAATTGTTCGCTGCGGCAGCGGTTGTCGCCGTGGAAACCCATGCTGCCGGCAATGCGGCTTTGCAGGTCGAACAGCAGGCGGTCCTGTTCCCGTCCTTCGGCCAGATGCAGTTCGATACGGATTTGCGCCAGCGTTTTGTGGCTGTGCATCAACTGTCCCGCTTCGGCGCGGGTCAGCAGGCGTTTGGCTGTCAGTTCGCCGATGTCGGCACTCAGTCCCTGCGCTTTGGCTAGCCAGATCATAGTGTGGATGTCGCGCAGGCCGCCGGGGCAGGTTTTGACGTTCGGTTCGAGTACCGCGCCGGAGCCCTGCTGTTTGTTGTGCCGCTCCTGCATTTCCAGCAGTTTGCCTTCGATAAAGGCGGCCGGGTTGTGCGAGCGTATGAGTGTGCGGGTCAGGCGGTCGGCCAAGGTGCGGCTGCCGCACAGAAAGCGCGCTTCGAGCAACGCGGTTTCGGCGGTCAAGTCGTCGGCGGCTGCGGCGGCCAGTTCGGTTGCTGTGCCGGTTTTGACGGCGGGCGTGAGGCCGTTGTCCCATAAAAACTGCACGAAATCCGCTATGCTTTCGCGCTCGGCGGCAGTTGCTTCGGTTTCGGTAACCAAAGCCAGATCCAGGTCGGAATGCGGATACATTTCGCCGCGCCCGTAGCCGCCCACGGCGAGCAGGCAGAACGGCGTACCGGCAAACCGCTGCTGCCACAGCGACTGCATCAGGGTGTCGAGTGCCGCGCCGTATTGGCGGAAAAAACGGCCGGGGCGGCGGTGGCGCAGGTAGGCTGCCGCTGCCTGTTCTTTTTGCTGCCGCATCAGCGATACGGCCTGTCGGGGCGTGTGCATGGCGTTTCCTTATGGCGGACAGGCCGTCTGAAAAACGGATAGGGCGGCTGTGCCGGTATCCGCCGTTTTCAGACGGCCCCGGCGGGACGGATCAGGTTGGCACCGTCCCGCGGGTGCAGGCGGGCAAAGACGCAGGCAGAAGCAAAGGTAATGCTGCCGATTGTCAGAAAAGTGTAGCGGAAGGCGTCGTGAATTTCGGGTGCGGCGGCGGGCCAGCTGCGGAAAGCGTTGAGCAGCATCGCGCCCAGTGCGATGCCGAAACTGATGGCCAACTGCTGATTGACGGCCATCAGGCTGTTTCCGCTGCCCGCATGGACGGGCCGCAGGTCGGCAATGGTCAGTGTGTTCATGGCCGAGTATTGCAGCGAGTTGCACAGGCCGAGCACAAACAGCATCGGCATCAGGAGCCACAGCGGCGTGGACGCGTCGGGCAGGGCGAAGGACATGATGATCAGGCCGATCAGGCGGGTATTCCAGACCAGAACGGTGCGGTAGCCGAGCCGGTCCATCAGCGGTTTGATCAGCGGCTTCATCAGCAGGGCGGCCAGTCCGACCGGTGCCAGAACCCAGCCTGCGGTACTGGCACTGCGGCCGAAAGCCACTTGCAGCAGCAGCGGCATCAGAAACGGCATGGCCGCCATGCCCAGACGGCTGAGCAGGTTGCCGATGATGCCGATGCGGAAGGTGCGCACCAGAAACAGCCTGGGCGGGTACAGCGAGCGTTCGCCGTCCTGCCGCGCGTGCAGACGGAAGCGGTACAGCCCGAACAGCCCCAGCAGCAGGCAGAGGGCGGCCGCCAAGGGACTGCCGTTTTGCGACAGTATTTCCACCGCCAGACTCAGCCCTACGGCAGCCAGTGCGAAGAGCAGGAATCCCGGTGTATCGAAACGGGGTTTGCCGCCTGCGGGGGCGTAAAAATCGGGCATGATTCTGCTGCTCAGCCACAAGGCGGCCGCACCGATAGGCAGATTAATCAGGAAAATCCAATGCCAGCCCGCATAGTCCACCAGATAACCGCCCAGTACCGGCCCCAGAATCGGCCCCAGCAGCGCGGGCATGATGATGTAGTTCATCGTTTGCAGCAGCCGGGATTTATCGTAGGCGCGCAAAACGACCAGTCTGGGTACCGGAACCAGCATGGCACCGCCCAAGCCCTGTATGATGCGTGCGGCGACCAGTATGGTAAGGTTGGGGGCGGCGGCGCACAGTGCCGAACCGGCGACAAACAGTGCCAGCGCGGCGATAAAGACTTTTTTCGTACCGAAGCGGTCGCACAGGTAGCCGCTGGCAGGCATCAGCAGTGCCAGCGTCAGGGCGTAGGAGATGACGGCCGACTGCATATTGAGCGGTGACTGGTTCAAATCCTGCGCCATTTTCGGCAGTGCGGTATTGAGAATGGTCGCATCCAGCATCTGCATGAAAATCACCACCGCCATCAGCGTCGGCAGCCATTTCGACGGCGCGGGCGGTATCAGCCGATTGTTGCTTTCCATGCGCCGTAACCTTCTTTTTCCATTTCCGCCAGCGGGATAAAGCGCAGGGCGGCACCGTTAATGCAGAAGCGCAGGCCGCCCGATTCGGGCGGGCCGTCGGGGAAGACGTGCCCCAGATGCGAATCGGCGTGGCGGCTGCGCACTTCCACCCGCTGCATGCCGTGGCTGAGGTCTTGGCGGGCGGTAAGCGCGTCGGGTGCAATCGGGCGGCTGAAACTCGGCCAGCCGCAGCCGGAATCGAATTTGTCGCCTGAGGCAAACAGCGGCTCGCCGCTGACAATATCGACATAAATGCCTTCGGCAAACAGGCGGTCGTATTCGTGGCTGAACGGGTGTTCGGTTCCGGCTTCCTGTGTGATGCGGAACTGTTCGGGATTCAGACGGCGTTTGAGTTCGGCTGTATCGGGTTGGCGGTAGGTTTCGGCCTGAAAGCCTTTGGGCGCGGCTTTGCCCGCCAGCGGCACACTGGCCAGGCTGAGATCGATATGGCAGTAGCCGTCGGGATTTTTGCCCAGATAGTTTTGATGATAGTCTTCGGCGGGGTAGAAATGCACCAGCGGCAGGCATTCCACCGCCAGCGGTTCGCGGTATTGTGCTTGGACTTCGGCCAATGCGCTGCGGATAACGGGCAGGTCGGCTTCGCCGGTGTAATAGATGCCGGTGCGGTACTGGCTGCCGCAGTCGTTGCCCTGACGGTTTAGCGAAACGGGATCGATCAGGCGGAAATAGTGGCGCAGAATATCGTCCAGACTGACCGCCGCGCTGTTATAGACGATTTTGACTGTTTCGGCGTGGCCGCTGTTGCGGCGGCAGACGTCTTCGTAGCTTGGATTGGCGGTACGGCCGTTGGCGTAGCCGGAAACGGCATCGATGATGCCGCCGATGCGCCGGAAATAGGCTTCTATGCCCCAAAAGCAGCCGCCGGCCAAATAGATGGTGGAGGGAAGTGTCATGATGGTTCTTTCTTCGTGGTGGGGGCGGTCAGCTGTGCCGCCCGGTCAGCCCTCTTGCGGAAAAAGGCCGTCTGAAACCGTGTGCGGGCGGATTTCAGACGGCCTTTCGGGTTTTAACCGCCGGTTTCTTCGGCCAGAAAGCCGCGCAGTTTCTGCATCGCTTTGACTTCGATTTGGCGGATCCGTTCGGCGGATACGCCGTATTCTTCGGCCAGCTGGTGCAGGGTCAGCCCGCCGTCGTCTTGCAGCCAGCGGGTTTCGACAATGCGCCGGCTGCGGTCGTCCAGCTTGGCCAGTGCGTTTTGCAGGCCTTCGGTTTGCAGGGCGTAATGTGCTTTCTGCTCGATTTGGCGGGTCGGTTCGGTGTCGTTGTCGGCCAGCCAGTCGATAGGGGCGAAGTTCTTGTCGTCATCGTCGCTGTTGTCGGCCAGCAGGGCGACATCGCGGCCGGTCATGCGTTGTTCCATTTCCATCACGTCCGACAGTTTCACGCCCAAGTCGTCGGCAATGGCCTGCGCTTCTTTCGGGCTGAGTGCGGAGAGCGATTTGCGCATGGAACGCAGGTTGAAAAACAGTTTGCGCTGCGGCTTGGTGGTGGCCACGCGCACCAGCCGCCAGTTGCGCAGGATAAATTCGTGGATTTCGGCCTTAATCCAATGCACGGCGAAAGAAAACAGGCGTGCGCCGCGGTCGGGTTCGTAACGTTTGACGGCTTTCATCAGGCCGATATTGCCTTCCTGAATCAGGTCGGCCTGATTGAGGCCGTAGCCGTCGTAGCCGCGCGCGATGGAAACGACCACGCGCAGATGCGACAAAATCAGCTGTTTGGCCGCTTCCATATCGCCGGCCATTTTGCGCTCGGCCAGCGAATGCTCTTCTTCGGGCGTGAGCATGGGAATGCTGTTGACCGTGTGGATATACTGTTCGAGGCTGCCGTGCCCGCTGGGGACGGGCAGGGTAACGGGGCGTTCGGCTAGGGCGGTTTGGCTCATGCGGGTCTTTCTGATGGGTGTGTTCAGGCCGTCTGAAAACGGCTTCGGCCGGATGGTTTTGTGTATCGGCCGTTGAAAAAGTTTGCCGGTGCAAAGCAGTTACTAATACAGGATACGTGCGGTACTGTCCAGATTTTCGGGGTTAATTTATGTATCTTTGCGCCGTGTCAGCCTGCCGTGCAGCACCAGTGCGGCGACGGCGGCGGCCACCGCCCACAGCCAGCGGCTGCCGTACATCATATAGGGCGTTTGGCCGCTCATGCCCTGTACCGTGCCTTCGAGGGTGGTTTCGGTATCGGGCAGGGCTTGGGAGACGATGCGTCCTTTGTGATCGACGATGGCGGTGGCGCCGGTATTGGTGGCGCGCACCATGTAGCGTCCCAGTTCGAGTGCGCGTGCCTGGGATTGTTGGAGCTGCTGGAACATGGCGTTGGAACGGCCGTACCAGGCCATGTTGCTGATGTTCGCCAACAGGGTGGCTTGCTGTGCGGAAGCAATCAACTCTTCGCCGAAGCCGTCTTCATAACAGATATTGAAGGCCACTTTTTGCCCGGCCATGTCAAATGGGGGCTGTGCCGCGCCGCCGCGCCGGAAATCGGACAGCGGCATATCCATCAGGCGGTAGAGCGGTTCGGTCAGCGCGGGCAGCGGTTTGTATTCGCCGAACGGCACAAGATGGTTTTTGGAATAGGCGGGCAGTGGTGTGCTGCCGGCCGTATCGGCGGTCAGGTGGACGGCCGAATTGAGATAGGCGCTGCGGGTGTCGTCGGTATATTGCGGTATGCCCACGGCCAGCGCGCTGCCGTTGGCACGGGCGGCGGCGGCAAATTCGTCCAGCACGCTTTGAGGCAGATCCTGCCGCATGGCCGGAATGGCGGTTTCGGGCAGAATGACGATATCGGCACGGGCATCGGCCACGCGGCGGTAATAGGTTTGCAGAGTGGGCAGGAATTGGTCTTCACGGAATTTCAGCCCCTGTTCGATATTGCCCTGTATCAGGGCAACGCTGACGGGACGGCCGACGGGGCGGGTGTAGTCGGTTTGTTTGAACCAGATGCCCAGCATCAGATAAAACGCCATACAGACGGCCAGCACAACACGGCTGCGCAGCGGAGTGGCGCGCGAAACCAGCAGGTAGAGCCATGTGCCGCAGGCGGCGGTAACGAGCGTGAGCAGGTGGATGCCGCCGATGCTGATCCAGCCGGCCAAGGGCGAGGCGTCGGCAATTTGCGAGTAGCCCAATGCGCCCCAGCCGAAACCGGTCAGCAGGCGTTCGCGGGCGAATTCGGCCAGCGTCCAGCACAGCGGCAGGACGATGCCGGCCGATAACAGGCGCGGCAGGCGGGTCTGCCGCCACAGCCACACCGCCGCCGCCGGAAACAGTGCCAGATAGGCGGGCAGCAGGAACGTGAGCGGCACGGCATAGAGTTTGGGCAGGCCGGAAACGGTATGCAGCGCGGTATACACCCAATAAAACTGGGCGGTATAGGCGGTCAGACCGAATACATAGGCACTGCGGATCTGCCGCTCGGGGCGCAGGTGCAGCAGGGCGGTCAGTACGGCAAAAAGCAGCGGCATCAGCCAGAACAGATAATACGGCGCAAAAGCCAGCGGCGTGGCGGCGGCGGTCAGAATGAGCAGCGGCCAATAATAAAGGGGGCGGGCAAGCAGATTCATACGGCCTCGGGATCGGTTAATGGGTGTTTTGGCGTGCAGACCATTTTTTCAGCGGCAAAACCACCGCGCAGACCACCGCGCAGACCAGCGCGCCGATTATCAGGCCGACAATTAAATTGGCCGCCTGTGCCGTCAGGCCGCTGTCCCAGTGCATTTGGTGCAGAAAGGCAGAAACGGCGGGCATGCCGTGGACGATAATTCCGCCGCCGACCAAAAACATGGCCAGAGTACCCGCAATGCTCAGGCCGCGCATCAGCCACGGCATCACCGCGATGATGCCCCGTCCGGCTGCCTCAGCCGTGCGCCCTTTGTTCATGAGGTAGAGGCCGAAATCGTCCAGCTTCACAATCAGCGCGACCAGCCCGTAAACCAAAACCGTCATGCCCAGACCGACGGCCGAGAGCATCAGTGCGCGTTCGGCCAAGCCGGTACCGGCACCGGCCACACCCAGTGCAATCACAATGATTTCGGCCGAAAGGATAAAGTCGGTACGGATTGCGCCTTTGATTTTGGCGTTTTCGTCCATTGGTTCGGCTTCGTCCGGTTGGGTTTGGCCGGACGGGAAAAATTTGTGCAGCAGTTTTTCCACGCCTTCAAAACACAGAAATGCACCGCCCGCCATCAAAAGCGGTGTAATCAGCCAGGGAGCCAGCCAGGAAATCAGCAGGGCGGCGGGAATCAGAATGAGTTTATTGACCAGTGACCCTTTGGCCACTTTCCAGATAACCGGCAGTTCGCGTTCGGCCGATATGCCGGTAACTTGGTTGGCATTGAGTGCCAAATCGTCGCCGACGACACCGGCGGTTTTTTTGGCGGCCATTTTGGTCATCAGCGCGACATCGTCGAGCATGGAAGTGATGTCGTCGAGCAGCATCAACAGGGAAGCGGAGGCCATATACAGCCTTTCTGCACAAATGATTGTCAATAAGAAGCCGGAAAGGCCGCAGCGGCAGTTTCGTGCTGCACGCAGACGGCCTTTGCGGACGGGAGGGCGCAGTATTATAGCGGAAAACCTAGCCCGTGAGCTGACGGGTAATCAGGGCTTTGACCGGCGGCAGATTGTTGCTGACGCGCAGAACCAGATTGCGCAGCAGTTTGGCCGGTGCCGCTTCGTTGGTGAACAGGCGCACCATCATATTGGTACCGTGATAAAGCGGGCGGGTATTGAGCTGGTGTTTGGTATGGTATTTTTCCAGCAGCGCGGCTGCACCGATGTCGCGGCCGCCGCGTGCGGCTTCGGCAATCAGTCTGCCCAGAATATCGGCACTTTCCAGCCCCAGATTGAAGCCGTGGGCGGTAACGGGGTGCATACCGACGGCCGCATCGCCGATCAGTGCGGCACGGGTGGTGTAAAACTTGTCGGCATGTACGCCCACCAGCGGGTAAGTGTGCAGGCTGCCCGCTTTTTCCATTTTGCCCAGACGGCCTTTGAGCTGGGCCTCGATGTCGGCGGCTAATGCTTCGTCGGACAGGGCCAACAGGGCGGGGGCTTTGTCGGCATCGATGGTAATCACGCAGTTGGTCAGATTTTCTTCCAGCGGCAGCAGGGCGAGCGTGCGGCCGTATTGGAAAAACTCCACGGCGGTATGTTCGTTGCTGTGCTCGTGGCGGAAACGGCACACTATCACGGTGCGGCCGAAATCGTGCATATCGGCGGCAATGCCCAGCTGGCGGCGGGTTTGCGAAAAACGGCTGTCGGCTGCCACCAGCAGGCGGGCGGTCAGCGTTTGGCCGTTGTCGAGCAGGACTTCGGCCTGTTCGGGTGTGGTTTTGGCGGTTTTGACGCCCACGCCGCACAACAGTTCGATGTTGGCGCAGCCGGCAACCGATTCGTAGGCGGCTTTGCGGATGTTGTGGTTGGAAATCAGGTTGCCCAAACGGTCGGTTTTGCCGCCGCGCGCCCGGCTGGGCTGGGGGAAGTGCAGCTGGTAGGACGAATTGCCGTTCCAGACTTTGGCTTCTTTGAGCGGGTAGATTTCGTTTTCGGCGATGCGCTGCCAGATGCCCAGATTTTCCATGATTTCTTTGGATAAGTGGGTCAGTGCGATTTCGCGGCCGTCGTAAGGAGGATTTTGAATGTCTTCAAGCGGGCTTTTTTCGATCAGGGTAATGCGCAAACCGCTGTCGGCCAAGGTGCGCGCAAAGCTCAAACCGGCCGGGCCTGCGCCGACAATCAGAATATCGGAATGCGTGTTCATAGTGGTCTCTCGTCGGAAAGGTATCGGGTGTAAGGATAGCAAAAAAAGCGGCCGCAGGGGGATAAAGTCGGGCGGGTCTTATCCGGGTCAAACCGGTCAGGCCGTCTGAACATGCCGGCCCGTTTTCAGACGGCCTGACCAGAGCCGGAAAAATCGAAATGGTCTTGTTCGGGTGCCGGGCCGAAGTCTTCCAGTCTGTCGAGTGCGGCCTGTTGCAGCTTTTTGCGCCGCTGCGCGAGCAGGCGCATGATTTGGTGTTTCTGGCCGTCGGTCAGGTGCAGCCAGTAGAGCCGTTCTTCGCGGCTTCTCAGGCAGCCTTTGCAGTAGCCTTTGTTGTTCACTTGGCATACGCCGGTGCAGGGGCTGGGAATGTCGAAAAAATCGGCCTGCTCCATGTTCCGTTCAGCCCTTGTTGTGCATATTGTGGTGTGTGAGAGTAAATCCCTGACGGCGGTAGGCGGCAAAGCGGTTGCGCGCAGCGGCCAGTTCGTCTTCGCCGCTACCGATGATTTCGAGCACGCGCACGGTCTCGCCCGCACCGTGCCAGATTTGCTGCGACAGGTTTAACACCGCGCGCCCGCCGGAGGATTCGGGCAGGCTGCCGCTGCCGATCAGGACGGGAACATCATCGGGCAGACGGCCGTCGGTAAGGGGTTCGTGCGGCAGGAAGCTTTCGGGCGGAATCTGCCACAGCAGTCTGTCCCATTCGAGGGCTTCACTTTCGCTGTCCGTCCAGATCAATACCCGGCTGCCTGCCGACAGGGCGCGGCGGCACAGGCGGGCAACAAAGGGCGGCAAGTCGGCAACATGGGTGTAGAAAGTGGCTTCGGACATGGGGAGGCCGTCTGAAAAAGGAAAGAGAAAACGGGAAAGCGGCGCAGCCGTTGGGAACGGGCTGCGCCGGTGCGGCATTTAAGCGCGGTTTTTCAGAAATTGCAGCAGCAGCGGTACCGGCCGGCCGGTTGCGCCTTTGTCTTTGCCCGATTTCCACGCCGTTCCCGCGATGTCCAAATGTGCCCACGGATAGTTTTCGGCAAAGTGGGCGAGGAAAGTGGCGGCGGTAATCGTACCGGCGGCGCGGCCGCCGATGTTTTGCAGGTCGGCAAAATTGGATTTGAGCTGCTCTCTGTATTCTTCAAACAGCGGCAGTTGCCAGATTTTGTCGTTGCTTTCGCGCGAAGCGGCCAGAAGTTCGTCCACCAGCTCCTGACGGTTGCCCATCACGCCGCTGGCGACATGGCCCAGTGCGATGATGCAGGCACCGGTCAGCGTGGCGACATCGATCACGGCGGCCGGTTTGAACTGTTCGGCATAAGTGAGTGCGTCGCACAAGACCAGACGGCCTTCGGCATCGGTATTGAGATTTTCGATGGTGATGCCGTTCATGGCTTTGACAATGTCGCCAGGCTTGGCCGCACCGCCGTCGGGCATATTTTCGCACGCGGCCACCACGGCAATCAGATTGACGGGCAGTTTGGCTTTGACTGCGGCGACAAATGTGCCGATGACGCTTGCTGCGCCGCACATGTCGTATTTCATTTCGTCCATGGCTTCGCCCGGTTTGAGCGAGATGCCGCCGCTGTCAAACGTCAGCCCTTTGCCGACCAGCACCACGGGGGGGGCAGATGAATCAGCCGCGCCGAAATAGGAAAGTTCCAGCAGTTTCGGTTCCTGCACGCTGCCTTTGGCCACGCCCCAGAAAGAGGGCATATGGTTTTCAATATAGTCGCGGCCGAGAATTTTGCCCGCCGCACCGGCCTGTTCGGCTTCGGCTTTGGCGGTTTCGGCCAGATAGGTCGGGGTGCAGACATTCGGCGCGGTATTGGCCAAATCTTTGCACAGATTGATGCCGTACAGTGCCGCCCGGGCAAAGGCAAGGGCCTGTTCCACTACGGCGGCGTGCCGGTCGTGGCAAAACGCGATATTTTTCAGTTCGGCCGGTTTGGCTTCTTTTTTGAAACGGTCGAAACGGTAAACCGCAGCACCGGCGGCCAGCGTGAAGATTTCGGCCACGCGCGGGCTGTCGGTTTCGCAGAACGGGGTTAAGTCCACATCGACAGCCTGCTGTTTCTGTGCCCAGGCGGCGGCTTCGGCAGCGGCTTTTTCGACGGTTTTGCGGTCGAGATCGGCCAGACACGCTACGGCCGCGCCGTTCAGACGGCCGTTTTCCACGGTTTGCGCGGCGGCAAAGCATTCGCCTTCTTTGAGCGAGGCGCGCAGCAGTTTGGCGGCCTCATCGTTTAACGGGCTGTCCGGGGTACAGAAATAGAGGCGGGCGCGGCCGGAGTCCGGCTGCAATTTCTCGGCTTTTGTGCTAAATTCCACGTTTTCTCTCCGATAACCGGCAGGCGGAAAAAGCACGTACGAACGGCTTTTCAGACGGCCTGCTATGATAATGACGGCTCGGATTGTACTGCGGTTTGAGGCCGTCTGAAAACCATTATGATTTATCAACGCCATTTTATTAAAGAGCTGACGCTGACGGCAGTCGGTATTTTTGCGGTGCTGCTGGCGGTTTTGGTGTCCACGCAGGCGATTAATCTGTTGGGGCGCGCAGCCGACGGGCGGGTGGCGGCCGATGCGGTGGCCGCACTGATCGGTTTTTGGAGTCTGGGCATGACTCCGCTTTTGCTGGTGCTGACGGCCTATATCAGTGTGCTGGCGGTGCTGACCCGTTATTGGCGCGACAGTGAAATGGCGGTGTGGCTGGCGGGGGGGCTGTCGCTGCGTCAGTGGCTGCGGCCGATCTTGCAGTTCGCTCTGCCGTTTGCCCTGCTGATTGCGCTGATGCAGGTGTCCGTTTTGCCGTGGGCGGAGTTGCGCAGCCGCGAGTTTGCCGAAATTCTCAAACAGAAACAGGAGCTTTCTCTGGTGGAGCAGGGGGTGTTCCGCAGTTTGGGCAAAAGCGGCGGGCGGGTTTATTTTGTCGAAACCTTCGATGTCGGGTCGGGTTTGATGCGCAATCTGTTTTTGCGCGAGCGTGATGAAAAAGGGCGGGAAAATGTCGTCTTTGCCAAAGAAGGGCGTTTTTCTGCCGACGAAGGCAGACGCACGCTGGAACTGACGCAGGGTTACCGTTACAGCGGTGTGCCGGGGCAGGCCGATTACAACCGGGTGTCGTTCGAGCATATGAGTCTGCTGGTCAGCAGCAGCCCGAAGCTGGTCAGCCCCATAGACCACCGCCGTACGATTCCCACGGCCGATTTGATCGGCAGCAGTCAGCCCCAGTACAGAGCCGAGCTGATGTGGCGGCTTTCGCTGCCGGTTGCGGCACTGGTTTTGGTGGTTCTGGCACTGCCGCTGTCGTATTTCAATCCGCGTACCGGCCATACTTACAATATCTTGTCGGCCATCGGCGTTTTTCTGGTTTATCAAAACGGGCTGACGGTTTTGCGCAATGCCGTCGAAGACGGAAAAATCGGTTTTTGGGCGGGTTTTCTGCCGCTGCATACCGCGATGCTGCTGTTGGCTTTATGGCTGATCCGTTTGCGCAGTCTGCCTGCCCGGCCGCTGCGGCACGCGTTCAGACGGCCGGGGAAAGGGGGGGCGGCATGAAACTGATTGCCCGTTATCTTATCAGACAGTTGAGCGTAATGACGGTTTACGCGCTGCTGGCGTTTCTGGCACTGTATCTGTTTTTCGATTTGATGAATGAATCGGGCGACATCGGCAAAGGGACTTATACCGGCTTCAAAGCCATGCAGTATCTGGTTTTGCAGATTCCTGCCCATGTTTATGAACTGATGCCGCTGGCGGTGTTGATCGGCGGGCTGCTGGCTTTGAACCAGTTGGCGGCGGGCAGCGAAATCACTGTCATGAAAACCAGCGGAATGAGTACCGGAAACCTGATCGGCGTGCTGCTGTCTTTCGGGGCGGTTTTTGCGCTGGCAACGGCTGCTCTGGGCGAATGGGGTGCACCGGCAGCCAGCCGCAGTGCGGAAAATATGAAGGCGGCCGCACTCAGCGGCGGCGTGAGTGCCGGTGCGGGCGGGGTTTGGATTAAAGAAGGCGGTACCATTGTCAATGTTGCCGAAATGCTGCCCGACCGTACGCTGCGCGGCATTACCGCCTACCGGCACGACGGCGGTTTCAAGTTGGCCGAAAGCTGGCAGGCGGAGTCGGCCGTGGTCGGGCAAAACGGAATGTGGCGTCTGTATCAGGTCCGCCGCACCCTGCTGGCAGACGATGCGGTCAGTGTCTCGCAAAGCGTGCAGGAAGATTGGCAGGCAGGTATAGACGGGCAGCTGCTGGACGTTTTGCTGGTCGATCCCGCGCAAATGTCGGTGTCTGCGCTGGGCGCCTATATCGGCCACTTGGAGCAGAACCGCCAGCAGACCGGTGAATACCGCATAGCGTGGTGGCGCAAGCTGATGTATCCGGTGGCAACGGTGGTCATGGCATTGGTGGCGCTGGCGTTTACGCCGCAATCCACCCGCCACGGCAATATGGGGTTGAAGCTGTTCGGCGGTATCTGTCTGGGGCTGGCGTTTCATTTTGCCGGCCGTCTGTTCGGATTTAGCGGCGAGTTGTACGGTATGCCGCCGTTTTTGGCAGCAGCGCTGCCCACGCTGATTTTTGCCGCATGGGCGGTTTATCTGATCCGTAAGCAGGAAAAGCGTTAGCAGATGGAAATGAAACGGGGGCGGAAGGAACCGCCCCGTTTTTTTACCGGCAGCATGGACGGATGCCGTCTGAAAACGGACATCGGACAAGACAGCGCGAAAATCTGCCGATGCAGAAACGGCGGACTTCTATGACTGATGAATAACCGGGAAAGTATGCCGCATCAATCATTTAACTTTTTCCGTTGCGAACGGTTTTTATTTGTTAAAATGTTTACGATTATTGACAATCCGACGGGCGCTGTGAAAAGATAGGACAACTGTACCGGCAGCGTTCCCTCGTCTGCCCCAGCCGAATAACAACCATCATTTATGTTCCTAAGGAGTCATTGTATGGCGAATCAGATTTTCAAACCTCTGGCACTGGCCTGTATGGCAGCATTGTCTCTGGCTGCATGCGGCGGTCAGAAAACCGAAGCACCGAAAGAGGCAGCCGCATCGGCTGCACCGGCCGAAGCTGCGGGCAGCACCATCGATAAAATCAAACAGTCCGGCACTATTGTGTTGGGACACCGCGACGCGTCCATTCCCTTTTCCTATATTGCCGACAATCCGAACCAGCCCATCGGCTATGCGCACGATTTGCAGTTGAAAGTGGTGGAAGCCCTGAAAACCCAGCTCGGTTTGCCGGATTTGAAAGTCCGCTATAATCTGGTTACGTCGCAAAACCGTATTCCGCTGGTGGTAAACGGCACGGTGGATTTGGAGTGCGGTTCGACAACCAATAATCAGGAACGCCAAAAACAGGTTCAGTTCTCCAACAACTTCTTTGTCGTCGGCACCCGTCTGCTGGCGGATAAAGCACAAGGCATCAAAGATTATGCCGACTTGAAAGGCAAAACGGTCGTCACCACCGCCGGTACCACTTCCGAGCGTCTGTTGAAAGAGTACAACGACAAAAATCAGGCCGGTATCAATGTCATTTCTGCCAAAGACCACGGCGAATCGTTCCTGATGCTGCAAAACGGCCGCGCACAGGCCTTTATGATGGACGATGTGCTGCTGGCCGGTGCGCGTGCCAAGGCGGCCGACCCGGAAAAATGGGAAATCGTCGGCACACCGATGTCGTATGAAAACTACGGCTGTATGATGCGCAAAGGCGATGCGGAGTTCCAAAAAATCGTAAACGATACCTTGAACCAAGTGTTTGCTTCGGATGAAATCAACAAGATGTACAACCAATGGTTCGAGCAGCCGATTCCGCCGAAAAACGTGAATATGGCTTTCCCGATGTCGGATAAGATGAAGGAAATTCTGGCCAACCCGAACGATAAAGCGGCTGACGAGTAATCGTTTTGTAACCGAAAGAGGCCGTCTGAAACTGTTTCAGACGGCCTCTTATCAGGAATAGACTATGAATTATGTTTGGAATTGGGGCGTTTTGTGGGACAAAACGGGCATCGGTAACGAGATTTACCTCCAGTGGGTCATCACCGGCCTGCTGTGGCTGTTTGCCATCGGTGCGGTGGCGTGGACGATTGCGATGGTGCTGGGTACGGTGCTGGGGATTATGCGCACGCTGCCCGGCCGCAACCTGAACCGCATCGCAACCGCTTATGTGACGCTGTTTCGCAATGTGCCGCTGCTGATTCAGTTGTTTGTCTGGTATTACGTTGTACCGAATTTCTTTCCCGAAGGTTTGAAGCAGTGGTGGTTTTTCGGGCTGGCGCCGAATACTTCGGCCATGCTCTCGGCCAGTATCGGTTTGGGGCTGTTTACCGCCGCGCGGATTTGCGAACAGGTGCGCACCGGTATTCAGGCACTGCCGCGCGGACAGGCGCAGGCGGCCTATGCGCTGGGTTTCCGTACCCGCCAGGTTTACCGCGAAGTACTGTTGCCGCAGGCATTCCGCACCATTCTGCCGCCTTTGGGCTCGGAATTGACCAACTGTTTCAAAAATGCGTCGATTGCTTCGCTGGTCGGCGTATCTGAACTGATTTCCCAAGTGAAAACCATTGCCGAGTATACGCAGAGCAATTTGGAAATCTACACATACGCCACGCTGATTTACATGGCGGTCAATGTGACGCTGCTGATGCTGATGACCCGCTTGGAACGCCGTCTGCGCGTACCCGGGCTGCTTGCGGAGGGAGGTAAATAATGTTCGGACTCAATATGGGCGAATTGTCCGCCGCCATGCCGGGGCTGATGCAGGGATTGGGCATTACCCTGAAACTGCTGGCTTTCGGCGTAATCGGCGGGATTGTATTGGGGACACTGCTGGCGTTGGCGCGGCTGTCCAAATTCGGCTGGCTGTCGTTTCTGGCCAAAACCTATGTCAATTATTTCCGTTCTGTGCCGCTGCTGTTGGTGCTGATCTGGTTTTATTACGCCGTACCGATGATGTACAGCCTGATAACGGGCAGCTATCTGACCATCAATGTGGCTTTTGCTTCCTGCGCGGTGGCTTTTATGTTGTTTGAAGCCGCTTATTTCTCGGAAGTGGTGCGCGCCGGTATCCAGTCGATTTCCAAGGGCCAGTTCCATGCTGCCTACGCGCTGGGCATGACCTACCGGCAAACCATGCGGCTGGTGATTCTGCCGCAGGCATTCCGTAAAATGCTGCCGTTGATTTTGCAGCAGAGCATTATTCTGTTTCAGGATACCACGCTGGTGGCGGCCATCGGCCTGGTGGACTTTTTCCGTGCCAACTATGTACGCGGAGATTTGATGAACCTGCTCACGCCGTATATCCTGTTGGCGGGTGCGGTGTATTTTGTGATTAGTGCGGCGGCGATGGCCGGTGTGAAAAAATTACAGCAGAGGTTGAAAGTATGAGCGACAACAAACCCATGATCGATATTCGCGGCGTGAACAAATGGTACGGCGATTTTCAAGTGCTGACCGACTGTTCGACCGCCATTCGGAAAGGTGATGTGGTGGTGGTATGCGGCCCTTCGGGCAGCGGCAAATCCACGCTGATTAAATGTGTGAACGGCTTGGAGCCGTTTCAAAAGGGCGATATTGTGGTGGATGGCACGTCTTTGTCCGACCCAAAAACCCACCTGCCCAAGCTGCGCAGCCGCGTCGGCATGGTATTCCAGCATTTCGAGCTGTTTCCGCATCTGTCGGTTACCGACAATCTGACTGTGGCGCAGATTAAAGTGTTGGGGCGCAGCAAACAGGAGGCCGAGAAAAAAGGCTTGGCTTATCTCGATCGTGTGGGATTGAGTGCACATGCGCACAAATTCCCCGCCCAGCTCTCCGGCGGCCAGCAGCAGCGCGTTGCCATTGCCCGTGCGTTGAGCATGGATCCCGTCGTGATGCTGTTTGACGAGCCGACTTCCGCACTGGACCCGGAAATGGTGCAGGAAGTATTGGATGTGATGGTCGGGCTGGCAAAAGAGGGTATGACCATGATGTGTGTGACGCATGAAATGGGTTTTGCCCGCCAAGTGGCCAGCCGCGTGATTTTTATGGATCAGGGCCGCATCGAAGAAGATACTACTTCGGAAGCGTTCTTTACCACACCGCGCGGCGAGCGTGCCCAGCAGTTTTTATCGAAAATCCTGCATCATTGATGTGAGGTGCGGGCGGCCGCCGTTGGAAGGCCGTTTGAAAACAGGATGCTGCAGAAGAAGTATCGGTCTGCCGGCGGATTTCGGCAGAATGTCGGATTCAAGAATCCGACCTACGCCGTGGCTGTTCCAATAGCAAGAGCCCGAGACGCTTGTCTCGGGCTTCTGCGGTGATATTTTGTTCAAACCCGATTTTTACTGCGATTAAGTTGGCGGCAGACGGAAGCCGGTTTCTGCGGTATGGTGTTTCTGTCGGCGGGCAATGGTAAGCAATCGATTTTGGGTATCGGGTTTGAAGAAAGTTGGAGAATACGGATTTTCGGCCGGGCAAATACTTATCAGGCCGTCTGAAAGCGGATCTGCTGTGTGCGCTAGAAAAAAGGCAGCAGACAGCGGATTTCAGACGGCCTGGGCAGGCCGTTTACAGCGCGGCCAACACGGCATCGCCCATTTCGGAGCAGGAAACGAGCTGTGTGCCTTCTTCGTAAATATCGGCGGTGCGCAACCCCTGTTCCAGCACTTTCTGTACGGCATGTTCAATCTGTTTGGCACGCGGCTCGTCGTTCAGGCTGTAACGCACCAGCATGGCGAGCGATAGAATAGTCGCCAGCGGGTTGGCTTTGTTTTGGCCGGCGATGTCGGGCGCGGAGCCGTGCGAGGGTTCGTATAAACCTTTGCCGTTCTCGCTCAGCGACGCGGAGGGCAGCATACCGATGGATCCGGTGAGCATGGAGGCCTGATCGCTCAAAATATCGCCGAAGATGTTGCCGGTGGCGATGACGTCGAACTGTTTGGGCGCGCGTACCAGCTGCATGGCGGCGTTGTCCACATACATATGGCTCAGTTCGACATCGGGATAATCTTTGGCCGTTTCGCTGAAAATCTCTTTCCACAGCTCGGTGGTTTCCAAGACATTGGCTTTGTCCACGCTGCACAGTTTTTTGCCGCGTTTTTTCGCCGCCTCAAAGGCCACTTTGGCGATGCGGCGGATTTCGCCCTCGCTGTATTTCATGGTGTTGAAACCTTCGCGCTCGCCGTTGTCCAACGTGCGGATACCGCGCGGTTCGCCGAAATAAATATCGCCGGTCAGCTCGCGCACAATCAGAATATCCAAACCGGCCACCACGTCGGGTTTCAAGGTAGAAGCGTTGGCCAGCTCTTTATAAAGTACGGCGGGGCGCAGGTTGGCAAACAGATTCAAATCTTTGCGGATCGCCAGCAGGCCGCGCTCGGGGCGCAGCGGGCGGTCGAGATTGTCGTATTGCGGGCCGCCGACCGCGCCCAGCAGTACGGCATCGGCGGCACGGCACAGATTTTGCGTGAACTCGGGATAGGGGTGGCCGTATTCGTCGTAAGCCGCGCCGCCCAGCGGAGCATAGCTGTATGCGGCATCAAGGCCTTGGGCGATGAGTTTGTCCAATACGCGGACGGCTTGGGCGACGATTTCGGGGCCGATGCCGTCGCCGGGGAGGATAGCGATTTTTCGGGTCATGGTTTCAGTCTTTCCAATCAGGGGTGGTGGGTGGGTTTTCTGCTTTTGTGATGCAGTTTCGGCCAGACGGGTGTATGGCCGTGCCGTTTGATCAGTCGGCAGTCAGAATGGTTTCAAAATATTCGACAACAGGGAAAGGGTCGTAAAAGTGGTGCAGGAGTGCCCGCCATTGTCGGTATTCGGGAGATTCCCGGAAACCGTTGCGGTGGGATTCAATGTTTTGCCATTGGACATGCAGCAGATAAATACCGGCTTCGTCATGATGGCGGTGCAGATTCAGGCGGATAAAGCCGGGCATTTTTCTGATGATGCCGGCTGCTTGGGTAAAAGCGGTTTCAAATTCGCCGGTTTGGCCGGGGCGGACATTTAAGCGTGCAAATTCGTTTATCATGGTTCGTCGCTTTCTGTTGCAGGTATGGCAGGTGTTGCCGATGCCGCGTAGGCCGTTGGGAAAAATCGCTGCCGGATATTTATGGCACATCGTGCCCGATGGCGGCACTGTACAGCTTGATCCATTCGGCTTCGCTGAAACGGATATTGAGCGCATCGACGGCGTTGCGGATATGTTCGATTTTGCCGCTGCCGACAACGGGCATAATGCCTGCGGGGTGGTTGAGCAGCCAGGCATAAGCCAGTGTGTCGGGGCGTGTCTCGCCGTACGCTTCACCGACTTCGTACAGGGTTTGGCGGATACGTGCGCCGGTTTCATCGGCGGTATCGAACAGTTTGCCGCCGCCCAGCGGCGACCAAGCCATCGGTTTGACCCGTTTTTCCAGCAGGAAATCCAGCAGGCCGTCTGAAAACGACGGTGTGTGCCACAGCGACAGTTCGATTTGGTTGGTAACCAGCGGTTGGCGGACATAAGACTGCAACATGCTGAATTTGGCCGCGCTGTAATTGGAAACGCCGAAGTGGCGCACCGTGCCGTTTTGGTGCAGATAATCGAACGCGGCTGCGATGGCTTCCGGGTCGGCGCAGGGGGACGGGCGGTGGATGAGCAGCAGATCGAGATAGCCGCAGTTCAGGTTGGTGACGGAGCGTTCGGCCGAAGCGATGATGTGTTCGCGGGTGTTGTCGTAGTGTTTATGGGTAATGCCGGGCAGGGTGTCGTTGGGAAACAGAATGCCGCATTTGCTGACGATTTTCAGCCGGTCCCGCATATCGGCCAGCGGGCGGAAAGCACGGCCGAAGGCGGCTTCTGTGGTGTAGCGGCCGTAGCAGTCGGCATGGTCGAAAGTGGTGATGCCCGTTTCGATAACGGCTTCAATCAGGCGGGTGTAGGCATGGTCGCTCAATCCCCAGCGGGCGGTGCGCCAGTGGCCGTGGCTCAGGCGGCCGAGGTCGGGAGGTGTGGTTGCGGCGTTCATAACAGAGGCGGCTTTTCGTGAAACAGGCCGTCTGAAAACGGGTGATGCGGTTTTCAGACGGCCTGCGGGTTTATCAGGATTGGAACAGCCACGGTTGTGCGGCTTGGTGCTTGGCTTCAAAAGCTTTGATGGCATCGGCGTGCTGCAAGGTCAGGCCGATTTCGTCCAGCCCGTTGAGCAGGCAGTGTTTGCGGTGTTCGGTGATGTCGAACGCAAACGCTTCGCCGCCAGGGGTGGTAACGGTTTGTTTTTCCAAGTCGATATTCAGACGGTAGCCTTCGGTGGCCTCGGTTTCGCGGAACAGTTGGTCGACAACTTCTTCGCTCAACACAATCGGCAGCAGGCCGTTTTTATAGCAGTTGTTGAAGAAAATATCGGCAAAACTCGGCGCGATGACGGCACGGAAACCGTAGTCGTCCAAGGCCCAGGGGGCGTGTTCGCGGGAAGAGCCGCAGCCGAAATTTTTGCGCGTGAGCAGAATCTGCGCACCCTGATAACGGGCTTGGTTGAGCGGAAAATCGGGATTGAGCGGGCGTTTGCTGTTGTCCATGCCCGGTTCGCCGTGATCGAGGTAACGCCATTCGTCAAAAGCATTCGGGCCGAAACCGCTGCGTTTGATGGATTTGAGAAATTGCTTGGGGATGATGGCATCGGTATCGACGTTGGCACGGTCGAGCGGGGCAACGAGGGCGTGCAGTTGGGTGAAGGCTTTCATGTTGAATACTTTCGTTTGGCGTAAACCCCCGCAATAAGGGTAGATTGCGGGGGCGGACGGAATCTGCGGTATTCTGTTCGGGCCGTTTGAGGCCGTCTGAAAACGCAGATCCGCTTTGAGGAGAGAGACTTAGTTGCTTACGGCATCTTTGGCTTTTTCCCAGCCTTCTTTCGTGGCTTCTTTGGTTTTGTGCCAGCCTTTTTTGACCCCTTTTTTGGTGTTGTGCCAGCCTTTTTCCGTGCCTTCCTTGGTTTTTTCCCAGCCGTCGTGTGTGGCTTCTTTGGCTTTATTCCAACCCTCGTGCGAGATTTCTTTGGTTTTGTCCCAGCCCTCTTGGCTTACTTCTTTGGTCTTGTCCCAACCTTCCTGGGTTACTTCTTTGGTTTTATCCCAGCCTTTTTCGGCACCGGCTTTGGTGTGTTTCCAGTTCCGGTGGCTGTCGGCTTTGGCACCGTGCCAAGTGTTGGTACAGGCGGTCAAACCGAAAGCGGCGATGGTGATCAGAAGATATTTTTTCATGTGCGGTACTCCTTATCGGGTAAATAAAAAAAGGTTTGCCGTATACGGCGGAACGCTGCCGTTTTCAGACGGCCGCGGATTGCGGCAGTTTGCGGACATCGGTAAAGCGGCCGGAAACGGCGGCGGCGGCGGCCATGGACGGGCTGACCAAGTGGGTACGCCCGCCGTTGCCCTGACGGCCTTCAAAGTTGCGGTTTGAGGTAGAAGCGCAACGTTCCTGCGGATCCAGGCGGTCGGCATTCATGGCCAGGCACATCGAGCAGCCCGGCTCGCGCCATTCAAAGCCTGCATCGGTAAAGATTTTGTCCAAGCCCTCGCGTTCTGCCTGTTCTTTAACCAAGCCGGAACCCGGCACAACCAGTACGCGGCTGACGTTGTCGGCTTTGCGGCGGCCTTTGGCGACGGCGGCCGCTTCGCGCAGATCCTCAATGCGGCTGTTGGTGCAGGAGCCGATAAAGACGACATCGACGGGGATTTCGTTCAGCGGCGTGTCGGCCGTCAGACCCATATAGGCCAAGGCGCGCTCCATGCCGCCGCGTTTGACGGGATCATTTTCGGCAGCGGGATTGGGCACTCTGCCGTTGATGTCGAGCACCATTTCGGGGGAAGTCCCCCATGTTACCTGCGGTTCGATGGCGGCGGCGTCAAATTCATATACTTGGTCGAAAACCGCACCGTCGTCGGAAACCAGTGTGCGCCAATAGGCCACGGCTTTATCCCAGTCCGCACCTTTGGGGGCTAGGGGTCTGTCTTTGACATAATCGATGGTGGTTTGATCGACCGCCACCAAGCCGCTGCGCGCGCCCGCTTCGATGGCCATATTGCACAGGGTCATGCGGCCTTCCATCGAGAGGTTTTGAATCGCTTCACCGCCAAACTCAATGGCATAACCGGTGCCGCCGGCGGTGCCGATTTGGCCGATGATGTATAAAGCCACATCTTTGGCGGTTACACCCGGTTTCAGACGGCCGTTTACTTTAATCAGCATGGCTTTGGATTTTTTGGCGGTGATGCACTGGGTGGCCATCGTGTGTTCGACTTCGGACGTGCCGATGCCGTGTGCCAGTGCGCCGAACGCACCGTGGGTGGAGGTGTGCGAATCGCCGCAGACAACCGTCATGCCCGGCAGGGTGGCACCCTGTTCCGGCCCCATGACATGCACAATGCCTTGCCCTTTGTCTTTAAAGGGGAAGTAGGCCAGCGCACCGAATGTTTTGATGTTGTCGTCCAAAGTATCGACCTGTAATTTGGAAATCGGGTCTTGGATGCCTTTGTCCCAATCATTGGTGGGGGTATTGTGGTCGGCAGTAGACACCACGCTGTCGATGCGCCACAGTTTGCGTCCGGCCATTTTCAGTCCCTCAAATGCCTGCGGGCTGGTAACTTCGTGTACCAGATGGCGGTCGATATAGAGCAGGACGGTGCCGTCTTCTTCTTCGCGTACGACGTGGCTGTTCCAGAGTTTGTCGTAGAGGGTTTGCGGTTTGATGGCTTGTGTTTTCATGATGGCTATTTTTATGCGGAATATGGGCAGCGATAGTAGCGGGTTGCAGTGGGAAAAGCAAGTTAAAATGTCTAAATAAACGTTTTATGCCGGTATAGATTGGTGGTTTCGGTTATTTTTTAGACATTTTGTCTATTTGTTGGCAAGGAAAGGAAACTGGCAGCAGGCGGAGGGGAGACAATGCTTGTATCGGCCGTCTGAAAAAACTATCATGCGGGGACGAATGATGATTGACGGAATAGAAACCATGTCGCTGCCTGTGATGTCCGGCGCTTATTTGGCGCAACTGAAAGTATTTGAAAAAACCATTTTAAGCAACCAAACCAAAATCGAGGCGTGGTTCCGCCGTCAGTGGGCGGTGCACAGACCGCCGTTTTACGGTTCGGTCGATATCCGCAATGCCGGCTACAAAATGGCTTCCATCGATATGAACCTGTTTCCGGGCGGCTTCAATAATCTGAATCCGAACTTTATCCAACTGGCGGCGCACGCGGCGCAAAACGCGGTTGAGCGCGCCTGTCCGCAGGCCAAGTCGGTGCTGATTGTGCCGGAAAACCACACACGCAATACGTTTTATCTGCAAAATGTGTATGCGCTGAGCAATATTCTGCGTACGGCCGGTTTTGAAGTGCGTTTGGGCAGTCTGAATCCCGAGATTACGGAACCGACAGAGCTGGAAACGGCATCGGGCGACAAGGTTCTGCTCGAACCGTTGCAGCGTACCCGCGAGCGGGTGCATTTGGCCGACGGTTTTTCGCCCTGTCTGGTTTTGCTGAACAACGATTTGTCGGGCGGGGTGCCGGAAATTTTGCAGGGCATTGCCCAAACGGTACTGCCGCCGCTGCACGGCGGTTGGACGACCCGCCGAAAAACCGCTCATTTTGCCGCTTACGACCGCGTGGCGGCCGAATTTGCCGAACTGTTGGACATCGATGTCTGGCAGATTAATCCCTATTTCGAGCAAATCGGCGGTTTGGATTTTCAGGAACGCGAAGGGGAAGATGCGCTGGCCGCTGCGGTGGAGCGGATGCTGGCGAAAATTCAGGCCAAATATGATGAAAAGGGAATTACCGATCAGCCGTTTGTGATTGTCAAAGCCGATGCGGGCACATACGGCATGGGCGTGATGAGTGTGAAATCTGCCGACGAAGTACGCGGGCTGAACCGTAAAAACCGCAACAAAATGGCGAAGGTCAAGGAAGGGCTGGCAGTCAGCGAAGTGATTGTTCAGGAAGGAATTTATACTTATGAAACACTGGACGGTGCGGTGTCCGAACCGGTGGTCTATATGATGGACCGTTTTGTGGTCGGCGGTTTTTTCCGCGTACACGAGGGACGCGCCAATGATGAGAATCTGAATGCGGGCGGCATGGTGTTTGTGCCGCTCAATCAGGCAATTCCGGTGGCGGGTGCGGAAGAGGGCGGTGAGGAGCGGTGCAAACGTGTGTTTGCCCAATGGAACTCGCTCGGTGTACCGCAAACTGATGCCGATAATCCCGATTGCGAATGCAACCGGCTTTATGTGTACGGCGTGATGGCACGCCTGTCTCTCTTGGCCGCCGCGCTGGAATTGGAAGCGGCGGCAGAATAGTTTTCCGTACGGACAGTTTTGAATATCAGGCCGTCTGAAAACCGCTTCCCGGTTTTTTTTCAGACGGCCTTTTGCAGTATTTACCGCCTGTCCGGGGAGCGGCGGGGTGTCAGAAAATCATCATTTGACTGTATCGGGCATTTACTCTAAATTGGCATGGGGATTTCCCGTTCACTCTGAAAGGAATTGATATGAAAGCAATGGTTTACTATGGCGCAGGCGACATCCGTCTCGCAGAGAAACCGAAACCGCAAATCATCGATCCCGCCGATGCAGTCGTGAAAATTGTCAAAACTACCATTTGCGGTACCGATTTGGGTATCTGGAAAGGCAAAAACCCCGAAGTTGAAGCAGGGCGTATTCTCGGCCATGAGGGTATCGGCATTGTTGAAGAAGTCGGTTCCGGCGTAAAAAATATTAAAAAAGGCGACAAAGTCATTATTTCCTGTGTGAGCAAATGTTGCAGCTGCGACAACTGCAAAGTGCAGCTTTATTCTCACTGCCGTAACGGCGGCTGGATTCTCGGCTATATGATTGACGGCACGCAGGCAGAATATGTGCGTACACCCTATGCCGACAGCAGCCTGATTCCGCTGCCGGAAAATGTGAACGAAGAAGTCGCGCTGCTGTTGTCCGATGCCTTGCCCACGGCGCACGAAATCGGCGTGCAGTACGGCGATGTAAAACCGGGCGATACGGTCTTTATCGCCGGAGCAGGCCCCGTCGGTATGTCGGCGCTGCTGACCGCGCAACTGTACAGCCCCTCTATCCTGATTGTGTGCGATATGGACGAAAACCGCCTGAAACTGGCAAAAGAGCTGGGTGCCACCCACACCATCAATCCCGCTTCCGGCGATGTGGCCGAACAAGTTTTAGCAGTTGTGGGAGAAGACGGCGTCGATGTAGCCATCGAGGCGGTGGGCATTCCCGCCACTTGGGATATGTGTCAGGACATCGTCAAACCCGGCGGCAATGTGGCCGTTGTGGGCGTGCACGGTACGCCGGTAGATTTCAAGCTGGAAAAATTGTGGATCAAAAACCTCACCATCACCACCGGTTTGGTCAATACCAATACTACGGAGATGCTGATGAAAGCAGTTTCCACCAGCTCCGTGGATTACACCAAAATGCTTACGCACCGCTTCAAATTCAGCGAACTGGAAAAAGCCTATGATGTGTTTAAACACGCGGCGGAAAACGGAGCGATGAAAGTGGTGTTGGAAGCGGAATAATCCGTTTTCCTGAAAGAATAGGCCGTCTGAAAAGCCGTTTCAGACGGCATTTGTGTTTTTACCTATCAGCTTCTACCCGTAGACAGCCCTGCTTTGCCATTGTCCCACAGCGTTTTTGCCAGCACCCGCCAAGCCGAGAGTTTGGGATTGGGCTGTCTGCCTTGGCTGATAAGCTGCATTTGCGTCATATACCAATTCATCTCAAGCACCGAACCGATTTTGTGATCAATGGCGGCAATCCCGGTTTTGATGCGGTCGGTGGCAAGGGTTTGATAACTGCCATTTGCCATCTGTTTGGGCAAATCAGGTATCAGTGCAAACGGACGGGCAATGCCGACAAAATCCAAATTACCACTGTCCAACGCCGCCGTCATCGCCGCCTGCGAGCGAAATCCACCAGTGATAATAAGCGGCACACGGCTGACAGCACGAGCTTTTTTGGCATAATCTAGGAAAAAGGCTTCGCGTTTTTTGCTGCTGTCCTTATTGGCAAGCATGGCGGGGCTTTCATAATTGCCGCCTGAAATTTCAATAAAATCAATGCCCAAATCAGACAGCGTTTTGACCACCTGCACCGACTCAGTTTCATCAAAACCACCCTTTTGAAAATCGGCAGAATTTAATTTCACCCCCACCAAAAATTCAGGCGACACCGCCGCACGAATGCCTTGATACACGGCAAGCAAAAACCGCATACGGTTTTCAAGACTGCCGCCATATTCATCATCACGGCGGTTGTGGTGTGGCGATAAAAACTGGCTAATCAGATAACCATGAGCCGCATGAATTTGCACACCGTCAAACCCTGCCTGCTCGGCAATCTGTGCCGTGCGGACAAAGTCAGTAATCAACCCTGCTATTTCTGCATGGCGTAAGGCTCTGGGCGGATTGATAAAGCCGTCCATACCGACAAGCGGTACGGCACTGGGGGCAAGCGGCGTGCGATTCACCGTTTTTGGCGACTGCTTGCCTGCATGGTTAATCTGCATGATGGCAAGCGTCTGATTTTCTTTGGCAGCTGCCGCCCAACTGCCCAGCACCGCCAAATTGCTGTCGTCGCTCACCAGCACATCATGTGGCGAGCCTCTGCCACTTGCCGAGACCATCACATTGCCCGTTACCAGTACGCCTGCTCCGCCTTTTGCCCAAGTGCGGTATAAATTAACCAATGCCTGACTGGGGCGACTGCCGTCTGCCAAATGTTCCTCCATCGCCGATTTAAAAAAGCGGTTTTTGGCGGTTTTGCCATTGGCAAAGGTAAAGGGTTGAAATAGCATAAAAGTTCCTGATGAATGATTTTTCAATAAAGTTGATGGTTTAAATTAGCACCATTGTGTTTATAGGTTTAAAAATTTAAACTTATTATAAGCCACTTTTGGCAAAAGTCAAGAAAAATAAACCACTTGATAAATGATATGACAACTGACAAAAATAGCTTATTATGCAAACTCTTGTTGAAAAAAAATTATGATAAAATAAAATTTCATGACTTTTGTCATATTTTGGAGAGCTTATGCGTTATACCAAACGACTTTTAACAACCGTACTGCTCGGCAGTATTTTAATAATAAGTGGCTGTTCAGCTATTAGTAAAAAGATCGAACAGGCTTTTGCCATTAAATCTGATTATTACACGCAAACACAAAGTGGCGGAGCGATTGAAACGCTACAAAGGGTTGGGTAAGTATGCGGTGCAAAGCCAAGTCATATCTAGCGGACAAAGTCGCTTTAGCACTTACAAAATTTGGTATCCAGCAGAAATCAGTAAAGGTAACGCTGCCCCTGTTATCATCTCGGCAAATGGCACAGGTGTTCCCTATGAGCGTTATGAACCCGTTTTGGCAAGATTGGCAAGCTGGGGGTTTGTGGTCATTGCCAACGATGATCCAAACAGTTGGGACGGCAGTTCTTCTTCACAATCTCTGGCAAAACTAGATGAATTAAATCGTGATAAAAGCAGTTTATTCTATAACAAATTAGACACCAACCGAGCAGGCATTATGGGGCATTCCCAAGGCGGTGTTGGTGCAATCAATGCAGCCACCAATTTTGCCAACAGTAAGCAATTTAAAGCGGTCTATACAGCCAGTACGACCAAACACGCATTGGCACAGGGGTTAAAATGGGATTATCAAATTAACAAAATCCGTGTGCCTTATTTTGCCACGGCAGGCACTGGCATTATAGATGCAGGCAACGGTAAAGATACACTTTCAGGCATTACACCTCTTTGGTCGTTAAACGATAACCACAATCAAATTAACAGTCAGCAACTTACTATTATGGCACGCCGTAAAAATACCGATCACGGCAGTATGTTGCACGATGGCGATGGCTATATGACTGCATGGTTTGCCTACACGCTCACAGCAGACCACAAGGCAGCCAAAGCCTTTACAGGCAGTCGCCCTGAAATTGTGAGCAATAATCTATGGCAAGATGTTAATATCAAATAAAGAGCAGGTCGGGTATTGCCCCCGACCTTTTTTACCACCACCAAAAGACGCTTTGATTTTATCTGCCGTCTGACAATGTCAATAAAACAACCAAAAATAGCTTGGTAAAAGCACTGCAAATTCAGACAGCCAAGACATCACAAAATCAATTTCAGACATTCATCCACTTAACAATAGCAACAAATCAGCTATCGAGTTTCCGCATAAATCATCAGCAAACCCCCAACAAATACCAGCCCCAAACCGCACAGTTTGAGCCAATTTATCTTTTGTACAGGCAAACCAAACCAGCCAGTTGCCGAAAGCAGTGTGGCAAACAACATCTGCCCCAAAAACACCCACAGCAAAGTGTTGGCAGCACCAATTTTGGGAGCAGCGATAAACATAAACAGAATATAAAAACTGCCCAAAAATCCCGTCAGCCACATCCACCACTGGGCATTTTGCACCTGTGGCGGTTTGATACTGCCACTGACTGCCAGCGACAGCACCAGCGAGGCGACCGCACCGCCCAGATACAGATAAAAAGTGGCTTGCAGCTGGCTGGCGTGCGTACTTTGACGAAATGCGTTCACCATCGCCAACTGCAAGGGAATAATCAACCCGCCCAAGATACTCAATGCAATATAAGGCAACAGGTTCATAACAACTTCCTTTTTAGGCAATATCAGCCAAACACTGGTTATCTTTTAATCTCTGACAAGCTACCAATCCGTGAAATTTAAACTTTATAACAATGCTTTTAGATAATTATTGAAAAAATGACCCAATTCACCCCATCTCACACCTTGATAGATCAGGGCAATGCTCAGCCATCAATGTAACCAGCTGCTGTAATTTTTCAATCTCGTCTGCAATATCAACGGCATAAAACCGCTCTTTGCCCACCTGTAGTAACCGACACCGCCCCCGCCTGCAACATGATTTTTAAATGATGCGATACCGCAGGTCGAGACAGGTGCAGATTTTCGGTGAGCGTGCCGACATTCATCGCTCCATTTTCAAGCAATAAATGCAGGATTTTGTGGCGGTTTTCATCAGACAGCACTGTAAAAATCGGAATGCAGTCTTTGAGCAGCTGCTGTATTTGCTGGTGATTGGTCATGGTCTGACAGGCTTGGGAATTGGGACGGATTGTTGCGGTAAAAAGTGTGTGGCAAATGATGCGGCTGAGATCAGGAAAGAGGCCGTCTGAAAAGGCGTGGTTACGTTTTCAGACGGCCTTTGATTGGGTTTGTCGGCCGCCTGCCCGATGGTCAGCGCAAATCCGGCAGGACGGCCCAGATGGCGGACAGCATGGCTTCGCCCAGGCGAAGGGAGCGTTGGCCGTTCCAGCCGAAATCGTCGTCGGGCAGGTTGTGGTTGTCGATAAACGGCATTTCCAGTGTGTAGGCCAGACAGTCGAATTCCTGGCCGACCCAGTGGGTGGCCAAACTCATATCGGCCTGGCCGGGGGCGTCTTTGGGATAGCCGTATTCGTCTTGGAAGTCGGGGCTGGCGGTTTGGAGGGCGGTTTTGAACCGGGTTTGCAGGGCATCGATGCGCGGGTTGAAGCCGGGTATGCCTTCGGTGCCGGCCACGAAAACGTACGGAATGTCTTCGTCGCCGTGAATGTCGAGAAACAGGTCCACGCCGGTTTCGCGCATTTTTTCGCGCACATGGTACACCTCCGGCGAGCGTTCCGGAGTCGGATGGAGCCATTCGCGGTTGAGGTTGGCACCGGCGGCGTTGGTGCGCTGGTTGCCCAGTGCGGAGCCGTCGGGGTTCATATTGGGGACAATGTAGAAAGTGGCGCGGTCGAGCAGGGCGCGGGCGGTGGGGTCCTGCGGGTCGAGCAGGCGAGAGAGCAGGCCTTCGGCAAACCATTCGGCCATGGTTTCACCGGGGTGCTGGCGGGCAATTACCCAGATTTTCAGATCGCTGTCTGCCTGATTGCCGATGGTTAATAAATTGATGTCGCGCCCTTGCAGGGTGCTGCCCAAGTCATCAATCTGGCACAGGCCGCTGCCTTGGGCTTCGCCTAATAGGTTCAGATGCTGTTCTTCGGAATAGGGCTCGAAATAGGCGTAGTAGATGCTGTTGGCCAGCGGGGTATGTTCGACGGTCAGTATGCCGTTTTCGTAGCGGGTGGGCACGCGGAACCAGTTTTGGCGGTCGTACGAGGCGCAGGCCTGATAGTATGGCCAGCCTTCGCGGAAAGCAGCTTCGCCTGCATTTTCAAAGTGCATCACGCACGGTGTGTAGGCCGCGCCTTGCAGACGGAAGTAAAACCATTGGAGAAAGTGTGAGGCGTTGTCGTTGCGGATATTCAGGCGGATATTGGCCGGGTCGGTCAAATCTTTGACGACGATGGCGCCGCCGTCGAATTGGCTGCTGATTTTGAGCATGGTGCGTGTCCTGTGCAAACGGGCGGATAAAGATACGATTATAGCGGAGACGGGTGCAGGCGCATATGTTTACGAGTGGCAGGCGGTTATGGCCGGGCCGTCTGAAAAGCAGGGGCAGATGCTGCCGGGGGCAGGCAGATACGGTTTATGGCGCCGGTGTCGGAGACGGCAGCCGGAGCCGTGCAGTTTTGAACGGGTGGAATCGGCAATCGGTATGCCTGCCGGGCGGAATAGGTGGAACCGCACATGCCGGGCTGGTGCGGAACGGCTCAACCGGCATCGGTCGTATTTGACTGATGTACGGCGGATCAGGGCGGTTGCGCAGAGAGCAAACGGCAGGCCGGTTTGGAAAGTAGGCCTGCCGTTTGCGGCATGGGCGTCGGTTACGGACGCGGTTTGATGACGGTGGGGCCGACTTCGCGTTCAACCGCCTGTTGCAGCGTTTTCAGACGGCCCAGCAGGAAGCAGGCTTCGGCGGCCACGAAAACGGGGCCGATAATCAGGCCGCGGATGTCGTCGAAAAATGCGGGTTTGCGCTGCTCGTAGTAATGGCCGATAAACTGGATCACCCAGCCGACGGCAAACATGCCCAGCGATACGCCCAGCCAGGTGCCTGTGCTTTGTGCCGCCAGATTGGCGGAAAAGAGATAGGTCAGTACCATTACTGCCAGCATGACCCAGCCCAAATCGCGGTGAAGCGAAAAGTAATAGCGGCACAGCAGTATGCCGGCTATCAGCATGGGCGAAATACCCAGCGGCAGCCATTCGGGCTGCCACAGCGGACGCGAGATCAGCGCGGCGATGGCCAGCCAGATGAGGGGAATACCGATAAAGTGGGTGAGAATATTGCGCTTGTCGCGGTGGTAGGCGGCGTAGCTGCTGAGGGCGCGGACGGCGGCATTCATGATGTTCTCCTTGTTGGTTGTTTTTTATGGCTTTGTTGAAATAGGGAAATGGAAATTTACCGCCAAACGGCGTGTCATGCAAATTTTTCTGTGCCGTTCCCTTTACTTTTTAAACGTAAAAGTTCTCACAATGTTACAATCCGGCAGTTTGATTTTTCTGAAATGGTGATAGTAATGCAGCAGATAAAATTGGCTGTGGCGGGTGCGCAAATCCTGTTTGTGGCCTTTGGCGCAATGGTACTGGTGCCGCTTTTGACCGGTTTGAATCCGGCTATGGCTTTATTGGGTGCGGGCATCGGTACTTTGCTGTTCCAACTGTTTACCGGGCGAAAAGTGCCGGTGTTTCTCGGTTCGTCATTTGCCTTTATCGCGCCGATTATCTATTCGATGGCCGAATGGGGTATGGGGGCGACCATGTTCGGCCTGTTTGCGGCAGGTTTTATGTATTTTCTGTTTGCCGCGCTGATTAAATGGCGCGGTTTGGCGGCGGTGCACCGTCTGCTGCCTGCGGTGGTTATCGGGCCGGTGATTATGGTTATCGGTTTGTCGGTGGCGGCGGTGGCCAGCCAGATGGCGATGGGGCAGGCCGGCGGCGATCAGGTGGTGGATTACACGCAGTCGCTGATTTTGTCGGGTTTTACGTTTGTGGTTACGGTGCTGGTGGCGGTGTTCGGCAGCAAGATGATGAAGCTGATTCCGATTCTGGTCGGCGTGGCGGCGGGTTATCTGCTGGCATGGGCGATGGGTTTGGTGGATACTTCGGCGATTGCTGCCGCGCCGTGGTTTGCCGTGCCGCAGTTTCATGCGCCGGAAGTCAATTGGCAGGCTGCGCTGTTTATGCTGCCGGTGGCGATTGCTCCGGCTATCGAGCATATCGGCGGCATTATGGCCATCGGCAAGGTAACGGGCAGGGATTACGCTGCCGATCCCGGGCTGCATAAAACGCTGGCGGGCGACGGTATGGGCGTGTGTGTGGCCGGCTTGATCGGCGGGCCGCCGGTAACGACATACGGCGAGGTAACCGGCGCGGTGATGCTGACGAAAAACAGCAATCCGGTCATTATGACTTGGGCGGCACTGTTTGCCGTTGCCATGGCGTTTTTCGGCAAATTCAATGCCTTTCTGGCTTCGATTCCGCTGCCGGTGATGGGCGGGGTGATGATTCTGCTGTTCGGTACAATTGCTTCTTTGGGTTTGAAAACACTGATTGATGCGCAGGTGGATTTGATGAAACCGAAGAATCTGGTGATTGTCAGCTCGGTGCTGACGACCGGTGTCGGCGGTATGGTGTTCAAATTCGGCAGTCTGAGTTTTGCCGGTGTCGGTTTGTGCGCGCTGCTGGCCATGGTGCTGAATCTGGTTCTGCCCGATCGGGAGGCTGACGAAGCAGTTAAGCCTAGCAGTTGAAAAAGGCCGTCTGAAAAACAGCATTTTCAGACGGCTTTGTTGATAACACAGGTAGGTCGGATTCCGGAATCCGACCTTAATTAATTGCTGCTTACCGATAGGGAACAGAGTTACTATCTGATGCGGGAGATGTCGGATACGAGTGTCCGACCTACGGGTTCTTGCCTGAGCGGGAGGCTTGACGAAGCGGTTTAAAAAAAGGCCGTCTGAGAACAGAAAAATCCGTTTTCAGACGGCCTTTTTGGCCGGTATGAGCTTTACTGTTTCACCAAACGGTAAAAGGTTTCGCCCTGTCCGATGTAGCCCAAGTCTACACGGGCGATTTCGGCAATGGCTTCGGTGCCTTCGGCCAAGTCGGTTACTTCGGCGGCCAAGGCCGTATTGCGCACGGCAAGGGTAAGGTTGCGCGCTTCCTGTGCTTGAAGCTGCTGTTCAAGGGCGGTCATGTTCTGCCAGCCGTCGGGCGAGAGCCAGAGATGGTATTGGCAGTATGCCAGTGCGGCAAGCAGCACAAAGCTGACCCATTTCATGCGTGTCTCCGATTATTTGCCCAGCTGGTAGAAAGCGGCTTTGCCCGGATAGTAGGCGGCGGATCCCAGCTCTTCTTCGATGCGCAGCAGCTGGTTGTATTTGGCCATGCGGTCGGAACGCGACAGCGAACCGGTTTTAATCTGCATACAGTTGGTGGCGACGGCCAAATCGGCGATGGTGGCATCTTCGGTTTCGCCCGAGCGGTGGCTCATCACGCTGGTGTAGCGGTTGCGTTTGGCCAGATCGACGGCTTTGAGGGTTTCGCTGAGCGTACCTATTTGGTTTACTTTGACCAAAAGCGCGTTGGCGATGCCTGCTTCGATACCTTGGGCGAGGATGTCGGGATTGGTAACAAACAGATCATCGCCGACCAATTGGACTTTGCCGCCCAGTTTTCCGGTGAGCAGTTTCCAGCCTTCCCAATCGTTTTCGTCCATGCCGTCTTCGATGGAAACGATGGGATAGCGTTCGGCCAAGTCGGCCAGATAATCGGCAAATTCGGCACTAGTCAGCGATTTTTGTTCGGCAGACAGATGGTATTTGCCGTCTTGGTAGAACTCGCTGGACGCGCAGTCCAGCGCGAACAGTACGTCTTCGCCGGCGGTGTAGCCTGCTTCGCGCACGGCTTCCTGCATCAGTTGCAGGGCTTCTTCGTGGCTGTTCAGATTGGGCGCGAAACCGCCTTCGTCGCCGACAGTGGTGGGGAAACCTTTGGCATCGCACAGTTTTTTCAGGGCATGGAAAATTTCGGCACCGCAGCGCAGGGCTTCGCGGAAGCTTTTCGCGCCGACGGGCATAATCATAAATTCCTGAATGTCCAGACTGTTGTTGGCGTGCGCACCGCCGTTGATCACATTCATCATCGGCACGGGCATGGCCATCGGGCCGGCACCGCCCAGATAGCGGTACAGCGGCAGGCCGGCATCTTCGGCGGCGGCGCGGGCCACGGCCATGGAAACGGCCAGGAGGGCGTTGGCACCCAGACGGCCTTTGTTGCCGGTGCCGTCCAAATCAATCATTACCTGGTCGATTTGGCTTTGGTCGGCCGCGTCCAAACCGATCAGGGCTTGGGCGATTTCGCCGTTGACGTGCGAGACGGCCTGCAAAACGCCTTTGCCCAGATAGCGGCTTTTGTCGCCGTCGCGCAGTTCCAAAGCTTCTTTCTGGCCGGTGGACGCACCGCTGGGCACGGCCGCACGCCCCATCACGCCGCTTTCTAGCAGCACGTCGCATTCCACGGTGGGGTTGCCGCGCGAATCCAGAATTTCGCGGGCGAAGATGTCGATAATCGCAGTCACGGTTTCACTCCTGACGGTTGGCATTGCAGTCAAATAGGTATTCAGACGGCCTGATGCAGCAGGAGGCCGTCTGAAACGGGGATTATATACGGTTTGGGTCGCATTCGGCAGCGGAACAACAGGGCTGTTCGAATGGGAAGCCCTGTGCGGTTTAGCGCATCTGGTAGTTCGGCGCTTCTTTGGTAATCTGCACATCGTGGACGTGCGATTCGTTCATACCGGCCGATGTGATTTCGACAAATTCGGCTTTTTCGTGCATTTCGGCAATCGACCGGCAGCCCAGATAGCCCATGCTCGAACGCAGGCCGCCGATGATTTGGTGGATGATGTGGACAATCGGGCCTTTGTAGGGGACACGGCCTTCAATGCCTTCGGGCACGTATTTGTCGGCACTTTCCTGTTTTTCTTGGAAATAGCGGTCGTTCGAACCCTGGCTCATCGCGCCCAGCGAACCCATGCCGCGGTAGGATTTGTACGAACGGCCTTGGTAGAGTTCGATTTCGCCGGGTGCTTCTTCCGTGCCGGCGAACATGCCGCCCAGCATCACGCACGATGCGCCGGCGGCCAAGGCTTTGGCCACATCGCCGGAGAAGCGGATACCGCCGTCGGCAATCAGCGGCACGCCTGTGCCTTTGAGGGCTTCGGCGACATTGTGGATTGCGGTCAGCTGCGGTACGCCCACACCCGCGACAATACGCGTGGTGCAGATGGAGCCGGGGCCGATGCCCACTTTGACCGCATCGGCACCGGCAGCCACCAGATCACGTGCGGCCTGTGCGGTGGCGATGTTGCCGCCGATGACCTGCACATCGGGGAAATGCTGTTTGACCCACTTCACGCGGTCGAGTACGCCTTGACTGTGGCCGTGCGCCGTATCCACAACAATCACGTCCACGCCCGCAGCCACCAGCGCTTTCACGCGTTCGTCGGTATCCGCACCCACGCCCACGGCCGCACCCACGCGCAAACGGCCGTCTGAATCTTTGTTCGCATTGGGAAATTCGGTGGTTTTGATGATGTCTTTAACCGTAATCAGGCCTTTGAGTTCGTCGTTGCCGTTGAGCACCAGCACGCGTTCGACTTTATGTTCGTGCATCACTTCGCGCGCATCTTCGATGCTGGTGCCTTCCGGTACGGTGACCAGCCGTTCGCGCGGGGTCATAATCGCCGAAACGGGCAGATCCAGCCGCTTTTCAAAGCGCAGGTCGCGGTTGGTCACCAAACCGACTACTTTACCGTTTTCCACCACAGGCAGACCCGACATTTTGCGCTTGCGCTGCGCCTGCTGGGCAATCAGGTCTTTAATCAGCATATCCGGCGCGATGGTAACGGGGTCTTTGACGATGCCGCTTTCATGGCGTTTGACTTTGGAAACGGCGTGCGCCTGCTGCTCGGGCGTCATATTTTTGTGGATGATGCCGATGCCGCCTTCCTGTGCCATCGAAATGGCCAGACGTGCTTCGGTTACCGTGTCCATGGCGGCGGAGAGCAGGGGGAGGTTGAGGGAAATGGTGCGGGTGAGCGGGGTGGTAAGGCTGACATCGCGCGGCAGCACTCGGGAATGTGCGGGAACCAGCAGAACGTCGTCGAAGGTGTAGGCTTTTTCTACGATGCGCATGATGCTCGGGCTTTCGGTTTGTGCAAGATGCACGGCATTGTAGCAAATTTCGGCGTAAAAAGTAAGCATTTAAAGCGCGCGCGGGGCGGTTTTTACCCCGGTTGCGGACAGGGTGGCGCGTTTTTAATCCGTGCGGCGGCGGAAGGCTTCGTGCAGCGGGCGGACGGCGGCCAGCCGTGCCGCTTCGAGTGCGGCGGGGATTTTTTGCGGTGTGTCGCGGTATTGTGCGGCGATTTCGGCGGCGGGAACGGCGGCGGCCGCAGCCAGCAGCCTGCGCCAATGTGCGTGTTGCGGATAGGGGGTATTGCAGCGGCCGAGCCGGCCTTGCGCATCGGCCTGACAGACGTTGAGCAGTTGGACGAAACGTTCGGGGCGGCGGAAGGCATCGGTGTTTTGCAGTAGTGTCAGCGCGGTTTTCGGTTTCAGTTCGGCCGCGCTGTGAATCAGGATATGCTGCCGTGCGGCCAGCAGTGCGAGTTCGGCGCAGGCTCTGGGTACGCGCCAGCGGCGGTTGACGGCTTCGACGGGGGCGCGCCCCAAGGCATCGTGGCCGTGGTGTTTCGGCCATTTTTCAGACGGCGTCAGGGCTTTGCCCAAGTCGTGCAGCAGGGCGGCATAGCGTTCGGGCAGGCTCAAATCCATGTCGGCGGCGCGTTGCAAGACCATCAGGCTGTGCCGGCCGCTGTCGATTTCGGGGTGGTGCTGCGGCGGTTGGGGCACGCCGAACAGTGCGTCCAGTTCGGGCAGAATCACGCGCAGGCAGCCGCATTCGCGCAAGACTTCAAACATGACGGCGGGCTGTTTTTCCATCAATCCTTTGGCCAGTTCCTGCCACACGCGCTCGGCCACCAGTGCGGCGGCTTCGCCGTTTTCCACCATCTGCCGCATCAGGGACACGGTTTCTTCTGCCACGCGGAAACCGTAGCGGGCGGCAAAGCGGGCGGTGCGCAGGATGCGGACGGGGTCTTCGGCGAAAGCGGGGGAAACATGGCGCAAAACGCCGTCCGCCAAATCGGTTCGGCCGCCGAAGGGGTCGATGATGCGGCCGTCTGAATCCTGCGCCATGGCGTTGATGGTTAAATCGCGCCGCATCAGGTCCTGTTCGAGGGTAACGCTTTTGTCGGCATGGAAAGTGAAGCCCGCATAGCCGCGCGCGGTTTTGCGCTCGGTGCGGGCAAGGGCGTATTCTTCGTGCGTTTCGGGGTGGAGAAACACGGGAAAATCTTTGCCCACCGGCAGGAAACCTTTGGCAAGCATTTCGGCGGCACCGGCTCCGACCACGACCCAATCGCGGTCTTGGGTGGGGCGGCCGAGCAAGTTGTCGCGGACGGCGCCGCCGACCAAGTAAATCTGCATGGTATGGTCTCGCTGTTGGGGCAGGTTTCGGGCGGTAGGCCGTCTGAATGTGCGGCAGCGGGCTGTTTCAGACGGCATCGGGCGGTTCGGGCGGGCGGTTGGCCATATCTGCCGCACCGGAAAACCTAATTTAATTTTTGAATTAACCGCATGATTGGGACGGTACGCACAGGCTGCACGATATGCACCGGTTACTGTTTTGTCAAATGGGCACAGACAGGTGGGGCAGATTGATGTGTATCAATATTTGTTGGGGGGGCAAATCCGGCCGTCTGAAAAACGGTTTATGCGGAAATAGAACGATTCGTAGGTCGGATTCTTGAATCCGACGCAGGCGGCCGGTCGATATGTGCCGAATATTGAATGTCGGATACGAGTATCCGACCTACGGTGAAGTCTGGCAAAAACGGTTTATGCCACTTTTTTGCCCATAATCACCACATCGGCGGGGCTGCCCGCCATATCGCATACCTCAGGCAGCCTGCCCCAGCTTTCAAAGCCCAGACGCTCAAACAGGTGCAGGCTGGGTGTGTTGTGGGCGAAGATGACGGCAATGATGTTGCGGATACCCAGGGCGGGGGCGCGGCGGCACATATATTCGGCCAGCCGGCGGCCCAGTCCGCAACCGCGTGCCGATTCGCGGACATAGATGCTGATTTCGGCACTGATGCGGTAGGCATCGCGCGGGTAGTAGTCGCTGAAACTGCCCCAGGCCAGCAGCGTGCCTGCGGCGTTTTCCACCACATACAGCGGGCGTGTGCCGCCGTGTGCGTCAAACCATGCCCGACGGTCGGCCACGGAAACGGGGTGCAGGTCGGCGGTGGCCCGACGGCCGGGAACGGTGCTGTTGTAAATGGCGACGATGTCGGGCAGGTCGGCCTTTTCGGCGGGGCGGACGGTCAGGCCATCGGGCAGTGCGGTATCGGCGGGCATGGCGGTTCGGGATAGGGAAAGCAGGACGGGATTATGGCAGAGGGGCGGCGTTTTGTTAAGCAGCGGTGCCGAAAGGGGCGGATTTCCGAACCCGGCATTTTGCGTGTTTCTGCCTGCCGTATCCGTCCGGCGGGTGCAGGCTGTGTTCCGGCGGGTGCCGCTGGTCTTTATTGCGGGAAGCGGCTGTCTGTGTGCGCCGCAGCAGTCTGCATCGGTATTCAGACGGCCTGTGGGCGGCTGTCGGAGGGAAACGGACGGCGGACGGTGCTGCGGAGCGGGTGCAGTTACCCTGTCTGCGCGGTGGTTGCGGCAGGCGGCATTCCCTGCCCTTGTGTCAGGGCGCGGAGAGTGCCTCGGCCAGCCTGTCCAAATCCTGCTGCATCTGCCGCACGCCGCCGCCGGCGATGAAGGCGGCACTGCTCAGATAGATGATGCGGCGGTTGGCGAAGGCAGGTGTCTGCCGCAGCAGCGGGGTATCGAGTACGCCGCTGTCCGTGCGCTGTTCGCCGATGGCGCGGTTGCGGTCGATGACGACCAGCCATTCGGGGCGGTGGCGGCTGAAATATTCGTGGGTTACGGGCATGGCGCGGCCGCTTTCGGGCATGCCGTTTTCAAGCGGGTGCAGGCCGATTTCGCGGTAAATCCAGCCGAAGTAGGAGTCGGGGCCGAACACGGAAAGTTTGCTGCCGTGGATCATGACGACCGCGCCTTGTGCGTTGCCCAGTGCGGCAGCGGCACGGCGGGCGGCGGCCAGCCGGGATTCGATGCCGGTACGCAACTCGTCCGCTTGGCGGCTGCGGCCGTAGAGGCGGCCGAGTTGGTCCAGGCGTTCGAGGCCGCCGGTGATCAGGCGGCTGCCGTCTATCGGCAGGTCGGCGACGGGGGCGATTTGGGCGAGGTTGCCGCGGATTTTGGAGTTGGCCAGTCCGGTGAGAATCAGGTCGGGGGCGATGCGGGCCAGGGCTTCGTAGTCGGGTTCGTACACCGTGCCGGCGGTGGGTATGTCCTGTGCGGCGGTTTCCAGATAGGGCAGGAAACGTTTGGCGGGGACGGCGGCGGGGGCGATGCCGAGCGCGGTCAGGGTGTCGAGCAGCGCGAAGTCGTAAACGGCGGTTTTCTGCGGCGGTGCGGACAGGTTCAGGCTGCCGTGCACGGTTTCGATGGCGGGGCCGTCCGAACGGGCGGCGGAAGCGGTGCCGTCTGCGGGCGGCTCGCTGCGGCAGGCGGCCAGTGCGGTCAGAAAGAGCAGGAGGGTCAGGTATTTGGGCATGGCGGTCGGTTTCGGGTGTTGGTCGGTTTGTCTTGCCGGTATGGCTTGTTCGGATACGGGTATCCGGTTTGCTGCGAGTAGTTGTTTTTCGGTTTCCGGTAGGTCGGATACTCAGTATCCGACAGCGGTTTGTAACAGTAGTTTGTTATCGGGAATGTCGGATACGGAGTATCCGACTACGTTCTTTTCAGACGGCCTGTCGGCGTAGTGGTAGGCCGGATTTTCAAATCCGACGGGGTTGGCGGCAGTATAGGGCGGTTTTCCTGTCCGCAGAAGCGGTATCTTTATACGCCAAGGGCCTGAGCGGGATGGCGCGGCTGCCGCAAAATGGCGGTGTTTTGCGGGCGGTTGCGGTTTGTCGGGTATCCTGACCTGCGGAGTTATGTTTCAGTTTTTGGTAGGTCGGATACTCAGCATCCGACAGCGGTTTGCAGCAGCCGTTTGTTGTCGGGAATGTCGGATACGGAGTATCCGACCTACGCTTTGTTTCAGACGGCCTGTCGGCGGCGGCCGGGGCGGTTTTCAAATCCGACGGGTTTTTCGGCAGCAGACGGTGCGGCATACGGGGTGTCCGCCCGCCGGTTTCAGGCTGCTGCTGTGCGGTTTCAGTTCAGGCTGCCGGTGGCATCGCTGTCGAGAAAGTCGTGGCGTTTGTCGTGGTAGTCGTCTTCGTTTTCGCCGATGCGCCAGTAGGGGATGGCGTAGCAGTTTTTGAGCGGGATCTGCCAGTCTTGGCGGGCGGTGCGGCGCAGACGGGCGGTCAGGTCGGCTTCGCCGGCAATCCAGATGTATGCGTCGTTTTGTGCGGGGCGGCAGCGGGCGAACTGTGCTGCCATTTCGGCAGCGGTTTCGGGGCGGCCGAGCGGGGCGTAGAAGGTGTGCAGGCGCATGGCGGCAGGCAGGGGGAGGTCGGGCAGGTCGGCGGGTTCGGGCAGCCAGAGCAGAAGGTCGCCTTCGGCCTGCGGGTCGGCTTCTTCCAGCATGGCGTGGATGGCGGGCAGGGCGGTCAGGTCGCCTGCGAACAGGTAGCGGGCGGCGGGTTTGAGCATGGGGACGGGGCCGCCGGGGACGGACAGGCCGACGGTGCGGCCGACGGCGGGGGTTTCGGCAAAGGCGGAGGCGGGGCCGTTGTCGCCGTGCAGGACGAAATCGACGGTGAGGGTGAGGCGTTCGCGGTCGAAATGGCGCAGGGTGTAGGCGCGGGCAAGGGGTTTGGCGGTTTTGTCGTGCCAGATGATGCCGCGTGTTTCGCTGTATTCGGGCAGTTGGGGGACGGTTTGGCCGTCTCGGGGGAAGAGGAGTTTGATGTGTGCGCCGTTGCAGCGGTAGGGGTAGTCGGCCAGTTCGGGGCTGTGGAAGACGATGCGGCGCAGGTTGGGGCTTAAATCCTGCCAGCTTTGGACGTGGATGTGGCGGGCGCGGCGGGGGTGCGGTGCGGTCATGGTGCGGTTCCTGTCGGTTCGGGTATGCGGGCGGTTGCGGCAGCCTTGAAAAGGCGGGTGCCGGGTTCGGCCTGTCTGTGTTTTCAGGCAGCCTGCTGCGGTTTGTCGGTGTCTGCGGTTTGCCGTGTCGGATATGGATATCCGATCTACGGGGTGGGCTGTTGTGTTTTCAGGCAGCCTTTGCAGACGGCCTGTCTGCGGTTTGTCGGTGTCGGATATGAATATCCGACCTACGTGTAGTTTTCCGTTTTCGGCGGGTCGATTTTTGAATCCGGTGTGGTCGGTTGCGGACGGCTGATGTTTGTCCTTGTCATGTTGATGCCGGGCTTCGTCTGCCGGTGTTCAGACGGCCATAGGCCGTCTGAAAGGCAGGTCGGGCGGATAAAGTACCCGTCCTGTATGTTTTGACGGGCGCGGGAATCCGATGGCGGTTGCTGCGGGTTCGGACGGCCTGTTGCGGTCTGCCAATGTCCGATACCGGGTAACGAGCCTGTGTTGCTGCGGGGGCAGGCAGCCTGTTTCAGACGGCCTGCCCTGCGGTTTACCAGCGGTAGCCGAAGGAGAGTGTGGCGCGGCGGCCGGTGCCGTAGAAGCAGGCAAACTCTTCGGCGCAGGAGGCGACGTATTTTTTGTCGGCCAGGTTTTGGATATTGAGCTGGACGGTGCTGCCGCGCAGGGCGGCGAAGCGTTCGCCGGGTTTGTAGGCCAGTTTCAGGTCCCACAGGCCGTAGGCGGGGACTTTGAAGGTGTTCAGGCTGTTGCCCCATGTGGTGCCGGTGTAGCGGTAGCCGATGCCCGCGCTCAGGCCGCGCAGTGCGCCGCGTTGGACGCGGTAGTCGGTCCAGAGTGCGCCGCTGTGGGCGGGCAGACCCCAGTGGGTGTTGCCTTGGCTGGTGCCGGCGGGGTCGCGCTCGATGGTCTGGCGCAGGTAGGTGTAGCTGCCGCTGATGCCCCAGGCGGGGGTGATGTCGCCCTGCCATTCCAGCTCAAAGCCGCGCGAGCGGGCTTGGCCGTCCTGTACGATGCCGCTGGTCCATTTGCCGTCGGGCTGTCTGGTGCGCAGGCTGCGTACGGTGGCGGACAGGTTTTTCTGGCGGATGTCGAACAGTGAGGCGGTCAGCATAAAGTTGTCGGCGGGCTGGTATTTGATGCCGATTTCTTTTTGCGCGGCGGTAACGGGTTGCAGGGCGCGGCCGTTGTTGTCGAATCCTGTGGCGGGAATGAAGGTGGTGCTGTACGAGGCGTAGGGGCTGATGCCGTAGGGCAGTTGGTACAGTGCGCCGGTGCGCCAGGTGAAGCGGTTGTTTTTCAGGCTCTGGCTGCTGCCGTTGGAGAACGGGTCGCTCTGGGCGGTACGCGCCATGTCGTAGCGGCCGCCGATTTGCAGGTGCAGGTTGCCGGCCTGCATTTGGTCGTGCAGGTAGAGGCCGGTTTGTCTGATGCGGCCGGTTTGGTCTGCGGTCTGCGGGAAGGGCAGGATGGGTACGCCGTATACCGGGTTCGCGCTGTTGATGCCGTACTGGGGCGTGTTTTCCCACTTTTGCAGCGACTGGCGGCCGTTGTAGTAGTCCAGCCCGGCCAGGAGGGTGTGGTTCAGACGGCCTGTGTCGAAGGTAAGGCGGGCGCGGTTGTCGATTTGGAATTCGCGCCAGTTGTAGTCCCAGGTGGTCGATTCGCGGTAGATGTCTTTTTCGCCGCTGCCGAGTATGCCCTGCTGGACGGCTTTCGGACGGGTGAAGCGTGTCCACGGGCCGCCTTCGAGCGAGGCGAGGACTTTCATGTAGCTGCCGTAGCGGCCGTAGGCGGCGTGCTGGCTGAGCGTGAGTTTGTCGCTGACGGTGTGGGTGAGGTCGTAGCCGAGACGCAGTTTTCGGTTGCTTTCTTTGTGGAAGCCCGGATCGCCGGCGAAGAAGTCGCGGGGAATGCGGGTGCCGTCCGAATAGGCGTCGATGGTGCCTTTGCGCGGCAGGAAGTTGCGTTCGCCGGCATTGGGCTGGTTTTCGTAGAGCAGGTCGAGTTTCAGTTCGGTGCGGTCGTTGCGCCATTTGAGCGAGGGGGCGAGGCTGTACGACTGCTGTTTGCCGTTTTTGCCCACGCGCCATTCAACCTGTTTGGCCGCACCGACGATGCGGTAGTCGAGATTATCGTTCAGGCTGCGGTCGATGTCGAAATCGATTTCTTTGCGTTTGCCGGTGCCGGTTTTGACGATGATTTCATGCTCGTTGCTGCCGGTGGGGGCTTTGAGGTTCATGTTGATGATGCCGCCGGGGTTGGACTGGCCGTACAGCACGGCATTCGGGCCTTTGGCGATATCGATGCTTTGCAGCAGGTAGGGGTTGAACTCCAAGTGGGCGAAATAGCGGCTGCCGTTGATGTAGGTCGGTTCGGTGCCGCCGTAGGACGGTGCGCCGTAGCCGCCGCCCATCGTGCCGCTCACGCCGCGTATGCTCGCTTCGATCCAGCTGTTTTCGCTGCGGTAGCCGCTGCGGTTGATGCCGGAAGTGTAGGCCAGCGTGGTGGGCAGGTCGAAAGGCTCGCGCTCGTCCAGATGGCGGCGGGTTACGACGCTGACGGTGTTCGGTGTTTGCGACAGGGGACGGTCGGTTTTGGTGGCGGTGGCGGAGCGGCCGCCTTCGGGAATGTAGCTGTAACGGGCGGCATTGCGCGTGCCTTCGACCTGTACGGTGTCCAGTTCGACGGTATCGGCAGCGTGGGCCAGACCGGCCAGCAGAGCACTGTACAGCAGGGAATATTTGAAGCAGGCAGGTTTCATGGCATCACCTTAGTTGACTTTAAAAATGTGAGAATGATTTGTAATACAGAACATATTATAATGGCGCGGCGGCGCAAGCGCAGCGACAGATTGACAATTTCCATGTACCGATTCACACATTTTCACGGTCTGCATCATGACGATTACCGAAATTGACAGAAACGGCGGCAGCCGCCACCTGCGTTTGAGCGGGAGGCAGAACGGCGAAGTGTTCCTGCACACGTTGGCACACGGCATCGAATACAAATACAGCGAACTGGAAACCCCCGAATACTGGCAGCAGCAGGTCGGCTTCACACCCGATTTGCGGCTGGTGGTGAACTTGGGCGGCCAGACCCACCTGCGCGTCGGCCGCCGCGAATTCAAGCTGCGCGCCGGCAGTCCGCAGGCCGGAATGCTGCTGCCGGTGTGCGAAACCGTCGAAGCCGGCAAAATCTTCCATGCGGGGCGGCAGAGCGAACTCGTCCTCTTTTTCAGCCGCGCCCGTTTGTCGGAATGGTGTGCCGCCCACCCGTTTCTGAGGCAGATTGTGTGGCGTGCCCACCTCGAACCCTACTACTTCCCGCTGACCCCCGCCATCGCCGCCCACATCCGCCGCCTGACCGCCGCTGCCGCACCCCGCCCGTGGCACAGGCTGCATCAGGAAGCGTGCAGCACCGCGCTGCTGGCCGAAGTACTGCAAACCCTGTTTCCGCAGGCAGCCGATACCGCCCCCGCCACCCCGCGCGAAAAACGCCTGGCCCGCCTGCTCGAACTGCTGCACGACAACGGCAGCCGCCTGACGCTGGCCGAAATGGCCGCCTTGTGCCACAGCAACCCCACCACCCTGCAACGCGATTTTCAGACGGCCTACGGACAGAATATCGACCAATACCGCCGCCTGCGCCTGCTGGAACACGCCCGCAGCCTGATAAAAAACGGTACCGCCGCCGAAACCGCCGCCCGCGAAGCGGGCTACACCAACCCGCAGAGCTTCGCCCGCGCGTTCCGCAAAGCATTCGGATACAGCCCGTGCGGCTGCCGGTGAGTTTTTCAGGCAGCCTGCCGGCCGGATACGGGTATACGGTTGTTTGTTTAGGAAATGGTGTTTGCTGTTTTCAGACGGCCTATGGTCGGATTCGGAGCATCCGACCTACGGGGCGTGGTAGGTACTGGGTCTTTTGAGAGGATATTCAGTCGGATACGGGTATCCGGCTGTTTGTGGAATGATGCCGCTGTTTTCAGATGGCCTATTGTGTCGGATTCGGAGAATCCGACCTACGGGGCTACGGGGCGTGTGGTTTGAAAGGAGCTGCCGCTGTCCGGCAGCTCTATTGATGTCGGCAATCGGGCAGGCCGTCTGAAATCAGGCGAAAGGCTGTTGGATCAGTCTGGCCAGACGGCGGCTGTTTTCAATCAATCCGAGATCGCTGCCGTCCAAATTGAGTGCGCAGTCCATCATCAGCAGGTTGTTCGGGCGGTCGGCATACAGGCTGATGCGGAGTTTGGCGGGCGCAAACGGTAGCCGGTGCGTTTTGGCAAAGGCTTCTGCACGGCGGTTGGCGGTTTCCAGCATGAAGTGCAGGTTGAGATTGAGATGGAAGCGGCGTGCCCGGAAAACGATGATGCGGGCGGCAAACCAGTCGGCTTCATCGGTAAAGACACGGGGGCTTTGGCGGTCGAAGCGGTGGCGCGAAGCGGCAATCATCTGGGCGACAGTGCGCACGGCAGGCAGCATCGATTCGGCGGCTACGGGGCCGAAATTCTGCGGCAGGCAGGGATTGGAAAGGTCGGGGCGGTGGCTGTTGCCGTCTACCACCAAAGCGCAGCGCGATAAGGCTTCGCGGCAGGTTGCGGGTCGGGGATCGGTTTGGCGGGCGGTTTGCATATCAGGCTCCTCGCGGTTCATATCGGGTTTCCGTTTCGGGCGGCCTGATGGGGGGTGTAAAAAAGCCGCCGGTTGGGTTGGACGGGCGGCTTTCGGATTCGATGGCTTCGCAGATTACGCAGACACGAAAAGATACCGCACGTTTGAGCGGTACCAATAAAAGACTGCGGTGTTGGCGGAGCGGTGCATGGTGATTCCGATTGCGTGGAAAATTTCGGCTACTCTAAAACAGTTTGTCGAGCAGTGTCAATAGCCATTTGACAAAATTCGCCAACATTTCGATAAAGCGGTACAGTCCTTCCATCCGTTTTCCTTATTCGCCCCATTTTTTCATCAGTCGGTGGGGAATATGCAGCTGGTCGAGAATGCGGGCGGTAACGAAGTCGATTAAATCCTGCATGGTTTGGGGGTGGTGGTAGAAACCGGGCGAGGGTGGGACGATAACCGCGCCCATGCGTGCCAGTTTGAGCAGGTTTTCCAGATGCAGGGCGGAGAGCGGGGCTTCGCGCGGCACGATAATCAGCGGGCGGCGTTCTTTGAGTGCCACATCGGCGGCGCGTTCGATGAGGTGGTCGGAGGTGCCGTGTGCCACGGCGGCCACGACGCCCATGCTGGCCGGGCAGATTATCATCGCATCGGCGGGGTTGGTGCCCGAGGCGGGCGGGGCAAACCATTCGTCTTTGCCGAAAACGCGCAACCGGGTTTCGTCTGCATCGAATTTTTCGCACAGCATGGCGCGGCAGGCAGCGGGCGAGGCGGGCAGGGTCAGGTTCATTTCCTGCTGTGCCACTATTTGTGCGGCCTGCGAATACAGCAGCCACACGGTTTTACCCGCTGCCAGCAGGCATTCGAGCAGGCGCATGCCGTAGGGCAGGCCGGAGGCGCCGGTAAAGGCGAGAGTAACGGTGCGGATGTCGTTCATATCTTCTTTCAGGCCGTCTGAAAACGGGTGCGGCAGGTGTCAATGTAAAGCGTGTGCGGCAGCGGACTCGGGGCAGGCGTAGTCATTCGGCGGGATTATCGGATTGGAACCCTGCTGCCTTGCATCCGGTTTGTGCCGTATGTGCCGTTTGTCGGATTCGAGAGTCCGACCGACTGTCTGATACGGTTTGGCTGATCGGATTCAGACGGCCTTTTGACGGGCTTATCGGAAATAGGCAACGGTATAGCCCGACAGTGCGATCAGCGGCAGCAGCAGCCACAGACTTTGCCGTTTTTGCGCCTTTTCGCCGCGCAGGTGGTGGCCGATGGCGGTAAACAGGACGAGTTTGAACAGGAATGCCGCTTCGCAGGCCAGAATGATGCCGCGTATCAGATAGCCGGTGCTGCCGCGTCCGACCGGAAACAGCAGAAAGTAGGTGATGGTGGCGGCGGGAATCAGGAGTACGGCCGCCCAGTGCGGCAGGTGTCTGTTCATCGGTCGGCCTTTATTCGGCTTCGTCTATCCAAGCCTGCTGGACGGCTTCGAGAATTTTTTCGCCGCAGCGGGCAGGGTCGTCGTCAAAACCGGGCAGATCGAGAATCAGCTGGCGTAGTTGGGTAAAACGCACGGTTTTGGGATCTGTGTCGGGGTGGGTGTCGAACAGTTCTTCAGCGATGCGGCGGGTATCGGTCCATTTCATGATGATTGCTCTGGAAAATGATTCTGGAAATAGGCGGTTGAGGCCGTCTGAAAAACGGTATCGGACGGCTTAATGTTCGCGGGCGTGGTTGATGGTGTATTTGGGGATTTCGACAATCAGGTCTTCATCGGCCACTTTGGCCTGACAGCTCAAACGGCTTTCGGCTTCCAAACCCCAAGCCTGATCGAGCAGGTCTTCTTCGATTTCGGACGGCTCGGCCAGACTGTCGAAGCCTTGGCGGATGATAACGTGGCAGGTGGTGCAGGCACAGGATTTTTCGCAGGCATGGTCGATGTCGATGCCGTGATCCAGCAGCAGGTCGCAGACGGTTTGGCCGGTGGGGGCGTTGTCTATGGTTTTGCCTTCGGGGCAGAGGACGGCATGGGGCAGAACGGTTACTTTGGGCATGAGGGTTCCTGAAATGGTGTGTTATGTTTTTTTAGCGTATCGGTGTTAAATATCTTCGATGTTTTGGCCGGAGAGGGCGCGCCGGATATTGCGGTTCATGCGGCGGGCGGCGAAATCGTCGGTGGCACGGCCGAGGGCGGCAACGGCGGCACGGATTTCGGCGGCACCGTCTTCTGCGGCGGCACGGCGCGTTTCGTCAATGGCTTGCCGTATCGCGGCGGATTCTTCCGGGTTCAGCAGGTCGCCGTCCAAGGCGAGTGCGGCGGTTACGGCTTCTACCAATCCTTCGGCTTCCACCCGAGCTTCGGCGCGCGCGCGCAGGGCGGCATCGTCCGCCGCGTGGCTCATGCTCTCTTGCAGCATTCGGGCAACGGTTTCGTCGTCCAGACCGTAGGACGGTTTGACTTCGATTTGTGCCTGTACGCCGGTGGTCTGTTCGCGGGCGGAAACGGACAGGAGGCCGTCTGCATCGACTTGGAAGGTGACGCGGATACGCGCCGCCCCCGCCGCCATCGGCGGAATGCCGCGCAGGGTGAATTTGGCCAGGCTGCGGCAGTCGGCCACCAGCTCGCGTTCGCCCTGTACCACGTGAATCGTCATCGCGGTTTGGCCGTCTTTGAATGTGGTGAACTCTTGGGCGCGGGCGGTGGGCAGGGTGCTGTTGCGCGGAATGATTTTTTCCGCCAGCCCGCCGTAGGTTTCCAGTCCCAGCGACAGCGGGGTAACGTCGAGCAGCAGCCATTCGTGATCGGCTTTGTTGCCCGCCAGCACGTCGGCCTGCATGGCCGCGCCGAGGGCGACGACTTCGTCGGGGTTCAGATTGTTGAGCGGGGTTTGGCCGAAAAAGGCGGCAACGGCCTGCTGCACGGACGGCATACGGGTGGCTCCGCCCACCATAATCACGCCTTTGACATCGGTTTTGCCGATGCCGGCATCTTTTAATGCCTGTTTGACCGGTTCGATGGTTTTCAGCACGAGGTGTTGGGTAAGGTTGGCAAATTCGCGGCGGCTGATGCGGGTTTCGATGCGGCGGCCGTCTGAAAGCACGGTGGAAACGGTGGCGGTTTCGGCCGTTGTCAGTGTTTCTTTGGCTTCGCGCGCCAAGGCCAGCAGCAGGCGGTGGTCGGCCTCGGGCAGTTGCGAGAGGCCGTTTTGTTCGAGCAGGTGGCAGAACAGGCGGTGGTCGAAATCGTCGCCGCCCAGCGCGGAATGGCCGCCGGTGGCTTTGACTTCAAACAGGCCGCGGGTCAGTTGGAGTACGGAAACATCAAAAGTGCCGCCGCCCAAATCGTAAACGACAAATGTACCCTCCGCACCGTTGTCCAGGCCGTAGGCAATGGCGGCGGCCGTCGGTTCGTTGAGCAGGCGCAGCACGTTGAGACCGGCCAGACGGGCGGCATCTTTGGTGGCCTGACGTTGGGCATCGTCGAAATAGGCGGGCACGGTAATCACCGCACCGACCAAGTCGCCGCCCAGAGCGGCTTCGGCACGCTGTTTCAGTGTTTTGAGAATTTCGGCCGACACTTCAATCGGAGTTTTGTCGCCCTGACGGGTGTGCAGACTGATGATTTGCGGGTGGCTGCCGAAGCGGTACGGCAGCTGTGCGGCGGCCACATCTTCCAGTTTGCGCCCGATCAAGCGTTTGGCCGAAGAAATGGTGTTGAGCGGGTCGATCCGCTGGGCTTTTAAGGCATCGTGGCCGACTTCGACATCGCTGCCGCTGCCGTAGCGTACGACGGAGGGCAGTGTGCGGCGGCCTTCTTGGTCGGCCAGGCAGACGGCGTGGCCGCTTTTGACGGCGGCAACCAGACTGTTGGTTGTACCCAAGTCGATGCCGACGGCCAGACGGTGCCTGTGGGGCGCGGCGGAGAGACCGGGTTCGGCAATTTGCAGAAGTGCCATGAAAATTCTCGGTATGGTTGTATTGGTTTAAAGTCTGTTTCAGATGGCAAAAGCGCGCGGTCAGGGCATGGCCGTCTGAATTTCTTGTTGCAGTTTGGTTAAAAAACGGCCCCGGCGCACCAGTTCGGCGGCCGCTTCGCTGTTTCCGGCGGCAAAAGCGGCGGCCAGTTCGTCGGTCAGGGCATGGTGGGCGGCGGCCAATTCGCGGTTTAACGCGTTCAGGGCGGCTTCGTTGCCGCGCGCGTCGTCCAGCTCTTCGCGCCACTGCATCTGCTGCATCAGAAATTCGGCGGCAAACGAGGTGTGTTCGGGTGCATCGGCATCTGTCCGGTGGACTTCGCGCAGCAGGTAGGCGGCGCGGTCGATCGGGTTTTTCAGAATGCGGTAGGCCTCATTGACGGCCGCCGCCATCATCACGGCCTGCTTCTGATCGAACGCGCTTCGGGTGGCCGTTTTGTCGGGGTGGCATTGCGCGGCCAGTGTGCGGTAGCGTTTTTCCAACTCGGCGGTGTCAGTGTCGAACTGCGGCGGCAGGCCGAACAGGGCGAAATATTGGCTCATGCTTGCAGAATTTTCTGCCGGGCGTTATGATGCGCGGCTTGAGTTATCAAGGAAAATCAAATGGCTAGAAAGGTCGAAATCAATAAAGGACCGATACGCGACAATGCGTTGAAGGCGTTGGTCCAATCCAATCTGTTCCGCCATCGGGTCGAACGGAATAAAAAGGGTAAAGGCAGCTACAACAGGCAGGCTTTCAAAAACAGGCGGGACGGTTTTGCAGCTGTCCCGTCTGTTTTTGTGCGGCAGGCCGTCTGAAAACGAGCGAAGCGAGTTTCTGCAAAGCTAAAACGGGCGAAGCGGGTTTCTGCGGAGCTAAAACGAACGGAATGGGTTTCTGTGAAGCTAAAACGCACTTTCGTTTTTAAACATGGAAGCTCTCGCCGCAGCCGCATTCGTCTTTCACATTCGGGTTTTGGAATTTGAAGCCTTCCTGCAAGCCTTCTTTGGTGTAGTCCAATTCGGTACCGTTCAGGTACACCAGACTTTTCGGATCGACAAAAACTTTCACGCCGTATGCTTCGAATACCCGGTCTTCGGGCTGCACCTCATCGACAAATTCGAGATTATACGCCATTCCCGAGCAGCCGCTGGTTTTGACGCCCAATCGGATACCTTCGCCTTTGCCGCGTTTGGTCAGAAAATTCTGAATGTGGCGGGCGGCATTTTCGGTCAGAGTAATCATCTTTTATCCTTTAAAAACGCGGGGTTTTAGCTTCGCAGAAACCCGCTTCACCCGTTTTCAGACGGCCTTGTCCAAAGCGGGCCGTCTGAAACGCCTGCGGGCGGTATAGAGGGTTACGCGCCTTTTTTCTTTTTGTAGTCCGAAATGGCCGCTTTAATGGCATCTTCGGCCAAAATCGAACAGTGGACTTTGACCGGCGGCAGTTCCAGCTCTTCGGCGATTTCGCTGTTTTTAATCGCCATGGCTTCATCAAGGCTTTTGCCTTTGACCCATTCGGTAATCAGCGAAGATGAGGCGATGGCCGAACCGCAGCCGTAGGTTTTAAACTTCGCGTCTTCGATAACGCCCGCTTCGTTCACTTTGATTTGCAGTTTCATCACGTCGCCGCAGGCGGGCGCACCCACCATGCCGGTGCCGACATCTTGGTCGTCTTTGTCGAACGAGCCGACATTGCGCGGGTTTTCGTAATGGTCGATGACTTTGTCGCTGTATGCCATGATGTGGGTTCCTTGTGTAATATATTCGGTTAATCGGTCTTTTAAGGCCGTCTGAAAGGAATTCAAGACGGGGTTGGTTTTAAGAGAAGTTTAGGACTTGGTCCAATCTTCTACGTTCAAACCGGCTATTTTTTGAAAAGCGGCATCGTTGCTGACCAATACCGCGCCTACTGCCGAACCGTGTGCGGCAATCATCATATCCAAAGGAGCAAGGCTTTTACCCGCTTGTTCGGCCTGTGATTTAAAGTTTCCGTAATGGGTACTTACTTGATCATCAAACGGCAATACGCTGACGCGCAGCAGCAACTCATGCACGGCGCGGTGCAGTTTGACTGCATCGGGCTTTTTGGCCAAGCCATACATTAATTCGGCGTGCGTTACTGCCGAAATATGCAGATCAGCCATTGGTACACTTTGCAGCTTTGCCATCACATTGGGTTGTTGGCGCAGGATATGGCTTACCATATTGGTATCTAAAAGATAAATCACGGTTATTCCAGCCAGTCTGCAAACGGGTCACGTTGCTGTGCGGAGGCATCGCGTTCGATGGTATCGTGTTCGGTCAGTTCGGATGCGACAGCAATAAAGCCCTGCCAGTCGTTCGGGCGTTGCGACAAAATCACATCGCCTGTGGTGTCATCGCGGCGGATATACACTTCATCACCCGAAAAACGGAACGCAGCAGGCAGCCGCACGGCTTGGCTGCGGCCGTTTTGGAATAGTTTGGCGGTTTGCATGATGGGTTCCTTTTTAGTGGATTTTGTCGGTTTCAGTCTAGCAGCTTAAATGGTGGCTATCAAGGTATATATCTTGTAGCTTAAGTCGAATATTTGTGTCCGACTTAAGCTGGTTTCCAAATAATGTGTGCGTGCCTTTGGCATCTTGCTATGCTGACAGCAGACTTCTAAAGGAGCGATCATGACACTATTTATCAAAATAGTAGTTATTCATAATGTTTGCCAGGGAACCTCTGGTGTTGAAAAATTACCAAATGCGCTACTTGGCATTGTCATTGTGAACTAGCCAACCAAAGGTCAACTTTGGTTGGTCTTTTTTTATGTTAATGTTCTGCCCATTCGACTGTACTTAAATCAATACCGTCTTTAAACATTTCCCACAAAGGCGACAGGTCGCGCAGTTTGCCGATTTTCGCCTTGATCAATTCCGCCGCGAATTTCACTTCTTCTTCGGTGGTCATGCGGCCGAAGGTGATGCGCAGGGAGGAGTGGGCGAGCTCGTCGTTGCGGCCGAGGGCGCGCAGGACGTAGCTGGGTTCCAGGCTGGCGGAGGTGCAGGCGGAGCCGCTGGATACGGCGAGTTCTTTCACGGCCATAATCAGGCTTTCGCCTTCGACGAAATTGAAGCTGACGTTGAGATTGGTGGGCACGCGCTGTTCCAAATCGCCGTTGATATAGACTTCTTCGATGCCTTCGATGCCTTTCAGGAAGATGTCGCGCAGTTTGAGGGCGTGGGCGCGGTCCTGTTCCAATTCTTCGCGTGCCAGGCGGAAGGCTTCGCCCATGCCGACAATTTGGTGGGTGGGCAGGGTGCCGGAACGGAAGCCGCGCTCATGCCCGCCGCCGTGCATTTGCGCTTCGAGGCGCACGCGTGGTTTGCGGCGCACATACAGCGCGCCGATGCCTTTGGGGCCGTAGATTTTGTGTGCGGACATGGACAGCAGATCGACTTTGGCCGTTTCCACGTCAATCGGGGTTTTGCCGCAGGCTTGGGCGGCATCGACATGGAAAATGATTTTGCGTTCGCGGCAGATTTCGCCGATGGCGGGAATGTCTTGAATGACGCCGATTTCGTTGTTTACCCACATCACGGATACCAGAACGGTATCGTCGCGGATGGCGTTTTTGAGTACGTCCAAATCAATCAGGCCGTTTTCCTGTACGTCGAGATAGGTGACTTCGAAGCCTTGGCGTTCGAGTTCGCGCATGGTGTCGAGTACGGCTTTGTGTTCGGTTTTAACGGTGATGAGGTGTCTGCCTTTGGTTTTGTAGAAGTTGGCCGCGCCTTTGATGGCGAGGTTGTTGGATTCGGTGGCACCGCTGGTGAACACGATTTCTTTGGCGTCGGCGTGAATCAGTCTGGCGATTTCGGCGCGGGCGTTTTCGACGGCTTCCTCAGCCGTCCAACCGAAACTGTGGCTGTTGGAGGCGGGGTTGCCGAATTGTTCGGTTAAATAGGGAATCATTTTTTCGGCAACGCGTTTGTCGACCGGTGTGGTGGCGGCGTAGTCGAGGTAGATGGGTGTGGTGGTCATGGTGTGTTCTTTCTCGGTATTTTCTGCTGTTTCGGGTAACGGATTCGGTTTTAGTTGATGTGGGGAAAGCGGACAACGTGGGTATGGTTTTCCCGGTTGGCTTTCAATGCGCCGGCCAGTGTGATGGCGCGCAGGTGGTTGTCTATGGTGTGGTTGAGGCTTTCCCAGATGTTGTGGGTCAGGCAGGGAGTGCCGTTGTGGCAGTCGGCACGGCCGGTGCATTGGGTGGCATCGAGTTTGTCTTCGGCGGCGGCGATGATTTGGGCAATGTTGATTTGGTCGGCCGCCTGTGCGAGGACATAGCCGCCGCCGGGGCCGCGTATGCTTTCGACCAAGCCTGCACGGCGCAGTTTGGCAAAGAGCTGTTCCAGATAGGAGAGCGAAATATGCTGCCGTGTGCTGATGTCGTTGAGCCGCACCGCGCCGCTGCCGCAGTGCAGGGTCAGATCGAGCATGGCGGTAACGGCGAAACGGCCTTTGGTGGTGAGTCTCATGGTGGTCGGCGGCGGTTGGGGGGGGGACGGCTATTTTCTTATGCCTGAGTTTTTTAGTCAAGTATTGTGTGCATTAAGGCCGTCTGAAAACGGGCGGAACGGGTGTCTGAGGAGCTAAAACGGTTGCGGGTTTGAGCTCCTCAGCAACTCATTCCGTTCGCTTTGGCTCTGCAGGAACCCGTTTGGCTTCACAGAAACTTGCTCTGCCCGTTTTCAGACGGCCTGCTGCGGTATTCAGGCAGTGTACTGTACCGAATCGCTGCCCGAGTTTTTCTGGATAAACTCGATTTTGTAGCCGTCGGGGTCTTCGATAAAGGCGATGACGGTGCTGCCGTGCTTCATCGGCCCGGCTTCGCGTATAACTTTGCCGCCTTGCTGTCTGACTTTTTCGCAGGCGGCATAGGCATCATCGACTTCGATGGCGAGATGGCCGAAAGCATTGCCCAAGTCGTAGCTTTCGGTGTCCCAGTTGTGGGTCAGTTCGATGACGGTTTCGGCGGCTTCGTCGCCGTAGCCGATAAAGGCAAGGGTAAAACGGCCTTCGGGATAGTCGTGTCTGCGCAGCAGTTTCATGCCCAGGATGTTTTGATAGAACGCAAGGGAGCGGTCGAGATTGCCGACGCGCAGCATGGTGTGGAGCAGTCGCATGGTGTGTTCCTGAATCTTATTTATGGTTTGCCGGTGCGCGGATTATAACACGGGGCTCAGCTGCGGACGATGGCGCGGATGGGGTGGCGGTTGGGGTGCAGGGCGGCGCGCAGGCGAGGGGACAGAGGGTTGGGCAGGCCGAGCAGGTCGGCGGCCAGGGCTTCGGCGCACCACAGTGCGGTGGTGAGGCCGCGGCTGCCGTGGCCGCTGCTGACCCAGATGCCGGGCAGGTAGGGGCATTCGGTTTGCAGCGGCAGGTTTTTATCGTCGGCCAGACGGGCGTAGGCATGGCGCATGGCGGCGGCATCGCCGACGGGGCCGACGGTGGGCAGGTGGTCGGGGCTGTCGCAGCGGACGGCGGCATGGCCGCGGGCCAGGTCGCTGATGTTCAGACGGCCTGCCAAATCGGGATACAGGGCGGACAGGTCGTGCAGGTTGGCGGCCGTATCGGCAGGGTGCAGGCGGCGGTCGTTGTTGTGCGGGTGGAAGGTGGCACCGAAGCAGTGGACACCCTGCCATGCGGGGCTGATATAGGACGAGCCGGAGAGGGCGGTTTTCAGGGCAGACGAGCGGGTGTCGGCGGGGGCGAGATTGGTCTGGCCGCGGATCAGCTGCCACGGCAGATGGTGCAGCAGCGGGATTTGCGGGCTGTCGGCACCCGTACAGAAAATGATATGGGACGCGGTCAGGCGGTTTTGCGGGGCGGAAAGATGCCAGAGGCCGTTGCGGTAGCCGGCGGTTTGCAGCGGAGTGTGTTCGGACAGGGTAATCAGCGGGTGATCGAGCAGGGCATGGATCAAGGCGGGCGGGTGCAGCCATGCGCCCTGCGGCCAGAACAGGCCGTCTGAAAGGCCGTCGATACCGGCCAGACGGCAGGCCGCCGCGCCATCGACGGGGTAATACAGATGGCGGTGGTGCGTTTGGCGGCCGAGTGCGGCGTTGCGGCGGGCTTCGGCGGCGTTGTGGTTGAGGTGGAGGACGCCGCAGGGCTGCCATGTACCGGCATCGGGCAGCAGGCGTGTCAGGGCGCGGCGGGTGTGGCCGTAAGCACCGAGCAGCAGCTCGGTCTGTTCGGTGGGGTGGGGCGAAATTTTGGCATACAGCAGGCCTTGGCGGTTGCCGCTGGCCGCATGTGCCGCTTTGCCCGCCTCCCAAACCGTGACGCCGATGCCGTGTTCGGCCAGAATGCGTGCGCAGGCGGCACCGGCAATGCCCGCACCGATGACGGCAATGCGGCGCGGCGTTATCGGCGGCGGGGGACGGAACCACGGTTTGACGGCAGCGGCGGGCTGCTGGGGAATGGGCGTGTCCTGCCAGCAGAGGCCGTCTGAAAAATAGTCGTTCAGATGCGCGGCGGCCTGCGGCGGGAACAGCCATAATTCGCACCTGTCAATCAGATGGCGGAAGAGGCTGGCGGCTTCGAGGGAAACGGCGGAAAACGCCTGATGCCAGCGCGCGGCCGCTGCGGCGGGCAGACCGGCGGTATCGGGCTGCGGGACGGCGTGCTGCGGCAGGCAGACAATCAGGCGGCGGAAACGGTTGGCGGCGCGCAGCAGCTCGGCGGCAGGCGGCAGAAACGGCCAGACGGCGTTGAGGCTTACGGTTTGCGCGGTTGCAGCCATGGCGGCGGTTCCTTCACAGGGTTACTCAGTGCCTGCTGTTTTTGCGCGGGCGGATGCAGGTCAGGACGGCCGCCGCTGTCGGGCGGTACGGCCGGGTTTAACGTCATGCCGCCATCAGGACGGTATCCCGTGCGTCGGTCCGCATGGTTCACATTCGCGGAATGTAACCGGCGGATGGGAAAATGCGGCGGGCGGTTTGGTCGTTGCGGCAGAAGCTGCGGCCGACGGCACGCATTTCGCCGTTGGGTGCTGCCGATGTTTTTCGTGCGGAACGGCCGGCAGGCAACCGCAACACCTGCCATGCAGGCGGCTGTTTTCAGGCGGCACAGGCGGGGCAGTATAGCAAATCGCATCTTGGGGAAAAAGCACGGTTCGGGCCGTCTGAAAACGGCGGCGGTCGTTCAGTGTTTCGGGAGACTGTTTTCAGACGGCCCTGCATGGTCAGCGGCGGGAAAACTTGCTACCATCGGCGCAAACCACGGACAGGGGGCAGGAATGATTATTGTGATGCAGAAGTATGCCGATGAGGCAGCGGTAGCGGCGGTGGTGGCACTGATCCGCAGCAGGGGGTTGCAGGAGCATATTTCGCGCGGCGAGGAGCGGACAATTATCGGTGCGGTGGGCGATGAGCGCATTCTGCAACCGCAGGAGGCAGCCGCGCTGCCGCAGGTGGAGCGTGCTATTCGGGTGTTGGACGACTGGCGCATTGTCAGCCGCGAAGCGCAGCCCGAGGACAGTGTGATTCATGTGCGCGGTGTCGCGTTCGGCGGGGAAAAATGCGTGCGTATTGGAGTGCGGACGGCAGATATGGCCGCGTTTGACGCGCTGTACGGCGATCCGTTTTTTGTCGACAACCACCCCTATGCCGACAACGGCCGCATCAGCGAAAAAGAGCAGATCCGCGCCATGCGCGAGACGGTGGCGGCGTGCCACGGGGCGGAGAAACCCGTTTTGGTGCGGATACGCGATGTCCGCCAAATCGCCCATGCCTTGCAGGCGGAGGCCGATGTGCTGTATTTGGGCGGAGAACTGATGACCAACCGTGCGTTGCAGGAAGAGGTAGGCCGTCTGAATACGCCGCTGGTGCTGTGTAAAGACAAACACCATACCTACCGTCAATGGCTGGTGGCGGCCGAACAGATTGCACTCAAAGGCAATGCCCAGATTATTTTGGGGGAGGCCGGAACATTGAGTTTTACCGCCGAATACCCGCACAGGCTGGATGTGGAAGCCGTGGTGCAGGTGCGCCGTTTGAGCCATCTGCCGGTACTGGCCAATCTGCGCGGTTTGCAGCATAGTGCGATGCCGTCTGCGGTACTGCACAAGCTGGCGTTGGCAGCGGGTGTTCATGCGGTGGTGCTGGATTGAGCTGGGCGGGTAAGATGCAGGCGGCCGCCCTTGCGGCGGTTGGGTTGATTGATGGGGTGCGGTTCATCGTTTGATTTGATCTGGCGGCCGGCTGCTGCCGAGCGGGATACAGAGCGGCGTGCCGCAGTAGGGGTCGGTGATGATTTTGCAGTCCAGGTTGAGAATGTTTCGGATATTGTCTTCCGTAAAGACCTGTTGCGGGCTGCCCGAGCAGATGACGGTTTTGTTTTTGACTGCCGCAACATAGTCGGCATACCGTGCGGCCAAGTTCAGGTCATGCAAAACCATGACGATGGTTTTGCGTTGTGTCCTGTTGAGTGTTTGCAGCAAATCAAGAATTTCTATCTGATAAGCCAAGTCCAGATAAGTAGTCGGCTCGTCCAGCAGAATGTAAGGTGTGTTCTGTGCCAGTACCATGGCGATCCAGACACGTTGGCGCTGCCCGCCCGATAAGTCGGCAAGAAACCGGGCGGAATAGGCCTGTATTCCGGTCAGCAGCATGGCTTGGTTGACTTGATTTTCGTCTTCATCGCTCCACCGTGCCAGCAGCTGCCTGTGGGGATAGCGGCCGTAGCGGACCAATTGTTCTGCTGTCAGATGTTCGGGCGCGGTTGCCGACTGGGCCAGCATGGCTAATTGTTTGGCGGTCTGTCTGCCCGAGGTTTGATAGATGTCTTCGCCGTTCAGGATAATGTTTCCATTTTGCGGCGGAAGCTGGCGTGCATAGGATTTTAACAGTGTGGATTTGCCGCATCCGTTGGCGCCGATAAAAACCGTTATTTTCTGCTCCGGCGGCGAGAAAGAGAGATGCTCGATAACGGTTTGGTTTTGGTAAGACAAGGTAATATTTTCAGCTTTCAGCATGGAGGGGGCTTTCAGTCTGTGTCATACGGTAGACCCGTTCGGATAAGGGCAGGCGCGGACAGGCATCGCACAAGCTGCCCGATGTCAGGCGGAATTCCTGACAACATGCCTGCCGGTTGAAGCCGAAAGTCCGGCGGGTCTGGTTTAAATAAAAGGTCGCTTGGCAGTCGGGCAGTCCTGCGGCGGCCAACCATTCGGCAATCAGCCGGTCCAATTCGTTTTTGCTGTTTTGCGTGTAATGCGTGTTTTGGAACAGTAGGGCGGAAACCAGGCAGTCTGTCTGCAGTTTGGCGGCCAATTTCATATTGAACGGGGTAATTTCGCGCAAGCATGTGTAAATGTGATCGCCCGTTGCTTTAATCTGCCGTCCGGCAAAGAGAACCAGATGGGACGGTTTGCCTGTATAGACAGCCCGCGGACTGAGGCTGTAAGCGGCAACGCCGGATCGGTCTGTAATGATGCCGAAGCGGTTCAGGCTGACCGCCTTACCCAGCAGTTGTACGCTTAAAACGGTCAGATAAATCGGCTGCCAGATGAGTAGTGCCCATGTGCGGCAAGACCAAAAGATTTTCCCCCCTTCCGGGTGCTGCTGCTGCAAATGTTCGTACAGCTGTTTGATGTCGTTAATATTGTTTCGGCATCCGAGTCGGAAAGTGCCGGCAGCAGTATCGTTCAGACGGCCTGAAAGTCTGGGGAGGAGTTGATGGATTTGCGCCAGCAGGTTTGCGGTTTGCGGTGCGTAAACGGCTGTGTTCATTTGTTCCACCATTCGCGAATCAGCAGTAAAAGTAAATAGCATCCGCCCAGTGCGGCCGTCAGTACGCCTACCGGGAGTTGGGAGGAAAACGGCAGCAGGCGGGCTGCTGCATCTGCTGCCAGCAAGAGCAGTGACCCGGTCAGTGCCGTTTGCAGCCACAGCCACCGGCTGCTTTTCAGCATACTTTTAACGATATGCGGTGAAGCCAGAGCAATGAAGGATACCGGCCCGGCAGCTACGACGGCAGCTGCGGCCAAGACGGTTGCCGCAGTCAGAGACAGTATAAATGTCAGCGGAATATTGATGCCCACGCCTGCTGCTGCCTGCCGTCCGGCAGCCCAAATATCCAATGCCGTTTTCTGTGAGTACAGAACCAAAAGGCAGGCTGGCAGCACCAACCAGATAACGGCAGCTTCCTGCCAGCCGCGCTGTGCCAAACTGCCGCTCAGCCAGGCGGCCATTTGCTGTGCGTCTTCCTGACGGACACCGGTCAAGCCGAATTGGACAACGGCAACCGCAGCGGCATTGACGGCCACGCCGGCCACAATCATATGGATGCCGAAAGACAGCCGTTCCCGTCCGGCAAAAGCGACCAGCAGCACGGCAGCCAGTGCACCGAGCAGTGCACCTGCTGTTGCGGGGATATATCCCGGCCAGATTAATGCAGACAGTACTGCCCCTGCTGCCGCACCGGCATTGACTCCGATAATGTCCGGGCTGCCCAAAGGATTGTATGTCAGCGTTTGAAAGATACTGCCCGACACAGCCAAGGCTGCACCCACACCTGCCGCAATGACGGTACGCGGCAGCCAGAGTTGCCAAAACAGCCAGTCGGTAACAGGATCTGCCTGATTCAGTAACAGTGCGGGCAGTTGCGGCAGCAATGACTGGTATTTCCCGGACAAAGTGGATAATGCCATGATTAATGCCGATAAAATCATGCCCGCGCAGGCATAAAGTCCGGCGCGGGGTACCGGCAGCAATAAAGCAAAGCGGTTCATATCCTTGTCCTTTTGAGCATGACCAGTACGTAGAGCAGGGATGCGCCCAGCAGTGCCGTCATAATGCCGGTGGCGATTTCAGACGGCCTGACTACCGTTCTGGCCAAAATATCGGCACCGCACAGCAAAGCGGCACCATTGAGCATGGCTGCCGGAATTAAAAAGCGGTAGTCGCTGCCGATGAGTCTGCGTGCGATATGTACGGCACCCAAGCCGATGAAGGCAATGGGGCCGGCCAGCGCCACAGAGACGGCCGATAATGTTGCCGCCGCCAATAAAACGGCTGCACGGATGAGCAGTACATTGGCGCCCAGAGATAAGGCCGTCTGTTTGTCCAGCGCGATTAAATTGACATACCGTCCGCAGAACAGGGCAAGTACCGTTCCTGCGATCCAAAAGGGCAGTACCCCGGCAAGCTGTACGGCTTTTATGCCGCCGAACGAACCGCTTGCCCAAAAACGGTATTGGTCGAATACCTGCGGGTTGAGCTGGATAACCATTTGGACATAGGCATACAGGCATACCGATACGGCCATACCTGCCAAAATCATCAAACCGCCGGCATCACCGCCTTTGCCCAAGCCGAGCATACTGACAAAGGCCGCGACTGCCAATGCCCCCGTCAGTGCCGGCCAAAACGGGTTGATTGGCCAAGACGGCACTAAGGCGGCGGAGACAATCAGGGCGGCTGCGCCCGCATTAATGCCGAGTAATCCGCTGTCGGCCAGCGGGTTACGGGTCAGCCCCTGCATTAAGGCACCTGATGTGCCCAATGCCGCACCGCAGAGCAATGTACCCAGCGTGCGGAACAGGCGGTTTTCAATGACCAGATCCGTATAGTGCCGGGCGGCGGGGATTCCGGTTTCGCGGGAAGTCAAAAAAATCCATACATCGTCAAAGCCCAATGTTTTGCTGCCCCAAGCCAATCCGCCGGTAAAGGCAGTCAGGCACATGACGGTCAGTACAGACAAAATAAAAATCGGATAAATCTGCCATTTCATCACAGTCTTTCCATTTTCGCCGGAACCCGTGCGGCGGCTTCCAGCAGTATCGGCATAAAGCGCGGAATACCCCAACTGAGGCTCAAAGGCGTTCCGTAAGACATGGCCATGATTAATGTCTTGTCGGTCAGTGCCGCATACGCCCCGTTACGGATCGCGGGAATGGCCGAATAGAGGGGAACGGCGGCAACTGCATCGCGTGCCTGTTCATTGATAAACCCGCTGACGACAATATCGACATCAGCAAGCATATCGGCATTTTCCAGACCGATTTCCGCAACAAAACTGCCGGATCTGACCGGCAGATTCCGAACCGACGGAGCCAACTCCAACCCGAGCTGTGTTAATGCATCAACGCGCGGATCACCGGCAACATAAGTCCATAAATTGACCATATGTCTGCCGGCGTTCAGGTAGGCAAATGTATATTGCTGCAAATGCGGATAGGCGGCCCGGTATGCGGCCATCTGTTCCTGCATCAGGCGGTATACCTGTCTGGCCTGAGGCAGCCTGCCCAATGCGGCACCGGCGATTTCAAACTGTTCCTGCACAGAGGTCAGCCAGGCGCGCCCGGGATATGCAACAACCGGAACAAAGCCGGATAATTGTTTGAAGATGGCCGGAGAAATACCCGATTGCGGTGCCAAGACCAAATCGGGTTTTAAGCCGATAATTTTTTCTATATCCAATTCCGGATACATGGCTACCGTATCCGGCAATACCTGCCGAGTCTGTAAAACCGCTTCTTTAAACCACGGCAGATAGCCCTTTTCGTCGCCGCCCCAGAGATGTGTTTCAATCGCGACCGGTATGACTCCGAGCGACAGCGCAATATCCTCTGCGCCCGCGCCCAGTGCCACGACCCGCTGCGGCGGCCGGTCAATCCGCGTATCGCCCAGTGCGCCGTGGATGACGACGGGGAAGGGCGCGCTGCTGTCCGGATGCTCAAACAGCGGCTTCGTGCCGGACGGTAACGGACGGCAGCCGAGCAGGCAGCCTGCTGCCATGAGGCTGCCCGCCAATAAGAAATCGCGCCGGTTCATCGGAATTGATAGCGGAAAGTGGCCAGTGCATTGCGCGGTGCGCCGTACTGGTATTGTTCATACCGCCCGAACCAGGTGTAATAGCGTTTGTCGAACAGATTATTGACATTCACGCTCAGCGAGGCGCGCGGGGTAAAGTCATACCGTGCCATCAGATTGGCTACCGCATAGGCATCTGCACGTACTTGGACCGGTTTGTTTTGCGGATTACGGACGGTACCTTCGATTCCGCTGTACCAATTGACCCCGCCGCCGACGGTCATACGCTGTAACGGAGCGGGCAGGCGGTATGTGGTAAACAGTTTGAAAATACGGTTCGGCGTCTGCAGACTGATACGGCGGCCGGCGGCATCGCGTGCCACAAAAGTCGTCAAGCCGGCCTGAATATTCCAGTTGTCTGTCAGAGAGCCGGCCAGTTCCGCATCAAATCCCCGTGTTTTGGCACCGTCGACGGCGCGGTTTACAGGTTGCCCGCCCGGCAGGCGCTCGCCTGTCGGTTGGGCGACATTGTCCCGACGGGTTTCAAATGCGGCGACAGAGAAATTCAGACGGCCTTCGCGCAGACCGCCTTTCAGGCCGATTTCGTAGTTTCCGCCGATGACGGGATCCAGATATTTGCCTGCGGCATCGACGGTCGTTTGCGGTTGGAATATATCGGTATAGCTGCCGTACAGTGAATACCGGTCATTCAGTTTATAGCTCAAACCGAAATATTTCGACACGGCGTTGAAGCGGTTGCGGTAAGGCCGGAAGTACGGGCCGAAACTGTCGTCTGCCACTTTATAGTTTGTCAGGCGTGCGCCCAGGGTTAAATTCAAACGGTCGTGCAGGGACAGATCGGTAATGCCGGATGCGGCATGTTGGGTTATGGTACCGCGCAAAGCGGTAAAGGTTTCAGACTGCCACTGCGGCTCGGGTACCGGGAAACCGAGCCGTCTGAAATCGCCCCATTTTGCGGGCAGCGTATTTTTGACGGGACTCTGATAGCCGTTGTCGTAATGGTTGCGGTTGAAGTTGTAATTGAAGCGGGCGGCATGTTCGCGGCCGAACAGGCGGTATAAACCGTTGACCTTAATATCGAAGGCATCCTGTTTGCGCGAACCGTCAATCAGGCTGATTGCTGCCGTATTCATGCCGGTATTGTCGGCCGGATCGGGCGAACCGTATACATAAGCACTCTTCAGTTCGCGCGTATTGCGGCTGAGGGTGTAATTGCTTTCCAGCCGCCAGCCGTTTTGGAAGCGGTGGTGCAGGGTCAGATAAGCACTCAGGCTGTTGTAGCTGTCGGCTCCCCAGCCCGGTGCCGTATTGGCCGAACGGTCATAACGGGTCATGGTGCCGTCGCTGTAAAACAGCGGCAGGCCCCCGGACATCACGCCGCGCGAACGGTTGCGCTGATAGTTGGCACCTGCGCTGAGCATGGTGCGTGCCCCCAAATCCGCTTCCAATACGCCGTATAAAACGTGGCGGCGGTTGTTGTAGCGGTCGAGGAAGGAGTCGCGGGTATGGTAAACGCCTACCAGGCGGCCGCGCAGGGAACCGCTGCTGTTCAGACGGCCTGACAGGTCGGTTTCAATCCGGTAATGGTTCCACGAACCTGCACCTGCCGCTATGCTGCCCTGAAAGTCTTTGGTCGGCCGTTTGCGTACCAGATTGATGGAAGCCGACGGGTTTCCCGGCCCCGTCATAAAGCCGGTTGCCCCGCGAACCACTTCGACACGGTCGTACAGTGCCGTATCCATATGGTTGTCGCCGTAATTGAAGCGGGTATCGTAGTAAGTCGTTACGCCGTCATACGAAATACTGTCGATACCCATGCCGCGCGAACTCAGACTGTACCGGTCGCTTTCGATTTGCGACAAATGCAGCCCCGTTGCCTGATTGACGACATCAATGACACGGTTGGTATCCGGCTGGTCTTGGAGGCGTCTGCTGGTGATGACGCTTGCGGACTGTACCGTATCTTTCAACTCCTGCGGAATGCCGGTAATCGAATAAGTAATGGGAGTGGTATAGCTGTCTGTATTTTCGGTGATGGTGGGTGACTTTCTTTCCCCCTTTACCCGGACGGTATCCAATTCGGCTGTTTCGGCTGCCGGTTTGTCTGCCTCACCGGTTTGTGCCTGTGCCTGTGCGGAAACCAACAGCATGTTGGCCGAAAAAATCCCGCCAAGTAATAATGCCAAAGGTTTCTTGTTGAATAAATTCATGATTTCAATCCTTTTGTGAAAATCGGTTGAACGGTTTGGCCGGCATATCCGCAGACTTTCCATTCTGTTATGTCCTTTCGGCCGTCTGCCGAGCCTTGATTTATAAAAACGATAATGATTATCAAAAAAAGAATGTCTGTCAATACCTGCCGCAGGATGAAAACGGGCGGGCGGACATCAACCGCCAACAGCGGGATTCGGGTTGGCCGGAGCCGCATGGCTTGCGGCGGCCTGTTTTTTTCACTATGATTGGACGCTTGTCCAATTTCGGGGGCGGTATGAAAGAACCGAAAAACCGCGTGCATTCTTACCGGCAGTTTTTACAGGCCGGTTTCCGTCTGTATCCCGAGGCGGGGTACCGGGGGCTGTCGGTGCGTGCGTTGGCGGCGGAGGCGGGGCTGAGTCCGGGTATGTTCCACCATCTGTTTGCCGGTAAAGACGATTTTGTGCGCATGATGCTGACCGAGCGCTATGAACAGGTGCGCCGGAATTATCCGTGGCCGTCTGAAACGGGCGAAGCGGCGGCGGATTTGCGCGCCGTGCTGACGGTGATGGTGCGGAGTCTGCGCGACAATCTGGCCTGGGTGCAGCGTATGCTGGCCGACTGTGCGGACGGCGGGGCGGGTGTGGTGGCCGAAGTGTTGCAGCAGCACAGCGGCCAGAATCTGCAACGTGTCGGACGGGCTTTGCGCGCCTGTGCGGTGCAGTGGCGGTGGCCGGAAGAAGAATATCTGCTGCGGCTGAATTTTCTGGTGGCGGCTGCGGCAGGGCCGGTGCTGTTTACCGATCAGTTTCACAGGTTGGGGATTCTGCCGGCGGAAATGGCCGGCGTGATGCCGCAGTATTTGAGCGATGAGGCTCTGGCGCGGCGGTTGGACTGGGTGTTGGGCGTATGGGCGGCGGACGGCAGTCAAAATCAAGTTAAGGATAAGGATACAGAATGAAAAAAATTATATTAACCGGCGTATTGCTGGCAGCCGTGGCGGCGGGCGGGTGGTATCTGTACCGGGACGGCCGCAGCGGCGGCCTGCCGGATTATGTGGCCGGGTCGAACGGGCGTCTGGCTTTGGCGCGCTTTGATGTGGCCGCACTCTACGGCGGGCGGGTGGAGGCTGTGCTGGTGGAAGAGGGCGAGGATGTAGCGGCGGGCGCGGTATTGGTGCAGCTTTCTTCGGATACGGCCGACAGCAGGGTGGCTGAGGCGCGTGCCGCCGTGGCGCAGGCCGAAGCGGCCGAACGTCAGGCGCGCGGTGCGCTGGTCGGCGCCGAAGCGCGTATTGCGGCACAGCGGCAGCAGCAGGCGGCGGCACAGATTGAGTGGGACAACGCGGCCAAACTGCAACGCGAAGATTTGGTGTCGCCTGCGGAAACGCAGCGGCGGAAAAGCCAGCGCGACAGTGCGGCGGCAGGGGTGAAAGCGGCGCAGGCCGGAAAAGCGGAAGCGGCGGCCGCCGTGGCGCAGGCGGGTGCGGCAGTCGAGCGCGCCCGTGCCCAACTGCGTGCCGCAGAGTCGGCCGGCAGCGATATGCGCATCACGACGCCCCAAGCGGGACGGGTGGAATACCGTTTGGCGGCAGCGGGCAATGTGGTGGCACCGGGGAGCAAAGTCGTCAGCCTGATTGATCCGGCAGACGTATATATGAATATTTTTCTGCCCAATCCTGTTGTCGGCCGTCTGAAAGTGGGCGATGAGGCGCGGATTGTGCCGGACGGCGCGGAGATGGTGCTGCCCGCCCAAATCCGTTTTATTGCTGCCGAAGCACAGTTCACGCCCAAGGCGGTGGAAACCCGCAGCGAGCGGGAGAAGTTGATGTTTAAAGTGAAGTTGCAGGTGCCGCAGGCGGTGGCCTTGCAGTACCGTGGGCTGCTCAAAGGCGGTATGACGGGCAACGGCTATGTGCGTACCGACGCCAGCCGCGAATGGCCGCAGGAATTGGCGGTGAAGCTGCCGGAGTGAGGGCGTGCTTGATGCCGTCGGCATTTTGCGGCGGCGCTAATTAATTTGCGTTGATACGTTTTCAGACGGCCTGGTGCAGACAGGCCGTCTGAAAACGGGCGAAGCGAGTTTCTGCGAAGCGAAAACGGGCGAAGCGAGTTTCTGCGAAGCGAAAACGGGCGAAGCGAGTTTCTGCGAAGCGAAAACGGGCGAAGCGAGTTTCTGCGAAGCGAAAACGGGCGAAGCGAGTTTCTGCGAAGCGAAAACGGGCGAAGCGAGTTTCTGCGAAGCGAAAACGGGCGAAGCGAGTTTCTGAGCGTAAACCGGGCGAAGCGAGTTTCTGCGAAGCGAAAACGGGCGAAGCGAGTTTCTGCGAAGCGAAAACGGGCGAAGCGAGTTTCTGCGAAGCGAAAACGGGCGAAGCAAGTTTTGCGAAGAGAAAACGGATATTTGTAGAGCCGGTTGGCGTTTTGCGCGGCAGGCGGTGGAAAGTGTGATGAAGATGAAACAGATACCGGCAGTGGCCCTTTCGGCCGTGTCCTACCGTTACGGCAAAACCGAAGCCTTGAAGTCGGTTTCACTGTCGCTGCCGCGCGGCAGCACCGTAGGTTTAATCGGGCCGGACGGCGTGGGCAAATCGACCCTGCTTTCGCTGATTGCCGGAGTGCGCTCGGTGCAGGACGGGCGGGTAGAAGTGCTGGGCGGCGATATGGCGGATAAACATGTCCGCCGCGCTCTGTCGCACCGCACCGCCTATATGCCTCAGGGCTTGGGCAAGAATCTTTACCCGACTTTGAGCGTTGAAGAAAACATTGCTTTTCATGCCGGCCTGTTCGGCCTGCACGGGCAAGCGCGGGAACGGCGCATGGCGCGGCTGCTGGAAGCTACGGGGCTGTCGCCGTTTGCCGGCCGTGCGGCGGGCAAACTTTCAGGCGGCATGAAGCAGAAACTGAGCCTGTGCTGCGCTTTGGTGCACAACCCTGAGCTGCTGATTCTCGACGAACCGACCACCGGTGTCGATCCTTTGTCGCGGCGGCAGTTTTGGGCGCTGGTTGATGCGTTGCGTGCCGAAGTGCCGCAGATGACGGTGCTGGTGGCCACCGCCTACATCGAAGAGGCCGAACAGTTTGAATACCTGCTGGCGATGGACGAGGGCCGTCTGCTGGCCGATGCGCCCACGCGCGAAGTGATGGCGCGTTTGGGAACGGATAATCTGGAAGCGGCCTATATCCGCCTGCTGCCCGAGGCCAAACAGGCGGGGGCGGGCGAAGTGGCGATTACGCCTTTTGTGCCGCTGCCCGACGCGCCGCCCGCCATGGAGGCGGAAGGGTTGAGCAAAACCTTCGGGGATTTCACCGCCGTCGATCGGGTCGGTTTTACCATTGCGCAGGGTGAAATTTTCGGTTTTCTCGGTGCCAACGGCTGCGGCAAGTCCACCACCATGAAAATGCTCACCGGCCTGCTGCCGCCCACATCGGGCAGCGCGCGCCTGCTGGGCAAGCCGGCCGATGCGGGCAGTTTGGCCGTGAAAAAACGCGTGGGCTATATGTCGCAGTCGTTTTCGCTGTATGAAGAATTGAGCGTGCGGCAAAACCTGCAACTGCACGCCGACTTGTACGGTTTGGCCGACGGTGCGGCGGCCGTTGCACAGGCTTTGGCCGATTTTGATTTGACGGCGGCGGCCGAGGCCAAACCCGCCGCGCTGCCTTTGGGTATCCGCCAGCGGCTGCAATTGGCCGCGGCCTGTCTGCACAAACCCGAAGTGCTGATTTTGGACGAGCCGACTTCCGGCGTGGATCCGGCCGCGCGCGATTTGTTTTGGCGCAAGCTGGGCGAACTGTCGCGCCAAGAGCGCATCACGATTTTTGTTTCCACCCATTTTATGAACGAAGCCCTGCGCTGCGACCGCATCTCGCTGATGGACAAAGGCCGCGTATTGGCGGAGGGGACGCCGCAACAGGTCATAGCCGCCAGCGGGCAGACCGATTTGGAGGCCGCGTTTATCCATTATCTGGAACAGAATGCCGAACCGGGGCCGTCTGAAAACCGTACCGGAAATTCTGCCGTTGCTGAAACCGCCCCGTCGGAACGGAAAAAACACGGCGTATGGCGGCCGTTTTCAGACGGCCTGCGCGGCCGGTTGGATGCGGTTTATACGTTTGCCGTGCGCGAAAGCCGCGAATTGCTGCGCGACAAAATCCGCCTCTTTTTCGCCGCTTTGGGGCCGGCGGTGCTGCTGGCTTCTTTGGGCTGGGCGATTTCGTTCGATGTGTCGGGGCTGACTTTTGCCGTCAGCGACCGCGACCGTTCCGATCACAGCCGCGCTTTTGTCGAGCCGTTTGCCGGTTCGGCCTATTTTGCCGGGCGGCCGCCGCCTGAATCGGACGGGGCGGGTTTGCGGCTGCTGCAACGCGGACAGGCGGCTTTGTTGATTGATATTCCGCCCGGTTTCGGCCGCGATGTGGCAGCCGGGCGGCAGGCCGAAGTCGGCTTTACGGTGGACGGCACTGCGCCGTTCAACGCCGCCAATATCGAAGCCTATACGGCCGCCATTGTCGGCGGCTACAACCGCGAAATTCTCAAAACGCGCGGCATCGACCTGCCCGCCGCTGCCGAATTGGTGCCGCGTTTTCTGTACAATCAGGAGTTTAAGAGCGTGAATGCGATGGTGCCGGGCGTGCTGATGCTGGTGCTGACGATGATTCCGGCGGTGATGAGCGCGTTGGCCGTGGTGCGCGAGCGCGAGTCGGGAACGATTCAGAATCTGTACGCGTCGCCCGCTTCGGTGCCGCAGTATTTATTGGGCAAACAGCTGCCGTATATCGCTATGGGCACGCTGAATTTTCTGCTGCTGTCGGTGATGACGGTGTTCTGGTTCGGCTTGCCGATGAGCGGTTCGTTTGCCGCCACGCTGCTCGGCGGCGTGCTGCTGGTGTGCGCTTCCACCGCGCTGGGGCTGTTGATCTCGTCTTTTGTGAAATCGCAAACCGCCGCCTTCTTTCTCAGCACCATCGGTACGATGACGCCGGCGGTGAATTTTTCCGGCCTGATGTATCCGGTGGCCACTTTGTCGGGCGGTGCGTATGCCGTTGGCGTGGGCTTTCCCGCTTCGTGGTTCGGCACCGTCAGCCGGGGCGGGTTTACCAAAGGCTTGGGCTTTGCGGATTTTCTGCCGCAATATGCGGTTTTGCTGCTGTTTGCCGCAGTTTATTTTGCGCTGGCCTGCCTGTTTCTGAAAAAACAGGAATAAGCCGTTTTCAGACGGCCTGGAAACGGCGGCGGGTCTATTGTGCCCTGAGGGGGAAAGATGCAGGCTTTGAAAAATATTGCGGTTTTGATGTGGAAAGAGTGGCGCAGCCTGTTTAGCGATGCGGTGCTGGGCGTGCTGTTGGCGGTGGTGTTTACCGTGATGGTGTACCAGACGGCCACAGGCGGCGGAACGGATTTGCGCAATGCCACGGTGGCCGTGGTGGATGATGACCGTTCGGCTTTGTCGCGGCAGATTGCCGATGCGCTGCCGCAGCCGTATTTTGCCCGGCCGCAGGCAGTCACGCTGCAAGAGGCCGAAGCGGGCATGGATAAGGGCGGTTTTATTTTTGTGCTGGTGTTTCCGCCCGATTTCGAGCGTGATGTCCTGTCCGGCCGCCCGGCCGAAGCGCAGCTTTTGGTCGATGCCACGGCGATGACGCAGGCGGGCATGGGGCAGGCTTATATCACGCAGATTTTCAACCGCGAAATTTTGCAGTTTCTCGGTTTGGCGGACACGGCCGAAGCGTTGGTGCCGGTGAAGGCCGTGCTGAATACGGCGTTTAATCCGAACCGCGAGAGCGCGTGGTTTCTCGGTGCGATGCAGGTGAACAATATGGTGATGCTGCTGGGACTGGTGCTGGTGGGCGCGGCGGTTATCCGCGAACGCGAGCAGGGAACGATGGCGCATCTGCTGGTAATGCCGGTGAGCAGCAGCCAGATTGTGCTGGCGAAAATACTGGCCAACGGTTTGGTGGTGTGCGCGGCGGCGGCTTTGTCGATGAAATTGGTGGTGGGCGGAGTGATCGGCGCGGATTTCGGCGGGTCGGTGTGGCTGTATTTCGGCGGGACGCTGGTGTTTATGTTTTCGATTGCCGCGCTGGCGGTGATGCTGGCCACGCTGGCGCCCTCCATGCCGCAATACAGCCTGCTGATGGTGCCGGTGTATGTGGTGGCATTGATGTTTTCCGGTGCCAACTCGCCGCGCAGCAATATGCCCGAAACCGCCCAATGGATCAGTGAATATTGGCCGACCACGCAGTTTGCTTCTTTTGCGCAGAATGTGCTGTTCAGGGGCGCGGGCTGGGACTCGGTGTGGCCGCAGCTGGCGATGATGGCGGGCAGCGGCGCGCTCTTTCTGCTGCCCGCTTTGCGGCGGTTTAAAACCATGCTGGAAAAACAGGGTTAGGCCGTCTGAACACGTCCAATCCGCATCGAACGGAGAAAAATGATGAAAGGAATGCGCATCGGCCTGTTGGCCGTATCGGTATGGCTGGCGGGTTGCGGTACGGTGGCTATTGACATCGGCAGCCGCCTGCCGCTGCCGGAAAGTTTTGATTATGCGTCCGCAGGAAGGCCGGCCGACATCGGCCGCTGGTGGCGGCAATGGCAGGACAGCGAATTGGACCGGCTGATTGAACAGGCGTTGGCGGCCAATTTCGATGTGAAAACGGCGCAGAGCCGTTTGAACGAAGCGCGCGCGACGGCCGGGCTGGCGCAGGCCGATTTGCTGCCGAAAGCAGGTTTGGCCGTGCAGAGCGGTGCATCGCGCGCCCGCCTCAACCGGGAGGGCAGTCTGCCTGTTCCGGTTTTGCCGCAGGAAGCCGATATGCGCGGCAACGGCCTTTCAGGCGGCCTCAGCGTGTCTTGGGAGCCGGATTTTTTCGGTGCCAAGCGCAGTGATGCCGATGCCGCGCTTTACGGTGCGGCCGCGCGGCAGGCGGAGGTGTACGGTGCACAGATGTTGGCGGCGGCCGAGATGGCCGAGCAGTATTTTCAGGCGCGCGCCTTGGAGCGGCACAAACAGATAGCGGAAAATCAGACGGCCGTTTTGGTGCAGATGCTGCGTTATACGGAAGGCCGCTTCCGCGCGGGACACGTCAGCGCGCAGGAAGTCGGAGAAGCACGGGCCGCCTTGGCCGCCGCGCAGGGCAGGCAGGCGGTGCTCGATGCGCAATACCGCAGACATCTGCGCGCGATGGCCGTGCTGACCGGTGCCGTACCGCAGCAGTTTGTACTGGGCGCAGCCGCACGCGATGTGCTGGCGGACCAGCCTTCCGCACCGCAGGGGCAAACACCGCAAGGCCTGATCGAACGGCGGCCGGACTTAATCGGCCGTGCGGCGCAGGTGCGCGTTCAGGCGGCACGTCTGGGCAGTGCGAAAGCCGACTGGTATCCGCGTTTCAGTCTGAATTTTCTCGGGCAGGGCGGGCGTTTCGAAATCGGCGGCGAGCAGGTATTGAAAGGCTGGGCGGGTTTGCTGAGCGCGGGCATTTCTCTGCCGCTGTTTACCGCAGGGCGGATTCAGGCGAATGTCGATGCTGCCGATGCGCGCCTGAAAACCGCCTTGCTGGAATACGACCAGACCCTGCTGCAAGCCTTGGCCGATGTGGACAATGCCGCACAGATGCATGCTTCGCTGAGCCGTCAGGCGGAAATCTTGCAGCAGCGTGCCGCCGGATACCGCCGTCAGGAGGCCGGGGCGCAGCAGCTGTTCCGCTACGGCAGCAAAACGCTGGACGATGTTTTGCGCATGCGGCTGGATGCGGAAACCGCCGAAGCGGAGCTGGTTCAGTCGCGTCTGGCGCGCGCCCGCGCACTGGTCGGGCTGTATAAGGCCCTGGGCGGCGGCTGGACGGAGCAATAGGGCGGCAGACAGCGATTTTGCCGCATTTTCACGATAAATTCTGAATTCTGCGGGCAAATACTCTATAATCGGGGCCGTCTGAAATCTGAAAAAATATTCGGGAAGAAATGGAAGAAAACCACACCCAACACTTCACGCCGCCGCCGTATCAAAACCACAGCCCGCTGACGTGGTATCAGACTGCCGCCCAACAGCCGGGCTTTATCCGTGATGCGGCGCAGGCCGAAGCCATCGAACATCTCGACCGCCTGTGGACGGAACTGATGATGTTCAAACGCAAGCGCAACCGCTTTCTCGGCCGCAGCCTGCGTTCGCCGCAACTGCCCAAAGGGCTGTATTTCTACGGCGGCGTGGGGCGCGGCAAAAGTTTTCTGATGGACGCGTTTTACGGCTGCCTGCCGTACCGCCGCAAACGCCGTGTGCATTTTCACGCCTTTATGGCCGAAATCCACCGCCGTCTGCGCGAACTGAAAAGCGAAGCAGACCCGCTTAAAGCCGTGGCGGCCGAAATAGCCAAAGAAACCCGCGTCCTGTGTTTCGACGAATTCCACGTCAGCGACATTGCCGATGCCATGATTTTGGGCCGTCTGCTGGAAAACCTGTTTGCCGAAGGCGTGGTTCTGGTGGCGACATCGAATTACGCTCCGTCCGAACTGTATCCCCAAGGGCAGAACCGCAGCAGCTTTCTGCCCACCATCTCGCTGCTGGAAGACAAACTGACGATTTTGAATGTCGACGGCGGCGAGGATTACCGTCTGCGCACCCTGAATGCGGCAGAAGTGTTTTACCTGCCCGCCGATGCGGCGGCTGAAGAAAAGTTGGCCGCGCTGTTTGCGCAGGTAACGGAAAAACAGCGGCACAAACCTTTGGAACTGGTGGTGCACGGCCGTCCGCTGCCCAGCCGCGGCCATACCGAAAAAGTTGTGTGGTTCGATTTCCGCACCCTGTGTTTCGGCCCGCGTTCGCAGGCGGATTATCTGTATCTGTGCGAGCGTTACGAGATGATTTTTATTTCCGGCATGGAAAAACTCAGTGAGGCCGAACGCGCCGAAGCACGCCGTCTGACCTGGCTGATTGATGTGATGTACGACTACCGCGTCAAACTGTGTGCCACCGCCGATGTGCCGCCGGAAGAAATGTATCTGGAAGGCGATTTTGCCCAAGAGTTTGTCCGTACCGTCAGCCGTATGGTGGAAATGCAGTCGCAGGAATACCTCGACCAGCCGCATCTGACGCTGGGCGGGCGGGTATAAGGCAAAACAGTCCAGCAGGAAACGGAAAAACTTGCTACAATGCGCCGGTTTCCCGAGTGCCGCCGACTTTGGCGGACGATTCGGCTATCTGTCAAAATCAAGGAGTCTGTCATGAGCGTACAACGCACTATTTCCATTGTGAAACCCGATGCCGTCGCCAAAAACGTCATCGGCCAAATTTACGACCGCTTCGAGCGCAACGGCCTGAAAATCGTTGCCGCGAAAATGAAACATCTGAGCAAAGAAGAGGCCGAAGGCTTCTACGCCGTGCACAAAGAACGCCCGTTCTTTGCCGATCTGGTGGCCTTTATGACCAGCGGCCCGGTGATGATTCAGGTATTGGAAGGCGAAAACGCCGTGGCGAAAAACCGCGAACTGATGGGCGCGACCAATCCGAAAGAAGCCGCAGCCGGTACAATTCGTGCCGACTTTGCCGAGTCGATTGATGCCAATGCCGTTCACGGTTCGGACAGCGAAGAAAACGCCGCCATCGAAATCGCCTATTTCTTCAAAGAAGGCGAAATCTGCCCGCGTTAAGCCGATATGCCCTGCCGCAAGGCTGCCTGAAAACGCTTTCAGGCAGCTTGCGGCATTTGCGCAGTTTATCCGGTAAAGACGGATTCTGCGGTTTTTCAGACGGCCTTTTTATTGTTGTGCCGATTTTGAAAGAGGCCGTCTGAAAAACAGCCGAGCGATAACAGACACTCAACCACCCACCGAAGCCGTACCGCCTATGAAAACCAATCTGCTCAATTACGACCTGCCGGCACTGACCGGACATTTCGCGCAAATGGGCGAAAAGCCGTTCCGTGCCAAACAGGTTATGCGCTGGATTCATCAGGGCGGGGCGGAGAACTTCGATGAGATGAGCGATTTGGCCAAAACCCTGCGCGCCAAGCTGAACGAGCAGGCCGAAGTGGGCGTACCGGCTTTGATGACCGCGCAGCAGTCGCGCGACGGCACACGCAAATGGCTGCTCGATGTCGGCACCGGAAACGGCGTGGAAACCGTCTTTATTCCCGAAGCCGAACGCGGCACGCTGTGTATTTCTTCGCAGGTGGGCTGTGCGCTGGAATGTACCTTCTGTTCCACCGGCCGTCAGGGCTTTAACCGCAATCTCTCCACCGCCGAAATCATCGGCCAGCTGTGGTGGGCGAACAAAGCCTTGGGGGTAACGCCCAAAAACGAGCGCGTGATTTCCAATGTGGTGATGATGGGCATGGGCGAGCCGCTGGCCAACTACGACAATGTGGTTTCCGCGCTGTCGATTATGCTGGACGATCACGGCTACGGCCTGAGCCGCCGCCGCGTTACTGTTTCCACATCGGGCATGGTGCCGCAGATGGACCGCCTGAAAGAAGATATGCCGGTGGCACTGGCTGTTTCGCTGCACGCCTCCAATGACAAAGTGCGCGACGAAATCGTGCCGCTGAATAAAAAATACCCGCTCAAAACACTGATGGCAGCCTGCCAGCGTTATCTGGTCAAAGCACCGCGCGATTTCGTTACCTTCGAATATGTGATGCTCGACGGGGTAAACGACCATGCCGCCCATGCGCGCGAACTGGTTGAGTTGGTGAAAGATACGCCGTGCAAATTCAATCTGATTCCGTTCAATCCCTTCCCTCATTCGGGTTATGAACGGTCGAGCAATAAAAATATCCATGTGTTTAAAGAGATTCTGATGGAGGCGGGCTTGGTGACAACGGTGCGCAAAACGCGCGGCGACGACATCGATGCCGCCTGCGGCCAGTTGGCCGGACAGGTGCGGGATAAAACCCGCCGCCAGCAGAAATGGCAGGAAATCATCGCAGCCGGTTAAAGTACACCCGACGGAGGCCGTATGAAAACCATGCTTGTGTCTGCCTGTTTGACCGTACTGCTTGCGGCTTGTGCAGGCGGCGGCTATGATGGCACGCGGCAGGGGCGGGCAGACGATATGGCGGCCATTCAAACCCGTTTGGCTTTGGCGTATGTGCAGGCGGGCGATTTGCGTCAGGCGGTGGCCGCGATAGACGGGGCGGTGCGTGCCGACCGGAAAAATGAGGCGGCTTGGCTGGTGCGCGGGCAGATTTTCCGCCTGATCGACAACCGGCAGGAAGCCGAACGCAGCCTCAAACAGGTGCTGCGGCTCAATCCGGCCAGTGCCGAGGGCAACAACAATTACGGCTGGTTTCTGTGCAGCGCGGAAAACCGTCCGGCCGAATCGCTGGCGTATTTTGCCCGCGCTTTGGCCGACCGCACCTATCCCGAACCTTATGTTGCCCATTTGAATGCGGGCATCTGTGCCGGAAAAGTCGGAGAATATGCCCGTGCGCAGGAGCATTTTGCCGCAGCCTTGGCGGTGATGTCCGATTTTTCGCCCGCACTGAAAGCTTCGGCCGAAAATCATTATCTGGCCGGCGATTATGCCGCCGCGCAAAGCCGTTACGGCGCATTCCGCAGTGTGGCGGCCAAACCGTCGGCAGATGATATTCTGCTGGGCTGGCGGATTGCCCGCGCGGCAGGCGATGATTCGGCTGCGGCCGATTATGCGGGCGAATTGGCGGCCGCTTATCCGTATGCGGCCGAATTGAATAGGATTAGCCGGAAGACGCACTGACGATGCCGTCTGATTCCGATTGTTAGGACGATTGTTAGGATAAAGTATGGACCATACTCAGGAAAACGGACTTCAACCGCAGGCGGCCGCTGCCGAATTGGGTGCGCGGCTGCGCGAAGCGCGCGAGCGCAAGGGGCTGTCTATCGGCGAAGTGGCCGAGCGTTTGAAACTGCCGGCGCGCCAAGTCGAAAGTCTGGAATCGGGCGATTATCGGGATTTGCCGGAATTGGTGTTTGTGCGCGGCTTTCTGCGTACGTACAGCCGCTTCTTGGAATTGGACGAACAGCAGACGGCCGACAGCCTTGACCGCATTGCGCCAATCGAGCGTAAAAACCATTATGCGGCCGCGCGCGAAGAGGGCGACAAGGATTTGAATTTTCAGCACCAAACGGTAAAAAAACCGTTTCCGACATGGATTTTCGGCGTTCTGGCCGTCGCGGCGATTGCCGTCGGCGTGTTTGCCTGGCAGAGTAAATCGAATGCGGAAAACCAGCGTCAGGAAGCGGCCGGTGCGTCGGAAGTAGGTTTGGGCGAAATTGCCGCGCCGAATGTGGAGGCAGGCAATGTGGCGGTGGTGGCCATGGCCAGTGAGCCGGTTTCCGGCGAAACCCAAGCCTCTGCCGTATCCGATGCGCAGCAGGCCGCCGTTCAGACGGCCTCCGAGCCGCAGGCCGATGCCGTCGCGGCAGACGAGCTGCTGATTAATGTGCGCTACCGTTCGATGCTGGTGGTGAAAGACAAAGAGGGCAACGAAGTCATCAACCAAATTGTCCCTGCGCGCAGCGAACACCGTTTCAAAGGCGGTGCGCCGTATAATGTGTGGATCGGTTATGCCTTGGGGGCGGAAGTGAATTACGGCGGCCGCCGGTACAGTGTGCCGCGCCATATGGTCGGCAAAAAATCCGCTTCGCTGATGGTGGGCGAGCCATGAGTTATGTACCTTCCCGCCGCCGTACCCACCAAGTTCAAATCGACCATCTGACGGTCGGCTCCGATGCGCCTGTGGTGGTGCAGTCGATGACGAATACCGATACCGCCGATGCGGCGGGGACGGCGCGGCAGGTGAAGGAATTGAGCGATGCCGGTTCCGAGATGGTGCGCATTACGGTAAACACACCCGAAGCGGCGGCCAAAGTGGCCGAAATCCGAAGCCGTCTGAACGATATGGGCTGCAACACGCCTTTGGTGGGCGATTTCCATTTTAACGGCGAGCGGCTGTTGCAGGAGTTTCCCGACTGCGCGCGCGCCCTGTCGAAATACCGCATCAACCCGGGCAATGTGGGCAAAGGGGCGAAAGGCGACGAGAAATTCGCCTATATGATCCGTACTGCGGCCGAATACGGCAAAGCGGTGCGTATCGGCGTGAACTGGGGTTCGCTCGACCAAAGCCTCGCCAAGCGCATGATGGATGCCAATCAGGCTTCGGCCACCCCCAAGCCGCCGGAAGAAGTGATGAAGGAAGCCCTGATTGTGTCGGCATTGGAATCGGCACAAAAAGCGGTGGATTTGGGTTTGCCTGAAGACAAAATTATTTTGTCGTGCAAAGTCAGTGCGGTACAGGATCTGATTCAGGTTTACCGCGATTTGGGCGCTCGCTGTGCCTATCCGCTGCATCTGGGTTTGACCGAAGCGGGTATGGGCAGCAAAGGCATTGTCGCCTCCACCGCCGCGCTGGCCGTTTTGTTGCAGGAGGGCATCGGCGATACGGTACGCATTTCGCTCACCCCCGAGCCGGGCAGTCCGCGCACGCAGGAAGTGGTGGTGGCACAGGAAATCCTGCAAACCATGGGATTGCGCTCGTTTACGCCGATGGTAACCGCCTGTCCGGGCTGCGGCCGCACCACCAGTACGGTCTTTCAGGAATTGGCGCGCGACATCCAGCACTATCTGCGCGAAAAAATGTCGGTTTGGCGGCACCAATATCCGGGCGTGGAATCGCTGAATGTTGCCGTGATGGGCTGTGTGGTAAACGGCCCGGGCGAGAGCAAGCTGGCCGACATCGGCATCAGCCTGCCGGGAACGGGCGAAACGCCGGTTGCCCCCGTTTATGTCGACGGCGAGCGCAAAGTGACGCTCAAAGGCGACAATATGGCGGCCGAGTTTCTGGCCATCGTGCAGGAATATGTGGAAACCCATTACGGCGAAGGCGGCAGAAAACGCGCTGCACCGCGCTTGATTCCGATTCGGCCGGTTTGAGGCACTTTCAGACGGCCTCTGTGCCGGAAAGGCCGTCTGAAAATGCGGTTTCCGTCAAATAACAGACACGATTTGAATATATTGATAGTTATGGGACAAAAAATCCAAGCCGTAAAAGGCATGAACGATTTGCTGCCGGTGGCGCAGAAAGATTTCGCCCTGACCGCCGGCCTCTGGCAGGCATTTGAAGAAAGTATCGCCCGCTGGACGCGCCGCTACGGCTATCAGCCGATCCGTACACCCATTGTCGAGCAGACCGGTCTGTTTGTGCGTTCCATCGGCGAGGAAACCGACGTGGTCGGCAAGGAAATGTACACGTTTTCCGATTCCAACGACGCGCTCAGCCTGACGCTGCGTCCCGAAGGTACGGCTTCCTGTCTGCGCGCGGTGGTTGAACATAATCTGCTGTACAACGGGCCGCTGCGGCTGTGGTATATGGGGCCGATGTTCCGCCGCGAACGGCCGCAGAAAGGGCGTTACCGCCAGTTTCACCAAGTGGGCGTGGAAGCCTTGGGTTTCGAGGGTCCCGACATCGATGCCGAAATCATTGCCATGTGTGCCGATTTATGGCGCGAATTGGGTATCCTGCCTCATCTGACGCTGGAGCTGAACAGCTTGGGCAACCGCCAAGAGCGTGCCGCACACCGCAATGCGCTGGTGGCTTATCTGATGCAGCATGAAGACAGTCTGGACGAAGACAGCCGCCGCCGCCTACATACCAATCCGCTGCGGGTGCTGGACACGAAAAACCCCGCCCTGCAAAGCATATGTGATGCCGCCCCGCGTCTGTCCGAATATCTTGGGGAAGAGTCGCTGGCGCATTATAACGGCCTGAAAGCCCTGCTGGACGGTTTGGGCATCGCTTATGTGGAAAATCCGCGTCTGGTGCGCGGTTTGGATTATTACAATCTGACCGTGTTTGAATGGACTACCGACAAACTCGGGGCGCAGGCAACGGTCTGCGGCGGCGGCCGCTACAACGGCCTGATGGAAGAATTGGGCGGCAAACCCGCACCCGGCATCGGTTTCGGTATGGGCATGGAGCGTCTGCTGCTGCTGGTGCGCGAATTCGGCACGTTGGCGTATCAGGACGCGCCCGATATTTATGTGATGCAGCAGGGGGAAGGAACCCTGCCGGCCGCCATGCAGTATGCGATGCAGCTTCGTGCGGCGGGCTGGCAGGTATTGCAGCACGCAGGCGGCCAAAGTTTGAAGGCACAGATGAAAAAAGCCGATGCGAGCGGCGCGCGTTTTGCCCTGATTGTCGGCGAAAGCGAACTGGCCGAAGGACGGGTAACGCTGAAAGACATGCAGGGTGTGCGCGGCCAGCACACCGTTGCCGCCGTGGACATGATGAATACTTTGGACGAATGGAAGCAGTAAATGGCAGCACATATCGACGACCAACAAGAGTTGGAAAATTTTAAATATTTCTGGAAAAGTTGGGGGCGGTGGCTGTTTGCCGTACTGCTGCTGGCGGCGTTGGGTTACTTGGGCTGGGTGATGTACCAGAAACACCAGACGGCTAAAAATCAGGAAGCCGCAGCCGTTCTGGTTCGGCTGGCGGAAAAAGCACAGGCAGGCAAGGACGACCAATCGATTGCCGCCGACCTGCAGAATTTGCAGCAGAATTATCCGGCCAGTATTGCGGCGGCGCAGGCGAGTATGATGGTGGCGGCTGCCGAGTTCGACAAAGGCCGTTATGATGAGGCTGCCAAGCATCTGTCTTGGGTGCTCGACAACCAAAAAGCCGGTGTGGTGCAGGCTTTGGCCGCACAGCGTTTGGCCGTGGTCCAGTTGCAGCAGAATCAGTTCGATGCCGCGCTGGCGACGCTGAACCGTCCGGTCGATGCCGCTTTTGCCCCGTGGTTTGCCGAAACGAAGGGCGATGTGTTGGCTGCGCAGGACAAAGCGGCCGACGCCGTTACCGCTTATGACGAAGCGTTGGCGAAACTGGCGCAGGACAATCCCGCACGCGCGCTGCTGCAAATGAAAGCCGACCAGTTGCGCTGATGCGCTGGCGGTATCCGCTTTTTGCGGTAGGGAACAGACAGGTTTGCCTCAGGCAAACCTTTATCTGCTTAAAAAAGAGCAGCATTTGATGCCGACGGTATGCGGTTTGGCCGGAGACTGTCGGAAGGCCGTCTGAAAACGGCCCGATAAAAGGGAAACGATGATGAAACCCACAATTGCCTTGGTCGGCCGCCCCAATGTCGGCAAATCTACCCTCTTTAACCGGCTGACCCGCACCAAAGACGCTCTGGTGCACGATATGCCCGGCCTGACGCGCGACCGCCACTACGGCCACGGCAGAGTCGGCAGCAAGCCTTATCTGGTGGTCGATACCGGCGGTTTCGAGCCGGTGGTGGACAGCGGTATCCTGCACGAAATGGCCAAACATACCTTGCAGGCGGTGGATGAAGCCGATGCGGTGATTTTTCTGGTGGACGCGCGTACCGGCCTGACCCCGCAGGACAAAATCATTGCCGACCGTTTGCGTCAAAGTCCGCGTCCGGTTTATCTGGCGGTCAATAAAGGCGAGGGCGGCAATCAGGCTGTGCTCTCTGCCGAATTTTACGAATTGGCACTGGGCGAACCGCACGTGATTTCCGGTGCGCACGGCGACGGCGTGTATTATCTGATAGAAGACGTTTTGGCGCATTTCCCCGAACCGGAAGCGGCGGAAGAAGAAGCCAGACACCCCGTATTTGCCGTTATCGGCCGTCCGAATGTGGGAAAATCGACGCTGGTCAACGCCATTCTCGGCGAAGAGCGTGTGATTGCCTTCGATATGGCGGGCACGACCCGCGACAGTATCCACATCGATTTCGAACGTGAAGGCAAGCCGTTTACCATTATCGACACGGCCGGTGTGCGCCGTCGCGGCAAAGTGGACGAGGCGGTGGAAAAATTTTCCGTCATCAAAGCCATGCAGGCGATAGAAGCGGCCAATGTGGCGGTTTTGGTGTTGGACGCGGCGCAGGACATCGCCGACCAAGATGCGACCATTGCCGGTTTTGCCTTGGAAGCGGGGCGTGCGCTGGTGGTGGCCGTCAATAAATGGGATTGTGTGGATGAAGAGCGGCGCGAGCAGATTAAGCGCGACATCGGCCGAAAACTGTATTTTTTGGAATTTGCCAAATTCCACTTTATTTCGGCCTTGAAGGCGCGCGGCATCGACGGCTTGTTCGACAGCATTCAGGCGGCCTATGATGCGGCCATGATTAAAATGCCCACGCCAAAAATCACCCGCGTACTGCAAACCGCCATCGAGCGGCAGGCACCGCCGAGGGCAGGCCTGATACGGCCGAAAATGCGTTATGCCCACCAGGGCGGTATGAACCCGCCGGTGATTGTGGTGCACGGCAATGCCTTGCAGCATATTTCCGATTCCTACACCCGCTATCTGACGCAAACCTTCCGCAAAGCCTTTCATCTCCAAGGCACGCCGCTGCGTATCCAATACAATGTATCGGAAAATCCGTATGAAGAAGAGGCGGACAAACCGAAGAAAAAACCGCTGCGCCGGGTGGCCGTGAGCAACCGCATCGCCAAACGGGAAGGGCGCAAGGAAGAAAAGGAAAGAATCAAGAAAGCCGGTAAAAAGCGCGCAGTCAGCGCGAAAAAGCTGAATGCGAAATAACAGACAGGCCGTCTGAAAACAGGGCGGGGCAGCCGGTGGCGGAAAGCGGTTTTCAGACGGCCTTTTGCATATTCTTGCGGAAAAAGATTAGGCAAACCGCCGATTCGCCGTTACAATAAGCCTCCAATCATCCAGACACCATATTAAATGGAGTATTACAATGACAGCCAAAGGGCAACTGTTACAAGATCCTTTTTTAAATGCACTGCGTAAAGAACATGTGCCGGTTTCCATCTATCTGGTGAACGGTATCAAACTGCAAGGCCAAGTTGAATCTTTCGACCAATACGTCGTCCTGCTGCGCAATACTTCGGTTACACAAATGGTTTACAAGCACGCCATTTCCACTATTGTGCCGGCCCGTGCGGTCAGTCTCCAGCATGAGAAGCCCGCCGCTGCGGCACCGGCCGAAGCGGCTGCCGAATAACAGGCGCAAAACCGCTCCGCCCTGCCTCAGAGGCAGGGCGTTTTGCATCTTGCGGGCAAGCAGAACTTTACATTTCGGCAAAGCCGTACAGGCTGGGGCTCAGGCGGAAAAACGCACTTGTCAAGACTGGTAAAGACCATATGAATCCGATATATTCCGAGCTTTCTTTCAGGCGCGGAAACAGCGGCCTTTTCACACAATTCTGAGGTAGGCGATGAATGCGGCAACGAATTTGAAAGTAACCAAACGCGACGGGCGTTTGGAAGAAATTAATTTGGATAAAATCCATCGGGTGATCACATGGGCGGCAGAAGGGCTGAACCATGTATCGGTGTCGCAGGTAGAGTTGAAATCGCACATTCAGTTTTACAACGGTATCCGTACCGACGATATTCACGAAACCATCATCAAAGCCGCCGCCGACCTGATTTCCAACGATTCGCCCGATTATCAGTATCTGGCTGCGCGTCTGGCCATTTTCCATATCCGCAAAATCGCCTACGGCCAGTTCGAACCGCCGCACCTGTTCGACCATGTCGCCAAACTGACCGAAGCAGGCAAATACGACCGCCATATTCTGGCCGATTACAGCCGCGAAGAGTTTGACGAGCTGAACTGCTATATCGACCACAACCGCGATATGGCGTTTTCCTATGCCGCCGTCAAACAGCTGGAAGGCAAATATCTGGTGCAGAACCGCGTTACCCGCCAGATTTATGAAACGCCGCAGTTTCTGTATGTGTTGGTGGCGATGTGCCTGTTTGCGAAATACCCGAAAACCACCCGTCTGGATTATGTGAAGCGTTTTTACGATGCGGCTTCCACGTTCAAAATTTCCCTGCCCACGCCGATTATGTCGGGCGTGCGCACGCCGACGCGCCAGTTCAGTTCGTGTGTGCTGATTGAGTGCGACGACAGTCTCGATTCCATCAATGCCACTACCTCATCGATTGTGAAATACGTTTCCCAACGTGCGGGCATCGGCATCAATGCCGGACGTATCCGCGGTTTGGGCAGCGAAATCCGCGGCGGCGAAGCGCAGCACACCGGCTGTATCCCGTTTTTCAAAATGTTTCAGGCGGCCGTCAAATCCTGCTCGCAGGGCGGGGTGCGCGGCGGGGCGGCGACACTGTTTTACCCCCTGTGGCATATCGAAGTGGAAAGCCTGCTGGTACTGAAAAACAACCGCGGTGTGGAAGACAACCGCGTACGCCAGCTCGATTACGGCGTTCAGATTAACCGCTTGCTCTATACCCGCCTGATTAAGGGCGGCGATATTACGCTGTTCTCGCCCAACGAAGTGCCGGGACTTTATGATGCGTTCTTCGCCGATCAGGACGAGTTCGAGCGTCTCTATACGCAATACGAGCAGGATCCGTCTGTCCGCAAACGCAGCATTCCCGCCACCGATTTGTTCTCGACCCTGATGCAGGAGCGTGCCGGTACCGGCCGCATCTATATCCAAAACGTCGACCACTGCAATACGCACAGCCCGTTTGATCCCCAAGTCGCGCCGGTGCGCCAGTCGAATCTGTGTCTGGAAATCGCGCTGCCGACCAAGCCGCTGAACGACATTAACGACGAAAACGGCGAAATCGCCCTGTGCACCCTGTCGGCATTCAACTTGGGCGCATTGGAAAGTCTGGACGAGCTGGAAGGTTTGGCCGATCTGGCGGTACGCGCGCTGGATGCGCTGCTCGATTATCAGGATTATCCGATTAAGGCGGCCAGAATCGCGACCATGAACCGCCGCACTTTGGGCATCGGTGTGATTAACTATGCCTATTATCTGGCCAAAAACGGCGTGCGTTACAGCGACGATTCCGCCATCGGCCTGACCCACCGCACCTTCGAAGCGATTCAGTATTACCTGCTCCGAGCCTCGGTCAATCTGGCCAAAGAATACGGAGCCTGCCCGCTGTTCGGTGAAACCACCTATGCCCGAGGCATTTTGCCGATTGATACCTACAAAAAAGATTTGGATGCCGTCTGCACCGAGCCGCTGCATCTGGATTGGGAAAGCCTGCGCGCCGATATTGTGCAGCACGGCCTGCGCAACTCCACGCTGACCGCCTTGATGCCGTCTGAAACCAGCTCGCAGATTGCCAACGCAACCAACGGCATCGAACCGCCGCGCGGACTGGTATCGGTTAAGGCATCGAAAGACGGCATTCTGAAACAGGTCGTTCCCGAGTTTGAGCGTTTGAAAAACCAATACGAAACCCTGTGGCAGCTGCCCAATAACGACGGTTATATCAAGCTGGTCGGCGTGATGCAGAAATTTGTCGATCAGGCGATTTCGGCCAATACTGCCTACGACCCGGCCAAATTCGACGGGCACAAAGTACCGATGAAGCAGATGCTCAAAGATTTGCTCACTGCCTATAAATACGGCCTGAAAACCCTGTACTACCACAACACCCGCGACGGTGCCGACGACACCCAGCAGGATTTGCAGGACGACGGCTGTGCGGGCGGGGCGTGCAAAATCTGACTTTGTCCTGCCGGTCGCGGCATGTGGGCAGACGGCATCGGATATGCCGTCTGAATGCCGTTTCAGACGGCCTTAGCGATGAATTTTGTTTGGAACGGAAATATCATGTCCTGCGAACACCTTACCATGTCTTACAGCACGTTCAGCAAAGCGCAGAACGATGCCCTGCATGAGCCGATGTTTTTCGGCCAGCCGGTCAATGTGGCGCGTTACGACCAGCAGAAATACGAGATTTTTGAAAAGCTGATTGAAAAGCAGCTGTCGTTTTTCTGGCGGCCGGAAGAAATCGACGTATCGCGCGACCGCATCGATTACGCCAATCTGCCCGAGCATGAAAAACATATTTTTATCAGTAATTTGAAATATCAGACCCTGCTCGATTCGATTCAGGGGCGCAGCCCCAATGTGGCTTTGCTGCCTTTGGTGTCGATTCCCGAGCTGGAAACGTGGATTGAAACGTGGAGTTTCTCCGAAACGATCCATTCGCGCAGCTACACCCACATTATCCGCAATATCGTTAACGATCCTTCGGCGGTGTTCGACGATATTGTGCAGAACGAATACATTCAGGCGCGTGCCGAAGACATTGCCTGCTATTACGACGATTTGATCGAATACAGTCAGTATTACAATTTGCTGGGCGAGGGACGGCACCAGATAAACGGCAGGAGCGTGTCCGTCAGCCTGCGCGAGTTGAAGAAAAAGCTGTATCTGTGCCTGATGTGCGTCAATGTGTTGGAAGCAATCCGGTTTTACGTTTCCTTTGCCTGTTCGTTTGCTTTTGCCGAGCGCGAGCTGATGGAGGGCAATGCCAAAATCATCAAACTGATTGCGCGCGACGAAGCCCTGCACCTGACCAGTACCCAGCATATGCTCAACCTGATGCGCAGCGGTGTCGATGATCCTGAAATGGCCGCCGTGGCCGCAGAGTTGCAGGAAGAATGTTTCGCGCTGTTCAAAAAAGCCGCGATGCAGGAAAAAGAATGGGCGGCTTATCTGTTCAAAGACGGTTCGATGATCGGGCTGAATAAAGATATTCTCGGCCAGTATGTCGAATACATTACCAATCTGCGCATGACGGCCGTCGGCCTGCCTGCCGCGTTTGAAAAAGCCACGCAAAACCCGATTCCGTGGATCAATGCCTGGCTTTCCTCCGACAATGTCCAGGTGGCACCGCAGGAAGTGGAAATTTCCTCCTATCTGATCGGCCAGATCGATGCCGAGGTCAATGCGGAAGATTTGGGCGATTTTGAGCTGTAACGCCGCCTGTCTCAGGCCGTCTGAAAAGCACGCGTACTGTTTTTTCAGACGGCCTGTTTGGCCGATCGGCCCAATCCGGGCAGTGAGCCTGCCGTGCGGCGGAGTTTCCGGTTGATGATGCTGATAACCACCAACGATCAAATGTTCACGCTGCAAGAGGGCGAAACCCTTTTGGAGGGGTTGGAGCGCACCGGTCATGATGTGGAATACCAGTGCCGCAGCGGCTATTGCGGTGCCTGTCGGGTCAGGATGCTGGCGGGCAGGGTGGATTATGCCGAGCCGCCGCTGGCGTTTGTTCTGCCCGGTGAAATTCTGCCGTGCTGCTGCCGGCCGCTGGAACCGCTTCGGCTGGATTGTTCACTGCCGAAACGCGAGGCCGATCTGTTCGACACCGATTTGTTCGACGGCGCGCGGGACACCTGAACAGGCCGTCTGATGTGTCCGGCCGCCCGTTTTTTCAGACGGCTTGCGTGCTTGTCATGAGTCATTCACAAAATCTGTGGATAAATCTGTGCGTAAGTGGAAAAACGGCTGCCATACCGCCGATGAAATCAAGCCGGTTCTTAACCTGCTTAAAAAATATGCAAAAATAATCATTAAAAATCAATCATTTATAAAATAAACCTGTCCAATGCAATACTTATCGGAAAAAACCAAGCAAAAACAAAGTGCTCGCAAAACTGTGTATGAATGGCTTGATTTTTTCGGAAAATAGGTTCGGGAAAACCGAAAATCCCGTGTCGTACGGCAGGTTTGGCGTTACAATAAGCCCCATTTTGACCGACAGGCACCGACCCTTATGAAAGCCAGCCAATTTTTTATTTCCACCCTCAAAGAAGCTCCCGCCGAAGCCGTGCTGCCCAGCCACCGATTGATGATACGCGCGGGTTTGATCAAAGCCGCCGCTTCGGGGTTGTACACCTGGATGCCGATGGGCTTGCGCGTGCTGCGCAAAGTGGAAAACATCGTGCGCGAAGAGATGAACCGCGCGGGCAGCGTGGAATTGCTGATGCCGGTGGTGCAGCCTGCCGAGTTGTGGCAGGAATCGGGCCGCTGGGCGTTTTACGGCAAAGAGTTGTTGCGCATCAAAGACCGCCACGAACGCGATTTCTGTCTGGGTCCGACCTGCGAAGAAGTCATCACCGACATCGTGCGCAAAGAAATCACCAGCTATAAACAGCTGCCGAAAAATTTCTACCATATCCAAACCAAATTCCGCGATGAAGTGCGGCCGCGTTTCGGCGTGATGCGCGCGCGCGAATTTGTCATGAAAGATGCTTATTCTTTCCATGCCGATTACGAATCGCTGGTGCGCGACGGCTATCGGCCGATGTATGACGCCTATTGCCGCATTTTCGACCGTCTGGGCTTGAACTACCGCCCCGTGGCTGCGGATACCGGCAGCATCGGCGGTACCGGCTCGCACGAATTTCAGGTGTTGGCCGAGAGCGGCGAAGACGTGATTGCATACAGCGATACTTCGGACTACGCCGCCAATGTCGAGCTGGCCGCCACCCTGCCGCAGACGGGCGAACGCGCCGCTGCCGCAGAAACCTTAACCAAAGTGCATACGCCCAATGTAAAAACCATCGCCGCGTTGGTCGAATTTCTGAATATCCCCATCGGGCGCACGTTGAAATCGATTGTGGTGGAAGGCGAAGAAGAGGGTGAATTGGTATTGCTGCTGCTGCGCGGCGATCATGAGTTTAACGACATCAAGGCGGAAAAACTGCCCGGCATCAAATCTCCGCTGACGATGGCCGACCCTGCCGCGATTCAGACGGCCTTCGGGGCAAACGGCGGTTCGCTGGGGCCGGTGGGCTTCAAAGGCAAAGTGTATGCCGATTATGCGGTGGAAAAACTGGCCGACACCGTGATCGGTGCCAATGAAGACGACTACCACTACACCGGTTTCAACTTCGGCCGCGACTGCCCCGAACCCGAATTCGTCGATTTGCGCAACGTTGTCGAAGGCGATCCCAGCCCCTGCGGACAAGGCCGTCTGAAACTGGCGCGCGGCATCGAAGTCGGCCACGTTTTCCAACTGCGCGACAAATATTCCCAAGCCATGAATGCCGCTTTTTTGGACAACAACGGCAAATCGCAAATCATGGAAATGGGCTGCTACGGTATCGGCATCACCCGCATTGTGGCGGCGGCCATCGAGCAGAATCATGACGAGCGCGGCATTGTCTGGACACAGGCGATGGCACCGTTCCAAGCAGTGATTGTGCCGATGAACTACAAAAAATCCGAAGCAGTGAAAGCGGCAGCCGACAAAATCTACGCCGAACTGCTGGCGGCGGGCGTGGACGTTTTGCTCGACGACCGCGACGAGCGCGCCGGTGTGCTGCTGAACGATTCCGAACTGCTCGGTATTCCGCACCGCATCGTCATCGGCGACCGCGGTTTGAAAGAAGGAGCAGTCGAATACGCCCGCCGCACCGACAGCGAAGCGCAAAGTGTGGCAGCAGACGAAGCGGCCGCTTTGGTGGCGGCTGCCTGTGGGGCGTAACCGTCATCAGGGTAGGGATTGGACTGCCGCGCCATAGCATCAGGAAAAGATATGAAAAAACAGTGGTTTTTATCCGCAGCGGCAGCTGCCGTACTGGCTGCATGCGGCAGCGTTCCGTCCGAACAGCAAAGCACGGCGGGCAGCCGGACACCGGCTGCCCCGGCCCAAGCTGTCGGGCAGCCTGTTTTTGATGCGGCGCAGCCGTCGGTGGCCGAAACGGGTTTTCCGAATCATCCGAATGTACAGAACTTTATCCGGCACGAGGCGGCACAAGGCCGTCTGAATCGGGTTCAATTGGAAGATTTTTTTGCCCAGGCGGCCTATAAAGGCAATATTATCAATATTATGAACCAGCCCGGTACTGCTCAGCCGTGGTACCGTTTCCGTGCCAACAATGCCGGATCGGCCAAGATAAACGGCGGCAGGGCGTTTTATGCGCAAAACCGCCAAGTTATCGACCAAGTGGCACGCCAATACGGCGTACCGGCGGAAATCATTGTGGCGATTGTGGGCATCGAAACCAATTACGGTCGCAATATGGGCAGTTTCCGCCTGGCCGATTCGCTGTCCACGCTGGCTTTCGACTATCCGCGCCGAAGTGCGTTTTTCCAACAGGAATTGCGCGAAATGCTGCTGATGAGCCGCGAGGAAAACCAAGACCCGCTTTCATTTGTCGGCAGTTATGCCGGTGCGATGGGGATGCCGCAGTTTATGCCGTCGAGCTACCGCAAATGGGCGGTGGATTATGACGGCGACGGGAAGCGCAATATCTGGGGCAGCGTGCCGGATGTGGCCGCTTCGGTAGCCAACTACCTGAAAGCGCACGGCTGGAAAAGCGGCGCGCCGGTGATGGTGCCGGTATCGCTGACCCTGACGCCGCAGTTGCAGGCCTTGATCGATGAGAAAACCGAGCTGAAATATACCGTCGGCCAATTGCGCGATTGGGGCGTGGAGCCTTTGGGCAGCGTGGCCGATCACGAGCGCGCGGTGCTGTTCCGGCTGGAAACCGCACCCGATCAGTATGATTATTTTATCGGTCTGAACAATTTTTATGCCGTATGGAAATATAACAACAGCCGGATGTACGTTACGGCGGTGCGCGATATTGCCAACGGTATCGGTGCAGGCGGTCTGTAAACGGCCGAATCTGAGCGGAACAGGCCGTCTGAATGCATAGAGCGCGCTTTTCAGACGGCCTGCTGCCGCAGCTGCACGATTAGTTGTACAATCGCACTGCAAGCTGAATCCAACCCCCTTTTTAGGAGAGAATGATGTCCGTCAAAGACGTGGTCAAACTGATTGAAGAAAACGACGTGAAATACGTCGATTTGCGCTTTACCGACACCAAAGGCAAACAGAAACACGTTTCCCTGCCTGCCCGCATCGTATTGGAAGACCCGGAAGAGTGGTTTGAAAACGGTCAGGCTTTCGACGGTTCGTCGATTGACGGCTGGAAAGGCATTCAGGCCTCCGATATGCAGCTCAAACCCGATGCGGCCACGGCGTATCTCGACCCGTTTTACGACGATGCCACCGTCGTCATTACCTGCGACATTATCGATCCTGCCGACGGACGCGGCTATGACCGCGACCCGCGTTCCATCGCCAAGCGTGCCGAAGCCTATCTGAAATCTTCCGGTATCGGCGATACCGCCTATTTCGGCCCCGAACCCGAATTTTTCGTCTTCGACGGCATCGAATACGAAACCGGCTACCAAGGCACCCGCTACCAAATCCACAGCGAGGGCGCGGCTTGGAGCAGCGGCGCGGCTCTGGACGGTCAAAATACCGGCCACCGCCCGATGATTAAAGGCAACTATTTCTCCATGGCACCGATCGATTTCGGCCAAGACCTGCGTTCGGCCATGGTCAATATTCTGGAAGAAATCGGCATTCCGGTGGAAGTGCACCACGGCGAAGTGGCCACCGCCGGCCAAATGGAAATCGGCACCCAATTCAGCACACTGGTGCGCCGTGCCGACTGGACGCAGGATATGAAATATGTGATTCAGAATGTGGCGCACAATTTCGGCAAAACCGCCACCTTTATGCCCAAACCGATTATGGGCGACAACGGCAGCGGTATGCACGTGCACCAATCCATCTGGAAAGACGGGCAGAACCTGTTTGCGGGCGACGGCTATGCCGGTTTGAGCGATGAGGCGCTGTACTACATCGGCGGCATTATCAAACATGCCAAAGCCCTCAACGCCATCACCAATCCGTCCACCAACTCCTACAAACGGCTGGTGCCGCATTTTGAAGCACCGGTAAAACTGGCCTATTCGGCCAAAAACCGTTCTGCTTCCATCCGCATTCCGGCGGTGAACAGTGCCAAAGCCCGCCGCATCGAAGCACGTTTCCCCGATCCGACCGCCAACCCGTATCTGGCGTTTGCCGCCCTGCTGATGGCCGGTTTGGACGGTATCCAGAACAAAATCCACCCCGGCGATCCGGCCAGCAAAAACCTGTACGACCTGCCGCCGGAAGAAGATGCGCAAATCCCCACTGTATGCGCTTCTTTGGACGAAGCCCTCAAAGCCCTGCGCGACGACCACGAATTCCTGCTGCGCGGCGGCGTGTTCAGCAAAGACTGGGTGGACAGCTACATCGCCCTGAAAGAAGAAGACGTCCGCCGCCTGCAAATGGCACCGCACCCGCTGGAATTTGAAATGTATTACAGTCTGTAACACATAACACAACGGAACAAAGCCGGAATCTTTTGAGACTCCGGCTTTTTTATTCGCCTGATTTTTCATGCCCCTGATTTTTCATGCCCCCTGATACCGCTATCCGCAAAGATGTAGGTCGGATTCTTGAATCCGACAAGACTTCCATCAAATTTAAGCAAAGGTCTGTAACAAATGCAAAGAGCGGAAAAAATCTGCTTTTTGATTCATTGCACTCTCTGCAATACCGTTTCACAACCGTGATTCCGACTTATCCTGCTTTCTCCCCTTTATCCCATTGATTGCACAAGGCCGGGTTATTTATCTCAGCTGCTTTCAATCAAAGCAACATTTGATTTTTTCTTTGGTGCCGCAGTTGGTGGTGCAGTCGGTGCGATTCGTGCTGTGTTACGCAGTTTTACCGATCTGAAAAGCAGTACATCTTTGCTGCAACGTGAATACGATGTGCTGGGGCGCGCTATCCATGGTGGTTCGGGTACAGCGTGCAAGAGATTTACGACTTGCCGTTAGACGAGTTTGCCGACTGGCTGGATGAAGTCAATCGGCAGATCAAACAAAAGTATCAGAAATTTTAAATGGAGAAATATCAGAAGGTTAGAGATTATTTGCCAAACCAAATTTTATGACTTACATATAAGCCGTAAATCACGCCACAAACCGCACCAATCGCGCTACAAATCAAGCAGAGCACGAAAAATAGCCAAATGAGCCACAACATTTTTCGCTCTCTTTTTAATATCAATGATTTCACAGAGTAAACCATGTCGGCAGAATTATCAATAACCGTCAAAAGTGGTTTGGCGGTGTCGGATACGAGTATCCGACCTACAAATGTGAATAATTTGACCAGTGCGGGCCAAGTAGAAAGGGCCGTCTGAAAACAGCCTGACGCAGGTCGGATTCTTGAATCCGACAGCAGTTTCCATCAACGCCATATTGGTTTTTCTATGATTTTGGCGGTGTCGGATATGGATATCCGACTACACATTACCCGATATGACGCGGCAGATTCGGGCAGAATCGAAATACTCTGCCGGGTTGTGGCCGTGTATCGGATTTGGGAATACGGCCGATAGAGCAAAAAACGGCAGGCCGGTGGCTGCCGTTTTTTGTGTAGTGCGCGTGTGAACAGGCAGATTTCAGGCAGGTGTTAGGCCGTCTGAATGTTCTGCATGGGAAGTGAAAATCTGCCGCAGCGCGCTTTTGTAGAACGCAAAGGCTTCCAGCGCGCCCTCTACGGCTTCGTTTTGGGCGGCCGTATCCAGATTCAGGCGGTTGAGCTGTTCGCGGAAGGCGCGCCAGTGTTTGGCACGGCCGTCGGGGTGGGCATCAAGGTGGCGCGCGCCGAAGTTCTCGTCGTAGCCGAGTTTTTCTTTGGCATCTTTGAACAGGAAAGCAGCACCGATATTGGAGCCTTCGGCACAGTACAGCCAGCCGACGGCGCGGTTGCCTGTGGGGACGGGCAGGGTACCGTCAAAGCGGTATTCTGGTTGGTTCAGGTCGGCCAAATCGGCGGTTACGGCAGCGTAGCGCGCCATTTGTGCAAGACCGGGAATGGCGCGGTTGAGTGCCGGATCACGGTAGATGTCATCGACGATTTTATGGAAGACGGATTGCAGGTTGAGAAATCCGATGTAGTTTTCTTTGCTGTCGAACGGCTTGACCGACATCACGAGCTGATCCACGCTGTCGTGGGTGGCGCGGGTTTCCGTTTTCAGGCGTTCGGCGAATGTGGGGGTTGTCATGTTTTCTCCTTGTTTGCGTTTTCAGACGGCCTTGATGGTCGTCTGAATGATATGGTGAGCCGGTTGCAGTTTATATTCCGGCTGATACGGCATAGTTGCGGCACTGGGCATAGAAGCGTGCCGGGTTTTACCCTGTTTGTCGGCAGCAGGCACGGATGTCGCGCAGTGCGATCCATGTGCGGACGGATTTTATGATTTCTCCTGTTGTTTTGCAGATGATGATACGGGATATTATAGCAAATAAAAATTATTATTGTTAATTGAGTACGGAGTCGGGTAAGGCTTGGTGGGCAGGTTCTGCGGGCGGTGTAAACAAACAGGCCGTTCCGTATGCGGGCGGAACGGCCTGTTGCGGTTTTCAGACGGCCTTTAAGCCTGTTGCGGCAGCGGCGTACCGGCTTTGGCGACGGCGCGGCGGTAGGCGGGGTGGGCTTCGATTTGTGCCAGATAGCGGCGGATATGGGGGTAGGGGGTCAGGTCGGTGCGTTGGGCGGCAGCTTGGAGCGGGAAGCTCATCATGACATCGGCTCCGCCGGGCTCGTCGCCGAAGAGCCAGTTTTTACCGGCCAGTTCGTTTTCGATGTGGCCCAGATGCAGGGCAAGCTGCGGGGCGAGGAATTGGCTGCGCACTTTGCCGGTGATTTTTTTGGCGACGGGTTTGGCGAAAAACGGCATCGGGGTGTCGTCGATGCGGCGGAAAACGAGCGACATCAGCATCAGCGGCATCAGAGAGCCTTCGGCGTAATGCAGCCAGCGTTGGTACGGCCAATAGTTTTCGCTTTGGCGCGGGGGCATCAGATTGCCGTTGCCGTAGGTTTGGATCAGGTAATCGACAATCGCGCCGCTTTCGGCCAGTACGGTGCCGCCGTCTTCCAGAACGGGCGATTTGCCCAGCGGGTGTACGGTTTTCAGCGCGTCGGGTGCGAGCATGGTCTTTTCGTTGCGCGGATAAAATTGCAGGCGGTATTCGGTTTCCAGCATTTCCAAGAGCCAGACGATGCGCTGCGCGCGCGAGTATTTGAGCAGGTGGAGGGTGATCATGGTGCGTGTTTTCCGTTCGGGTAAATGGGCGATTGTAGCGGCGGGGCGGCGGGGTGTACAGCAGCGGGCAGGCGTTTTCAGACGGCCTTGGCGGGTGGTTATGCCGTCTGAATGGCGGAAAGTTAGATTGTGTAAGCGGCAGGTATGTGTCCGGGCGGCTCTGATAAAATGCGCGCTGCCTGTGAGGCCGTCTGAACCGTAAGCGGATTCATTCGGGTGCGGCCTGCGGGCGGAGTGCATGATTGAGAAGGATCCGTGATGGACGCGCTTATCCTCAGCCGCATACAGTTTGCGGTGAACATCAGTTTTCATATTCTGTTTCCCACCATCAATATCGCGTTGGCGTGGCTGGTGGTGTATTTTCGCAGCCGTGCCAACCGCGGCGGTGCTGATGCGCCGGTGTGGGAGCAGGCCTATTATTTCTGGACCAAGGTGTTTGCCGTGAGCTTCGCGATGGGCGTGGTGTCGGGCGTGGTAATGAGTATGCAGTTCGGCACCAACTGGCCGGGTTTTATGGAGCGGGCGGGCAATGTGGCCGGGCCGCTGCTGGGCTATGAGGTGCTGACGGCGTTTTTTCTGGAAGCGGGCTTTTTGGGCATTATGCTGTTCGGCCGCGAGCGGGTCAGCCGCAGGGTGCATATGGCCGCTTCGGTGATTGTGGCGGCGGGTACGCTGCTGTCGGCATTCTGGATTTTGTCGCTCAATTCGTGGATGCAGACACCGCAGGGCTACCGGGTGGACAGTGAAGGGGTGATCCACGCGGCAAACTGGTTGCAGGTGGTGTTCAATCCGTCTTTCCCCTACCGTCTGGCGCACATGCTGCTGGCCTCCACGCTGACGGCTTCCTTCCTGCTGGTCGGACTGTCGGCGTGGCAGGTGCTGAAAAATACCGCCAACCGGGCCACGGCCAAGGTGATGAAAACGGGGTTGGGCATTGCGGCCGTGGCGGTGGTGCTGCAGATGATTGCGGGCGACCTGCACGGCTTGAACAGTCTGAAATACCAGCCTGCGAAAATTGCGGCGGTGGAGGCGGTGTGGGAAACGGAAAAGCCGGTGCCGCTGACCTTGATCGGCTGGCCGGACGAGCAAGCGGGGCGTACCGATTATGCGGTCAAAATTCCGTATCTGGGTTCGCTGATTCTGACGCACAGTCTGGACGGAGAAATCCGCGGCCTGAACGAATTTGAAGACCGCCCGCCCGTGGCACCGGTGTTTTTCGCTTTCCGCATCATGGTGGGTATCGGTCTGCTGATGCTGGTGACAAGCTGGCTGGGCTGGTTCAAACTGCGGCGGGCAAACTGGCAGCCGCAGGCCTTGCCGCGCTGGCTGTTGCGCGGATTGGCACTGATGACGTTTTCCGGCTGGGGTGCGACGCTGGCGGGTTGGTATGTGACCGAAATCGGCCGCCAGCCGTTTCTGGTACAGGGACTGCTGCGCACACGCGATGCCGTTACCCGTATGGTGCCGTCTGAAAACATCGGCCTGACGCTGGTGATGTATCTGGTGCTGTATGCGCTGCTGCTGTTTTCGTATGTGATGGTACTCAAATACATGGCGGAGCACCCGGCCAATGACAGCCCGGCTTCCGAAGTCATGCCGGACAGGGAGGTGTAAAATGGATTGGGCTTATTGGCTGCCTTTGGTGTTTCTGGCACTGCTGGGTCTGTCGATGACGGTTTATGTCGTACTCGACGGCTTCGATTTGGGCGTGGGCATGCTGCTGCCGCGCGCCGAGGCGGTTGAACAGAATATTATGGTCGGCTCGATCGGGCCGTTTTGGGATGCGAACGAGACTTGGCTGGTGCTGGGTGCGGGCGTGCTGTTTATCGCATTTCCTGCCGCCAACACGCTGGTACTGGGGCATCTGTATCTGCCCGCCACCTTTATGCTGTTTGCGCTGATGGTGCGCGGGGCGGCATTCGATTTCCGTGTGAAGGCCGACGACAACCACAAACAGCTCTGGAACATCGCCTTTATGCTCGGTTCGGCCGGTATGGCACTGACACAGGGCTGGATGCTCGGCCGCTTTATTACCGCATTCGGCACCGCGCCGTCCGATTATCTGTTTGCTTTGGGCATCATGGCGACCGTGCCGGCGGTATACGTGCTGCTGGCGGCCTGCTGGCTGCTGCCGAAAACCGAAGGCGCGTTGCAGCAGAAAGTGCGCCGCTGGGGCAATCAGGCATGGTGGCCGGTGGTGGTGTGTCTGGTGTTGATTTCGCTGGCCACGCCTTATGTGAGCGGCCGGGTTTTCGAACGCTGGTTTACCGCGCCGGGGGTGTTTGTGCTGGCACCGGTGCCGCTTGCCGCCGCCGCCGCGCTGATCCGGGCCAAACAGCTGCTCGGCCGCGCATCGGTGTGCCGCGAGGGCAGTTGGCAGCCGTTCGGCTGGGTGGTGCTGAGCCTGGTTTTGTGTGCGCTGGGGTTGGGTATCAGCCTGTATCCGTATGCCGTGATCGGCCAATTGACGGTTTGGGAAGCCGCCGCCTCTGTGCCGACTCTGGCCGTTACCCTGATCGGCGTTTCCGTTACCGTGCCGTTCATCATCGCGTACAGCATTTTTGCCTACTGGGCATTCCGCGGCAAAGCGGGGGAGCTGCATTACGGTTGAACAATACGGCCGGGGCGGTTGGCTCCGGCCGTATTTTTTCGGCAAAGGCCGTCTGAAAACCGTCAAACGGCCTTTCAGACGGCCTTTTTGTGTCGTTCAGTAGCGGGCATTGATCAGACGGTTGTTTTGGTAAACCTGCTGCTGCATCAGGCTGCCGTTGTAGGCATAGACGGTGCGGGTACCGTCGGCGGGGTGGGCATCGAAATCGAACAGGGCGTTGCGCGGGATGATCATCGGGTCGGTACGCTTGCGGCTGTTGTCGCTGTAAAAATCCTGAACCAGATAGTCGCTGCTGCTGCGTTTGCTGATTAACTGGCGGTGGAAGCCGCCGGGCATTTGCTTGTCGGTTTTGCGGCCCTGAGCGTCGAAATAGGCGACAATCTGCTCTTCGATGACGTTCAGGCCGCCGCTTTTGTCCGTTTGCCCCTGATCGAGACGGACGGGAATGCTGACGGAAGTGCCGAGGCCGATATGGCGGCCGATGCTGCTGCCGATACCCAGATTGACGGACATGCCGGGCGCGCCTGCGGTGCAGGCACCGAGCAGAACCGTGGAAACCAGAGCGGCGGAAAGGGCGGTTTTCATGAGTGTGTTTCCTTAAAAGCAAGATGATTTGGTCTATAATGCGTTTTTTGGTGGCGGATTATATAGGGATAGACTGTGAAACGCTTGAAATTTACCAAAATGCACGGTTTGGGCAATGATTTTATGGTGGTGGATGCGGTCAATCAGCCGTTTGATGCCGAAAGTGCGCCGATCCGGCAGTGGGCAGACCGTCATACGGGAGTGGGTTTCGACCAGCTTTTGGTGGTGGAGCGGGCGGTTTCGGAGGGAGTGGATTTCCGCTACCGCATTTTTAACGCCGACGGCGGCGAAGTGGAGCAGTGCGGCAACGGTGCGCGCTGTTTTGCCCGTTTTGTCAGCGATAAAGGGTTGACGGACAAGCGCGAAATTGTCGTCGAAACCGCGCGCGGCGTGATTGTGCCGAAACTTCAAGCCGACGGCCGGGTGCAGGTGGATATGGGTGTGCCGCGCCTGAGGCCGTCTGAAATTCCGTTTGTGCCGCCTGCGGACGGCGATGAAGCGGCGGTCAGCCATATGGTGGCGGCCGGTACGGACGGTGTGCGGTTGAGTTGTGTGAATATGGGCAATCCGCACGCCGTTCTGCTGGTGGACGATACGGATACCGCGCCGGTACAGGCTTTGGGAGCGGAGTTGGAAAGCCACAGCCGCTTTCCGCAGCGGGTGAATGTGGGGTTTATGCAGGTGGTGGATCCGCACCATATACGCCTGCGCGTCTTCGAGCGCGGCGTGGGCGAAACGCAGGCCTGCGGTACGGGCGCGTGTGCGGCTGTGGTGGCCGGTGTGCGTTTGGGGCTGCTGGCAGCGGGCGGTGCGGTGCGTGTGTCGCTGCCGGGCGGAGAATTGTCGGTCAGTTGGCAGCCGGGCGGCAGCGTGTGGATGACGGGGCCGGCAGAAACCGTATTTGACGGTGAACTGGTTTACTGATGGTGTGGAACGATCCGGCTTTGTGGGCGGTGGCCGCGCAGATCAGCCTGTTCGCTTTGGCCGCATGGCACGGCCGCCAACGGCGGTGGTTGGGCGGTGCGCTGCTGCTGTGGCTGCTGGCGGATATGCTTGCCGGCCGGCTGGTGCCGTCTGCACCGTCTTTACGCCGTCTGATTTTGCTGTATGCGCCGCAGTTTTATATTGCGGCTGCTTCCGTCTGCCTGCTGCCGCAGCTGAGGCGGGTGGAAAACGGCATGTGGCGCATCGGGCACGGCAGCGGTCTGCTGACGCTGTATGCGGTCAGCGGCTGGGTTTCGACATCGGCCGCGCTGCTGCTGGCGGCTTTGGTGTGGTGGCAGTATCCGAACGGCATCACACCGTATGCGGCGGCCGGGCTGATGCAGCTTTATTTTTTCCAGCCGCTGCACTGGCTGGCGATGCAGTCGGTTTTGATGCTGCTGTTTTACGTTCACGCCCGCTGGGACGGGCAGGAGGCGCAAGATTTTGACGGCGCGCGGCTGCATTTCGGACTGATGGCGGCACTGGCGATGCAGACGGCCTGTGTGCTGGCGGCTTTCGGCGTGCGGCCGTAAAAATATAACCGGCGGTTATATCGGCGGGCGAATAAATTATTTGTTTTTCAGACGGCCTTTACTTAGTATCGGCACATTACCATCCCAAACTGACGAAGGATAGAGCATGAAAATCGCCAACAGCATTACCGACCTGATCGGCAATACGCCCTTAGTGGCATTGAACCGTTTGAGCGAAGGCCTGCCCGCCCGCGTGGTGGCCAAGCTGGAATTTTTCAACCCCGGCAGCAGCGTGAAAGACCGGATTGCCGAGTCCATGATTGATGCGGCGGAAAAAGAAGGCAAAATCCGTGAAAATACCGTCATCGTCGAGGCGACCAGCGGCAATACCGGTATCGGTCTGGCGATGGTCTGCGCCGCGCGCGGTTACAAGCTGGCGATTACCATGCCCGAGAGCATGAGTAAAGAACGCCGTATGCTGTTGCGCGCTTTCGGTGCCGAACTGATTCTGACCCCCGCCGCAGACGGCATGGGCGGTGCGATTGCCAAAGCCAAAGAGCTGGTGGACAACAATCCCGATGTGTACTTTATGCCGCGCCAGTTCGATAACGAAGCCAATCCGGCCGTGCACCGTGCTACCACTGCCGAAGAAATCTGGCGCGATACAGACGGCCAAGTCGATATTTTCGTCGGCGGCGTGGGTACCGGCGGCACCATTACCGGCGTGGGCGAAGTGCTGAAAAGCAGAAAACCGGAAGTCAAAATCGTTGCCGTCGAGCCGGAAGCCTCGCCCGTATTGAGCGGCGGCCAGAAAGGTCCGCATCCGATTCAGGGTATCGGCGCGGGTTTTGTCCCCAGCATTCTGAATACCGGTGTTTATGACGAAATCGTTCAGGCACCGAACGAAGCCAGTTTCGCCACCGCCCGCGCGATGGCGGAAAAAGAAGGCATTTTGGTAGGCATTTCTTCGGGTGCGGCCGTTTGGAGCGCGCTGCAACTGGCCGCCAAAGAGGAAAACCGAGGCAAGCTGATTGTGGTGCTGATCCCGTCTTACGGCGAGCGTTACCTGTCTACACCGCTGTTTGCCGATTTGGTATAAAACCCGTTCGGACGCGAAAAGCCGTCTTTTGTCTGCATTGTGCAACAGAAGGCGGCTTTTGTTGCCACGCTGTCGGAACAAAACGGTATAATTCTGCTGTTTTAGAAGAAAGAAAAATCAAGATGACGATGAAAAAACATTTTGCCGCCGCTGCCATGCTGTTCGCGCTGGCCGGTTGCAGTAGCATTTATGTACCGACTTTGCAGGAAGTGCCGGTTAAGGCCCGCAGCAATCCCGATATTGACACCTCTGCCGCGCCGTTCCGTCTGGCACCAAGCCACTGGTCGGATGTGGCCAAGCTGAATGCGGAAATGCAGCGTTTGTCCGGTCAGGTCGCCAAAGAGGAAATGACCCGTGTACAGGCCGCGCAGTACATCAACCGTTTCCGCCTGAATCTGGTAGGCCGCAATGCGGTCGATGACGATGTGTACAATGTGTATTTGCGTGCCGCTGTGGACAGTCAGCGGGGTGCCATCAGCAGAGAAGAATCCAAGCGTCTGGTGGAGCGTGCAGTACGCGGTTGGCAGCAGCGGTGGCCGAATATGACCAGCAAGCCGTCCAATCCGGCATTTACCAACGCGATGATAGAAATTCTCGGTTTGGACAAACCGCTGCAATAAGATTACGGGCAGCGGGAACTGCCTTGATATAGAACAGGCCGTCTGAAAACAGGAAATGCGGTTTTCAGACGGCCTTTTTGATGGTCAGATGCGTAAAGCCAGTTCGGTACCGGCACGGATGGCACGTTTGGCATCGAGTTCGGCGGCTTTTTCCGCGCCGCCGATCAGATGGGCGGTACGGCCGATTGCGGCCAGCGCGGCAGCCAATTCCTGTTGCGGCTCTTGTCCGGCACAGATAACGATGTGGTCGGCAGGCAGAACGGAAACTTCGCCGTCACGGCGGATATGCAGTCCTCCGTCGTCGATTTTCAGATATTCGACACCGCCCCACAGTGTAACACCCATGCCGGCCAGGCTCAAACGGTGGATCCACCCCGTAGTTTTACCCAACTGCCTGCCCGGCGTGCCGGTTTTGCGTTGCAGCAGCCAGATGCGGCGGGCGGCGGCGGGCAGGGCGGCTCTGTCGGATTTCAGTGCGCCGCGCGCCTGCATGGTGGGATCGATTTGCCACTGACGGAGGAACAGCGGTGTGTCCAGCGCGCTGTCCGTGCCGCTGTGTGCCAGAAACTCGGCGGTATCGAAACCGATGCCGCCCGCGCCGATGATGGCGACATTGCCGCCGACGGGGCGGCGGTCGCGCAAAACGTCCAGATAGCTGAGGACTTTCGGGTGGCCGATGCCTTCGATTTGCGGCAGGCGCGGGCGTATGCCGGTTGCCAGCACGATTTCGTCGAATGCGGCCAGATCGGCGGCTTCTGCACGGCGGCCGAGTTGCAGTGTGATGCCGGGGTGGTGGAGACGGTGGCGGAAATAGCGCAGGGTTTCGTGAAATTCGGGTTTGCCGGGAATGGTTTTGGCAATATTGAGCTGGCCGCCGATTTCATCGGATTGGTCGAACAGGGTAATGCGGTGGCCGCGGCGGGCGGCCGTATCGGCAAAAGCCAGGCCGGCAGGTCCCGCCCCGACAACGGCAATGTGCTTCGGCAGGGCGGCGGGTGTGATGTGCATACGGGTTTCATAACCGGCAAACGGATTGACCAGGCAGGTGGCGGCTTTGCCTTCAAACAGGTGGTCGAGGCAGGCCTGGTTGCAGGCGATGCAGGTATTGACGGCGTCGTCCTGCTGCTGCACAGCTTTGTTCGGCCACTCGGGATCGGCCAGCAGCGGGCGCGCCAGACACACCGCATCGGCCATACCGCTTTGCAGAATGTCTTCCGCCACTTCGGGCATATTGATACGGTTGGCCGCAATCACGGGAATATCGACGGCCTGTTTGAGTTTGGCGGTAAAACCGGCGAATGCTGCGCGCGGCACCATGGTGGCGATGGTCGGAATACGCGCTTCGTGCCAGCCGATGCCGGTGTTGAACATATCCACGCCCGCCTGTTGCAGTTTGTGTGCCAGTATCAGGTTTTCGTCCCAAGTCGAACCGTTTTCCACCAGATCAAGCAGCGAGAGGCGGAAAATCATTAAAAAACCGTCGCCGCAGGCAGTGCGGATACCGGTGCAGATTTCTTCGGCAAAACGGTGGCGGTTGTCGAGGCTGCCGCCGTATGCGTCGTCGCGCAGATTGGTGGCCGGGGCGAGGAACTGGTTGATTAAATAGCCTTCGCTGCCCATGATTTCCACGCCGTCGTAACCGGCTTCCTTGGCGAGCAGGGCGCAGCGGATATAGTCCTGTACGGTTTGGCGTACTTCTTCTGTGGTCAGGGCGCGCGGTTTGGCCGGATTGATCGGTGTGGGGACGGCGCTGGGGGCGACGGGATTGCGGCTCATGGCATAGCGGCCGGTATGCAGGATTTGCAGGCAGATTTTCGCACCGTGGCGGTGTGCCGCTGCGGTCAGCGGGCGGTGCCACGCCACTTCGTCTGCGTCTGTCAGCCTGGCACCGTCCTCCATGACCGCACCGTCGCGATTGGGGGCGATGCCGCCGGTGATAATCAGTGCCGCACCGCCTTTGGCACGCTCGGCGTAAAAGGCGGCCAAGGGCAGGCTGCCCTCGGGGTGTTCCTCAAAGCCGGTATGCATCGAACCCATAATAATGCGGTTGCGCAGGGTATGGCGGGGCAGCACCAGCGGGGCGGCGAGCAGGCGGGTCATGGCGGTTCCTTGATTGATTGTTTTCGGTATGGCGGCCTATGTTAATGGAAAGGGCGGCAGCCTGCCGTGTTTTTTTAGAGCCGCAGCCCAAATGGAAGGCCGTCTGAAAACCGGACGGATCCGTTTTCAGACGGCCTCGACCGGTGCGGACTCAGCTGCGGCGGCCGAGAAAGTCTTCATAGCTTTCCAGACCGCGCAGGTAACGCGACAACTCTTGCAGCGCACCTTCGTAAACACCGCGTTTGAAATCGATGACTTCGTCAATCGGTGCCCAATATTCGTGCCACCGCCAGCCGTCGAATTCGGGGTGGCTGGTGGCGCGCAGGTGGACATCGCTTTCGCGGCCGACGAGTTTGAGCAGATACCAAATCTGTTTTTGTCCCCGGTAGGAACCGCGCCATTCGCGGCGCACCCAGTGGCTCGGCACGTCGTAGCGCAGCCAGTCGCGTGTGCGGCCGATGATTCTGACATGGTGCGGCAGCAGGCCGACTTCTTCCAACAGTTCGCGGTACATGGCCGTTTCGGGGCTTTCGCCGGGCTTGATTCCGCCCTGCGGAAACTGCCAGGAATGCTCGCGCACACGCTTGCCCCAGAAAACCTGGTTTTTATCATTGATTAAAATAATGCCGACATTGGGGCGGTAACCTTCTCTGTCTAACATCAATGCCCCTCGAAATGAAATGAAAGAATGCGCGGATTTTCCCATATTCAAGGCCGTCTGAAAAGCTGCGGCGGGCGGCGGGGCGGGCGGTTGCGGTGCGGGAAGGCGGAAAAAAATTCCGGTTCGGCGGACAAAGGCTTGCATCGGCAGGCAATATGCCGTTTAATGCGGGGCAAGTCCGTTAAGAGAGAGAATATCATTTCAGGATCGCGCGGGGCACCGGCCGTTTTCGGGCAGAAGGCCGTCTGAAAACAGCCGGGAATGTTTTTTCGTTTACAGACAATGCAAGGACACACCAATGAAAAAAACACTGTTGGTTTCTGCGCTGTCAAGCCTGCTTCTGGCGGCCTGCGGCGGTTCCAATCATGCCCAAACCGAAAACAAACCTTCGGAAAACCCGGCTTCCGTCCCTGTTGCGGGTGCGGAAAAAAGCTCCGACAAGTTGAATATCTACAACTGGTCGGACTATGTCGATCCCGAAACCGTCAGCGCATTTGAGGCCGAAAACGGCGTGAAAGTGCGTTACGACTATTACGACAGCAATGAAACGCTGGAAGCGAAAATGCTCACCGGCCAGTCCGGCTATGATCTGGTGGCACCGTCCATCGCCAACGTCGGCCGCCAGATTCAGGCCGGTGCATATCAGGAAATCGACAAAAGCCGTATTCCGAACTACAACAACATTGATCCCGAGCTGCTGAAACAGATGGCGCAGGTCGATCCGGGCAACAAATACGCCGTACCGTATTTCTGGGGCATCAACACGCTGGCGATCAATACCGAAAAAGTGGCACAGGCTTTGGGCGGCGGTGCGCTGCCTGAAAACGAATGGGATTTGGTGTTTAATCCGGCCTATACCGCAAAACTGAAAAGCTGCGGCATCAGCGTTTTCGACAGCCCCACCGAACAATATCCGCTGGTGCTGCAATATTTGGGCAAAAACCCCAACAGCGAGTCGCCCGACGATTTGAACGCTGCCAATGATCTGATGAAAACCGTGCGCGGCGACATCAAGCGGTTCAGCTCTTCCGGCTACATCGACGATATGGCGCGCGGCGATTTGTGCGTGGCCGTGGGCTACGGCGGCGATCTGAACATTGCCAAAAACCGTGCCGCAGAAGCGGGCAACGGCGTGAAGCTGCAAGTGCTGACCCCGAAAACCGGTGTCGGCGTCTGGATCGATTCGTTTATGATTCCGAAAGATGCGGCCAATGTGGCCAATGCGCACAAATACATCAACTACACGCTGGATCCCAAAGTGGCGGCCAAAAACGGCAATTTCGTTACCTATGCCCCCGCCAGCAAGCCCGCGCGCGCGATGATGGAAGAAGTGTATGCCAACGATGCTTCCATCTTCCCGAGCAGCGAAGTGATGGCCAACAGCTTTGTGGTTCTGCCCAAATCGCCGGAAGGCATCAAGCTGCAAACCCGGCTGTGGCAGCAGTTGAAAGCGGGACAATAAAACTGTTCCCGAAGCCCGCAATAACTAAGGCCGTCTGAAATCCGGTTACAGCCGTTTTCAGACGGCCTTTTGCCGGTTTGCCGTTACTGCCGGCTGTGCAGCAGATGCGGAACGCACTCAGGCGCACGGCGCGGTCGGCCGGATTGCGTTCGGTGTGGCGTTCCGGGCGCGCTGCCGGCATGCGGTGCGGCCAATCTGCTGTTTTTTTGTCATGATCCATATTCCGTTTGGCTGAGCAACCGTGCTTCACCATCCTGCCCCGCCCGGGCAGGATGGTCTGTTTCCGCCCAATCTTTGTACTGCCGTTTCCCATTTTTTTGCCCGGATGCGGCAGATTGCAACGGCAGGCTGCCGGCCTGCGGTGGGGCGGTGTTTGGGGAAATGCGGTTTGGTGATGCCCGCAGGGGAGCAGTTTGCTGTGGCTGTCAGGCGGCCGGATTCGGATGGGGAGCAGGAGACGGTTTGAGGACGGAGCGGTCTGAACGCGGGGTTTGGCGGTGGTGAATGGCCGGCGGGCATGCCGAGGCCGTCTGAAAACCGGTTTCCGTTTTCAGACGGCCTTGTTTTGTCCGGCGGCAGCCTGCCGTATCTATTGGCGGTATGTTTTGAGAAAGCGTGCCAGTTTGCCGATGGCTTCTTCGAGCTGGTGGACATGGGGCAGGGTAACGACGCGGAAGTGGTCGGGGTGCGGCCAGTTGAAACCGCTGCCCTGCACCATCAGCACTTTTTCCTGTTGCAGCAGGTCGAAGATAAAGCGGGTGTCGTCCGTGATGCCGTACATTTCGGTATCGATTTTCGGGAACAGATACATCGCGCCCTGGGGTTTGACGCAGCTGATGCCTTCGATGGCGGTCAGCATTTCGTAGGCGGTATTGCGCTGTTCGAGCAGGCGGCCGCCGGGCAGAATCAGCTCGTTGATGCTCTGATAGCCGCCCAGTGCGGTTTGAATGGCGTGCTGCATCGGCGTGTTGGCACACAAACGCATCGAAGCGAGCATGTCCAAGCCTTCGATATAGCCTTGTGCATGGTGTTTGGGGCCGCTCAATATCATCCAGCCCTGACGGAAACCGGCCGCACGGTAGGCTTTGGACAGGCCGTTGAACGTGATGGTCAGCACATCGGGCGCGAGGGCGGCGATGTGGTGGTGTACCGCGCCGTCGTAGAGGATTTTGTCGTAGATTTCGTCGGCGAAAATCATCAGGCCGTGGCGGCGGGCGAGTCCGGCAATCTGTTCGAGCAGGGCTTGGCTGTACACCGCGCCGGTGGGGTTGTTGGGGTTGATGATGACGATGGCTTTGGTGGACGGCGTGATTTTGGCTTCGATGTCGGCCACGTCGGGGGCCCAGTTGTCCGCTTCATTGCACAGATAATGGCGTACCGTGCCGCCCGCCAGCGTGGCCGCAGCCGTCCACAGCGGATAGTCGGGTGCGGGAATCAGGATTTCGTCGCCGTCGTTAAGCAGTGCCTGCATCGACATGGTAATCAGCTCGGATACGCCGTTGCCGATATAGACATCATCGACGCTGATGTCGCGCAGGCCTTTGGTCTGATAATAATGCACAATCGCTTTGCGGGCGGAATAGAGGCCTTTGGAATCGCAGTAGCCCTGCGAAGTGGGCAGGTTGCGGATGACGTCAATCAGGATTTCGTCGGGGGCTTCAAACCCGAAAGGGGCGGGGTTGCCGATATTGAGTTTCAGAACCTTGTGGCCGTCTTCTTCGAGTCGGACGGCTTCTTTGTGTACGGGGCCGCGGATGTCGTAGCAGACGTGGTCGAGCTTGGCGGATTTGGGGAAACGGTCCATGATGGCACTGGTATCCTGAGTCAAACGGTAAAAAACCGAATGTACTCCGTTTTTGTGCGGATTTGAAGACGCTCGGGCGGAAAAATGCGGGCAAACGGCAGACGGGGTGTTTTCAGACGGCCTGTTGATGTTGTCGGGAGAGATGTTATCGGGAAATGTCGGATTCGAGAATCCGACCTACGGGCAATTTGGCGTAGGACGTAGGTCGGATACTTGTATCCGACAAAACCAGTTTGAAGAATGTCGGATTTGAAAATCCGACCTACACGTGATTTATGTTCAGGATATTCCGACATTGTCCCGGGCAATCATCATGGCCAGGCCGTCTGAAAACGGTATCGGGTTATAACCAAATCGTCTTTGGATACAACCAAGCATTCTTTTTCTTGGCGGCCTCCTGTGGATTACAGTAGCGTGAAAACGCTATCCGCATTCGAGAAAGGACACAAAATGGGCAGCCCGCAAACCGCCGTATTGCGCTTTATCACCGCCGGCAGCGTCGATGACGGCAAATCTACGTTAATCGGCCGTCTGCTGTACGACAGCAAAACCCTGCTTTCGGATCAGGCGGCCAAGTTGGAACAGGCGGCGGCAGACGGCAGAACGCCCGACTTTGCCGCGCTGACCGACGGTTTGGCTGCCGAGCGCGAGCAGGGCATCACGATAGACGTGGCCTACCGCTATTTTGCCACGCCCAAGCGCAAATTCATCATTGCCGATACGCCGGGGCACGAACAGTACACGCGCAATATGGTCACGGGCGCGTCCACGGCTGATGCGGCGGTGGTGCTGATTGATGCGGTGCGGGTCGATTTCTCCGCCGAAGTGCCGGTTCTGCTGCCGCAAACCAAACGCCACAGCGCGATTTTGAAACTGCTGCGCACGCCGTCCATTATCGTGGCCGTGAACAAACTCGACCTCATCGGTTTTGACGAAGCCAAATATCAGCGGATAACCGAAGCCTACCGCGCGCTGGCCGCACAGATCGGGCTGGCGGCGCAACTCTACTTTATCCCCATCAGCGCGCTGGGCGGCGACAATATTGTCCACCGCAGTACGAATACGCCGTGGTACACGGGCGAGGCTCTGCTGCCGCTGCTCGAACGGCTGCCGGCGGCCGAAGTGGATTACAACGGCGCGGCGCATTTCCCTGTTCAGCGCGTGGTACGCCAGGACGGCAGCAGCAGCGACGATTTCCGGGGTTATCAGGGACGGCTGGCCTCAGGCTGTCTGAAAACGGGCGATGAGGTGAAAGTGCTGCCGAACGGGCAGACGGCGCGTATCGCCGAAATTTATGCGCCCTCGGGGCGGGTAGAGAAAGCGGAAGCCGGCGCGGTGCTGACGCTCACGCTGGACCGCGATGTGGATATTTCGCGCGGCGATGCGCTGGTGGGCGCAGACAGCGGTGTGGAACCGGAAAAACAGATTCAGGCCGCCGTGTGCTGGTTTGACGGCAAACCGCTCAATCCCGCGCGCCGCTACCTGCTCAAACACACCCACCAGACTACTGCCGCCAAAGTCAAAAGCATCAACTATGTGTGGGACGTGCATACATTGAGCAAAGTGCAGTCGGCCGAAACGCTGGCCATGAACGACATCGGCCATATCAGCCTGACGCTGCAACAGCCCTTAAATGCGACTGCTTATGCCGACAATCCGGCCACCGGCGCGTTTATCCTGATTGACGAGGCCACCAACCACACGGTTGCCGCAGGCATGATCAGCGGGGGCGACAGCGACTGTTTCGAGATTTAATCCTAGAAGGCAGACGGGGTGTTTTCAGACGGCCTGCTGCTTTGATGCTGTGGGGAGAAATGTTATCGGGCAATGTCGGATCCGAGAATCCGACCTGCTTTGTTTTGATGCTTTGCAAAACATATTGTCGGGCAATATCGGATACCGGTAGCTGGCGTAGGTCGGATACTGGTATCCGACATGGGATCGGGCAATCATCATGGCCAGGCCGTCTGAAAACGGTATCGGGTTATAACCAAATCGTCTTTGGATACAACCAAGCATTCTTTTTCTTTGCGGCCGCCTGTGGATTACAGTAGCGCGAAATCGGGAAAGGCCGTCTGAAAACGGGGCAGGGCTGATAACTGCCCTGTCTTAAGCAAAGCAAAAGCATTCTTTCCCCTTTCAGACGGCCTGTTTTATCGTGTGCGCCAAAATCATAAGGAACCACCCATGACCACCATTCCCATCACGCCCGAGCTGGCAGCGCATTTGGACACGCTCAATCCGCAGCAATTGGCGTTTGTGGCCGGTTATGCCTGGGCGAAAAGCCAAACCGCCCAAGCCGCCGCCCGGCAGCCTGAAAACGCCGCCGCGCCCCAAGATGCTGCTCCGCGCCGCGTACACATCTTGTCGGCTTCGCAAACCGGCAATGCGCGCCGTGTGGCCGAGCAGCTGTTGGTCAAATTGGAAACGGCCGGTGTGAATGCCGCGCTGACCGCCGTTGCCGACTACAAAGCCAAACAGTTGGCGCAGGAGGATATTGTCCTGCTGGTTACGTCCACGCAGGGCGAGGGCGAGCCGCCGGAAGAGGCCGTGCCGCTCTTCAAACTGCTGACTGGCAAAAAAGCCCCCGATTTGCAGGCGGTGAGCTTTGCCGTGTTGGGTTTGGGCGATTCGAGCTATCCCGCGTTTTGTCAGGCGGGCAGGGATTTTGATGCCGCGTTTGCCAAACAGGGTGCGCAGCGCATTGTACCATTGGGCATATGCGATTTGGATTATCAGGCTGCGGCCGATGCGTGGACGGACGAAACGGCCGCCGCAGTGGCGAAACTGGCGGCCGCTTCCGGCACGCCCGCTGCCGACCGTGCACCCGCCGCACCGGCCGAAGGCAAAACATACAGCAAAGACGCGCCGTTTACCGCCGTTTTGTCGGTGCGCCAGAAAATCACCGCGCGCGGGGCGGACAAAGACGTGCAGCATATCGAAATCGATTTGACAGGCTCCGGTATCCGCTATCAGGCGGGCGACGCGCTGGGCGTGTGGCCGGTCAATAACGGCAAACTGGTGGACGAAATCCTCCGCCATGCCGGTTTGGACGGCAGCGAAACGGTCAAAAAAGCCGACGGATCGAGCCGCGACATCCGCAGCGCGCTGCGCGAAGATTTGGACATCACGCAAAATACGCCGCAGTGGTTGCAGCAGTATGCCGTTTTGAGCGGTGCGCCCCAATTGCAGCGCACGGTCGAAAACCCCGACGCGCTCAATGCGTATCTGGCCGCCACGCCGCCGGTGGGCGTGATGGCCGAATATCCCGTCCGAACCGATGCCCAAACCCTGCACGATCTGTTCCGCGCACAAACCCCGCGCCTGTATTCCATCGCCTCGGCGCAGGACGAAGTGGGCGAGGAAGTGCACCTGACCGTGGGCGTGGTGCGTTTCGAGCATCACGGCGAAACCTATACCGGCGCGGCTTCGGGCTGTTTGGGGCAGGATTGGGAAGAGGGCGGCGAAGTGCGCGTGTTTGTCGAGCCCAACAAGCTGTTCAGGCTGCCTGAAAACGGCGGAACACCGGTCATCATGATTGGTGCGGGAACCGGCATCGCCCCGTTCCGCGCCTTTATGCAGCAGCGCGAAGCCAACGGCGATACGGGCATGAACTGGCTGGTGTTCGGCAACCGCAAATTTACCGACGATTTTCTCTATCAGGCCGAATGGCTGCAATACCGCAAAAGCGGCCTGCTGACCCGTGCCGATTTGGCGTGGAGCCGTCAGGGCGGAGAGAAAACCTATGTCCAGCACAAATTGGCCGACAACGCCGCCGAAGTGTGGGCATGGCTGCAACAGGGCGCACATCTTTATGTTTGCGGCGATGCGGCACGCATGGCGCGTGATGTGGAGCACACCCTGCTCGACATCATCGCACAGCAGGGCGGGTTGAGCCGCGACGATGCCGAAGAGTATCTGAACGGTTTGCGCGAAGACAAACGCTATCAGCGCGATGTGTATTAAGCACGGCCGTTTCAGGCAGCCTGAACCGGGATCAGCCATCGCGAACCGAGTTACCCGGCAGCCATTTGCTGCAACAGCCGAAGCCGGCCCGGTTTTGTCGGGAATCAGCGTGGTGTTTGAGCGTGAGGCGACCCATCTGCCAGTGAAATTCAAGGACGGGCAGAACGTGTTTCAAGCCTTGTGGGGACAGGGGATGATCTTGCGGAATCGGCGTTCCGCTTCGGGCTTGGAAAACAGTGTGCGGATCACGGTCGGCACGCCGCAGAAAATCAACGGGTCGTGCAAGCGGTCAGTGGGCCGTTCCGGACGAAAAAAGGTTGATGACCAACACACCGCCGATAATCATCGCCATTCCGATAAAGCCTGCCAAATCGGGCTTTTGGCCGAATAAAAAGAAGGCGGCAATCGCAGTCAGCACAATCCCCGCCCCCGACCAAACGGCGTAGACAATCCCAAGCGGCAAGGTGCGGGTAATGATGGACAATAAATACAGGGCAACCACAAAAGCGATTACCGCAATGGTGGCGGGGAGCGGTTTGGTAAAGCCATCGCTGGCTTTAACCGAATTTGAACCAATCACTTCAACCACAATGGCCATGCCCAATAAGAACCAGGCGTTCATAACAATTCCCCGTAAAGTAAAAGAGACGGTATTTTAGCGAAAAATGAACAGACTTGTTTTTAACAGACTTGTTTTTAAATGAAATGACAGCCGGTTTGAATGGCCGTGTATCAGGTTTTCACCGACCCCGCCCAGCCCATCTGCTTTCTGCCGGCCGCATCCACCGACAAGCAGCCTGAAAACGGCTGACCACATAAAGGAACACCACCATGACCACGACCGACCCGCGCGCCAAGCTGCCCGATGCGCCGCTTGCCGACAACGAACGCCTGAAAGAGCAGAGCCGCTATCTGGAAGGCACCATCAAGAACGACCTTTCAGACGGCCTCACCGGCGGTTTCAACGGCGACAATTTCCAGCTCATCCGTTTTCACGGCATGTACGAGCAGGACGACCGCGACATCCGCGCCGAACGTGTAGAACAGAAACTGGAACCGCTGAAAAACGTGATGCTGCGCTGCCGTCTGCCCGGCGGCATCATTACGCCGCAGCAGTGGCTGGGCATCGACACTTTTGCCACCGAGCGCACCATGTACGGTTCGATCCGGCTGACCAACCGCCAAACCTTCCAATTCCACGGCGTGTTGAAAGACGATATCAAGCCCATGCACCAATGGCTCAACGAATTGGGGCTGGACTCCATCGCCACGGCAGGCGATGTGAACCGCAATGTGCTGTGCACCAGCAACCCCGTGGAAAGCAGCCTGCATGCCGAAGCCTACGAGTGGGCGAAAAAAATCAGCGAACACCTGCTGCCGAAAACCCGCGCCTACGCCGAAATCTGGCTCGACGGCGAAAAACTGCATTCCACCGAACACTTCGCCGAGCCCACCCCCTTGCAGGACGGCGTGAAAAGCGGTGATGCCACCGAACCCGTGTTGGGCAAAAACTACCTGCCGCGCAAATTCAAAACCACCGTCGTCATCCCGCCGCACAACGATGTCGATTTGCACGCCAACGATTTGAACTTCGTTGCCATCGGCGAAAACGGCAAACTCGTCGGCTTTAACGTGTTGGTGGGCGGCGGCCTGTCGATGGAGCACGGCAACACCAAAACCTATCCCAACACCGCCGTGGAATTCGGTTTCGTGCCGCTGGAAAAAACGCTGGACGCCGCTGCCGCCGTGGTTTCCGTGCAGCGCGACTGGGGCAACCGCAGCGACCGCAAAAACGCCAAAACCCGCTACACCATCGAGCGCGTGGGCAAAAACGTGTTTATAGAAGAAGTGGAAAACCGCATGGGCGCGAAGTTCGAACCCATCCGCCCCTACGCCTTCACTTCGCGCGGCGACCGCATCGGCTGGGTGCAGGGCGAAGACAAAAAATGGCACCTGACGCTCTTTATCGAAAACGGCCGCCTGCTTGACTATCCCGGCCGGCCGCTGAAAACCGGTATGCGCGAAATCGCCAAAATCCACAAAGGCGATTTCCGCCTGACCGCCAACCAAAACCTGATTGTGGCGGGCGTATCCGCGCGCGATAAAGCCAAAATCGAAAAAACCGCCCGCGAACACGGCTTAATCAGCGATGACGTTACCCCGCAGCGCGAACACAGCATGGCCTGCGTGTCGCTGCCCACCTGCCCGCTGGCGATGGCCGAAGCCGAACGCTTCCTGCCGCAGTTTACCGATAAAATCGACGCGCTCTTTGCCCGACACGGCCTGACGGGCGAACACATCGTATTGCGCGTAACCGGCTGCCCCAACGGCTGCGGCCGCGCCATGATTGCCGAAATCGGCCTGGTGGGCAAAGCCGTCGGCCGCTACAACCTCTACACCGGCGGCAACCGCGAAGGCACCCGCATCCCGCGCCTGTTTAAAGAAAACATCACCGAAGACGAAATCCTCGCCATCATCGACGGCTGGCTCGCCGCCTGGGCGGCAGGCCGTCTGAAAGACGAAGGCTTCGGCGACTTTGCCGTGCGCAGCGGCATCGTCAAACCCGTTCTGGACGCGCCGCGCGATTTCTGGGCGGCGTAAATCCGGCCGGACAGAAATGCAGAGCTCCTCCCCAACCGGATGGGGCTTGGGATATGGCAACATATCAATATTGGGAATAGGCGTAGGCCGGATACCGGTATCCGCTCCATTCTGATGCGACCGGCCATTGGTGTCGGATTCGAGAATCCGACCTACGGAGCCGGTAGAACGAATACCGGTTATCCGATATTCCGACCCGTATCGGTATGATGGGTGTCGGGCTTGTGAATCCGGTGCCAAAGGTTCGGCAATATTTCCGCTCACGGCTCCGAGGCCGTCTGAATCTGCCGTTGCGCCTGATTCAGACGGCCTTGTTTATTTCTGTATTACTTTTTCAGTTTCCCTCCGCAGGCCGGATACGGGTATCCGCCCCATTCTGACGCGGCCGGCCGTTGATGTCGGATTCGGGAATCCGACCTACGGATCTGCCGCTACGGTTATGGTTTGTTGATGTCGGATACAGGCTCCGAGGCCGTCTGAAAACGCTGTTGCGGCCGATTCAGACGGCTTGCCTGTTTCCGCATGATGCTTTTCGGCTTTCGGACGGCTGCGGCAGTACGCGGGACGGCCGAATCTGCTAAAATGGCGCGGTTTGCCGCGTTCTGTTTCGGTTGCAGGCAGGTTCTTCAAACGGTTGAAAAGAATATTTATGGCTTATCAAGTTCTCGCCCGCAAATGGCGGCCGAAAAAATTTGCCGATCTGGTCGGTCAGGAGCATGTGGTTCAGGCTTTGCGCAATGCGCTGGACAAAGGCCGTCTGCATCACGCCTATCTGCTGACGGGGACGCGCGGGGTGGGCAAAACCACGATTGCGCGCATTCTGGCCAAAAGTCTCAACTGTGAACACACGGTGCAGGGTGAGCCTTGCGGGCAATGTGCTGTGTGCAGCCAGATCGACAGCGGCCGTTTTGTCGATCTGCTGGAAATCGATGCCGCTTCCAATACGGGCATCGACAATATCCGCGAAGTGCTGGAAAACGCCCAGTATGCGCCGACGGCCGGACGCTACAAAGTCTATATCATCGACGAAGTGCATATGCTGTCGAAATCGGCTTTCAACGCCATGCTCAAAACGCTGGAAGAGCCGCCCGGCCATGTGAAATTTATTCTGGCAACCACCGACCCGCACAAAGTGCCGGTAACGGTATTGAGCCGCTGTCTGCAATTTGTGTTGCGCAATATGACGGCGCAGCAGGTGGCGGATCATCTGGCCTATGTGCTGGATCAGGAGCAGGTGCCGTTTGAGGCGGGCGCGCTGCAACTGCTCGGGCGCGCGGCAGCCGGTTCGATGCGCGATGCGTTGAGCCTGCTGGATCAGGCCATTGCCATGGGTTCGGGCAGGGTGGCCGAAGAAGATGTGCGCCGCATGATCGGTGCGGTAGACAAGCGTTATCTGTATGAACTGCTGCAAGGCATGGTTCGTCAGGACGGCGGCGTGCTGATTGCTAAAGCGCAGGAAATGGCCGCCCGTGCGGTGGGCTTTGATCATGCTCTGGCCGATTTGGCCGCGCTGCTGCAACGGCTGGCACTGCTCAAAGCCGTGCCCGATGCCATAGCCGCCGACGATCCCGAATATGCGGTATTGCGGCAGTTGGCCGGATATTTGGGCGACGAGCAGATTCAGCTTTATTATCAGTGCGTCGTCCACGGGCGGCAGGATTTGGCTTTGGCACCCGACGAATATGCCGGATTTGTGATGACGCTGCTGCGTATGCTGGCGTTCACGCCGCTGGCCGCCGGAGGTTGTCCGCCGGACGGTACGGTGGAGGGGACGCAGTTGGGCGCGGAAACGGGCGGTGCGCCAAAAAAGCCGCCGGTTCTGCCGCAGCAGCCAACCGCAGCGGCAGCTGAAACCGATAGGCCGACAGCGGCGGTTCAGACGGCCTCAGACGGGCAAAACGCGGACGGTATGCTGCCGAACAGCGAAGCGGCAATCGAAACGGCCGCACAAACGGTAGGGCATGAGGAATCGGCGGCCGGTGAAACCGATGATGTCCCGCCTTGGGAAACGGTGCAGCAGGCAGAAGCGGATGTAGCAGGCGGCGCACAAGCGGCAGTGGTGCAGACGGTCGAAAGTATGCGGCACACGGTTTATCAAGCCGATGATGCTTCTGATACCCCGTCTTTGGAAGACGAGCAGGGAGCGGCAGATGCCGTTTGGGCGCAGCAGGAACCGCCTTCCGCCACATCAAGGCCGTCTGAAAACGGACATTTGGGAAGCGGTATCGGTGAAACGGCAGTAACGGCGTATCCGTCGGCAGAAACGGTGCAGCAGGAACGCCCCCCGACGGTATCCGACCGCGTAACGGCCGCACCCGCTGCCGAGTCTGATATGACGTTGGGATATAAAGAAGCCGCTTGGCCGCGTGATGATGCGGCAGACGGCGGCGCGGCGGACGGGGTATCCGAAGCCGCTGCGGACAGTATGGTGCAGCAAATGGCGGCGGAAACCGCAGACGGCGCGGAAGAGGAAGCCGCGGCCGAAGCCGGAAATTTTGTCCCCCTGCCCGATTTTGCCGCCGAAAACTGGCCGCTGATGGTCAAACGGCTGGCACCGAAGCTGGGCGCGGCGCAGATGCTGGCGCAGCACAGCGCATGGGCGGATTATGATGCGGGGCAAAACCTGCTGTACCTTTCGTTAAACGGCCATGCCGAGCTGCTGGCGCGCAAAGAATATTTCGATAAAATCCGTGCGGTTCTGGCCGATGCCTATCTGCTGCCCGATTTGAAACTGCAAACGCTGGACTGGCAGGATCATCAGGGCTGGGAAACGCCGAAGATGTACCGTGCGCGTTTGCAGCAGGAAGGCCGCGCACGCGCGCAAAGTTCGCTGGAAAACGAGGCCGTCTGCCAACAGGTGATGGCCGCGTTGGACTGCCGGGAATGGAAGGCGGACAGCCTCGAATTGTTGGAACATACCGATTAAGCCCGCGGCTTTTGCCGTATTGTCAGAAAACAGTCAAAACAGGAGTAGGAAAATGTTCGGAAAAGCCGGTTTGGGCGGCTTGATGCAGCAGGCCCAGAAAATGCAGGAAAATATGAAGAAAGCCCAAGCGCAATTGGCGCAGACCGAAGTCAGTGCCGAAGCGGGCAACGGCTTGGTAAAAGTGGTCATGACCTGCAACCATGTCGTCAAAAGCATCGACATCAGCCCCGATCTGATTGCCGAGGCGGCCGAAGACAAAGAAATGCTGGAAGATTTGGTGTTGGCCGCCGTGAATGCGGCAGGCGAAAAAGCCGAACAGACCACATCGCAAACCATGGGCGCATTCACCAAAGGCCTGCCTGCGGGTATGGGCGATTTCTTCAAATAAGAATTTTGTTTTAAGAAATCTAGCCATTCTTTCACGGTGTTGCGGCGGAAGAATGGCTTTTTGCCGTTTATGCCGTCTGAAAACGGGTGCACGGTTTGGCGTGCCGCATCAGGCCGGATGGCTAAGTAGGTCGGATTCCCGAGTCCGACAAAGCGAAAAGCAGTTCGGCTATCCGGGGTTGTCGGAGGTCTGGTTTTTTTGGGTGCTGCCGTGTCGGATACGGAGTATCCGACCTACCGGAGTCAATATCATCGGCGGCAATTTATCAGCGGCGTAGGTCGGATTTTTAAATCCGACATAAGCAGTTCGGTTATCTGCGGCAAAAACGGTATGGGCGTTGTCCGAATCGGCGACAGCCAAAATATAGCCTCGACAGGCAGCAATCCGCATCAAAACAGGGGAAAATATGCAGAATCAGGATATTCAGCAATTATTGAAACAGCTGGGCAAACAGGCCAAACAGGAAAGCGAACAGAAAGCGGCACAACAGGCGGCCGAAAAGAAACACCGCGAAGAAGCGGTGGATTTCCGTTCGCTGATGGGCGATGCTGTGCCGTTGAAAGACACGCGCCGTTATATACCGCCGCGCGATTTGTCGCCGATTAAGCCCAGAGTGCAGGATCAGGACGATGAAACCGAATATTTTTATGTCGGCGACGGCCAATGGCTCGATGTGCCCGCCGCGTTCAGCAAAAACGGACAGGGGCAGAACGATATCCGCCGTCTGCAAAGCGGGCATTGGGCGGTGGCGGCCGATGTGGATCTGCACGGTTATACGCAGGAAGAAGCGCAGCAGGTGCTGAGTGAATTTATCGAATTTTTGAAAAAGCGCGGCGTATGCGGCGAGATTGTCCATGGCAGCGGTTTGGGGTCGAACGGTTACCGGCCGGTGCTGAAAAATCTGGTGCGCCGCTGGCTGATGGCACACCCCGATGTGCTGGCTTATGCCGAGCCGCATCAAGGCAACGACGGCGCGGTGCGCATTTTAATCAAACGCCCGCGCCGCGAAGATTAAGACGGCCTAAACCCACCACGTCTGCGCAATCTGGCGGAACAGGGTGTAGGACAAATACAGCATCATCGCCGCAATCAGCGAATCGAGAATCCGCCAGGTGCGCGCGCGCTGAAACAGCGGCAGCATCAGTCGCGAGCCGAAACCGATGGCGATAAACCAAATGCCCGAGGCCAGCAGCGAACCGGCCAGAAAGTGCAGTTTTCCCGCCTGCGGCAGACCGGCAGCCGAACCGCCGATGAGAATCATAGCATCGATATAGGCATGGGGGTTGAGCAGGGTCAGTGCCAGTGTGGCCAGAACGATTTTTCCGGCTGGGGGCGGTGTGTGGGAGACGGCCTCCAATTGCATGATATGGTTGCCGAGCCAGGCCGAGCGCGCGCTTTTGCAGCCGTAGGCCAGCAGAAACAGGCCGCCTGCCGCCGCCAGCGCGGTTTGGGCATAGAGGTTGTCCGAAATCAGCGTACTCATGCCGTACACTCCCGCGCCGATCAGCAGCACATCGCACAGCCAGCACACCAGCACAATCAGTCCGACGTGCTGTTTGAGCAGGCCTTGTTTGAGCACAAATGCGTTTTGCGCGCCGATGGCCGTAATCAGGCCGCCTGTAATCATCAATCCCGAAAAAAATGCTTGCATGGTGTAAAACGTTTATTATTATGTGGCAGACGGAGTGCATTATGCTTTGGCGGCAGAGACTGTGCGACTAAGCACAGTTTTTTTCAGGCCGCTTAAATTTTTTTAACGGAAGATTCATGTGGGACAGTAAACAGCTTACTGCCTTGTGGGCGGTAACAGAGCGGGGCAGTTTCGAGGCGGCGGCCGAACAGTTGGATTTGACCGCTTCGGCCGTATCGCAGCGCATCCGGGCTTTGGAAGAAGAAACCGGTTTTGCACTGGTCACGCGCACCCGCCCGTGCCGGGCCACGCCGCAGGGGCAGAAAATACTGCGCTTTATCCGCAATCTGCACTGGCTGGAACAGGACGTACGCAACGAGCTGGCACAGCAGAACCGCCCGTACGAATGGCCGGTGGCGACGAATTACGATTCTCTGGAAACCTGGCTGCTGCCGGTGTTGGCCGAAGTGGCGCGGCACGAAGCCGTTCTGCCCGATGTGCAGGCGGATAATGAAGAGCATACCCACAAGCTGATGAATGAAGGGCGCGTGATGGCGGCGGTCAGCACCCGGCCGCAGGCGATGGCCGGGTGCGAGGTGCACCATCTGGGCATTCAGGCCTACCGGCTGCTGGCCGCACCGGTATTTGTCGAACGCCATTTTTCAGACGGCCTGACGAAGCAGGCCGTGCAGCGCGCGCCGCTATTGATGTTCGACCGCAAAGACGAAATGCAGTCGGCTTTCCTGCGCCGCCATTTCGGCGTGAATACGGCACGCTGTGCCAAAATCTATCTGCCGGCTGCTACGCCGTTTTACCATGCGGTCAAACTCGGTCTGGGTTACGGCATGATTCCCGACTGGCAGAGCGCGGACGATTTGGCAGCGGGCAGACTGGTTGATCTGAACCCCGGCCATACGATTGACATTCATCTTTATTGGCATTGCTGGAAAGCCCAGTCCCCGCGTCTGGCGCGCCTGAACAGGCTGTTTGTGGAAACGGCGCGCAAGGTGTTGGTGGGGCAGGCGGCGGCTGTTTGACAAGAAAAATGAAACAAAAAATTTAAAGAGGGGTATCCGGATGTTCAACAGACTCAATCTTTCCTATTTCGCCACAACTTTGGGCTATTGGATTGCCTTATTTTTTATTCCGCTGGTGGTGTTGGAGCTGACCGGTTCGCCCTTATTGATGTCTGTTTCTTATGCTTTGGATACTCTGCCGTATCTGCTGTTTACGCCGATTGCCGGTGTGGTTGCCGATAAGTTCGACAAAAAGAAATTGATTTTGCTGGGTGAATTTTGCTGCTTTTTGGCAGCAACAGTGTTGTTTTTGCTGCCGTTTCGTGCCGAGAATGCCTATTTGATGATTTTTTTGGGTTTTGTGATTTCCGGTTTTTCCGCGTTTCACCACCCTGTGTTTCAGTCGATTTTGCCTGAACTGTATGCCAGACAGGAGCTGCCCAAGGTTAATGGCGATATTGCCACCATCAGCAGTCTGACAGGCATTATTGCCCCTGCGGTATTGGGCGTGCTGTTTGCGTTTTTGGACAATACCCGGATTGCTTTGCTGATACCGCTGCTGTACTTGTTGTCGGCGGTTTCGTTTTGGGGTATCCGCTACCGTTTTATGCCGTCTGAAAAGCCCGTCCGTCTCATCAGCGACAATCTCGAAGCCGTGGCATATCTGAAAAAACAGCCTGTTTTGATGCGGTATTCGTACCTGTTCTTTTTTGTCAATTTCGGGCTGCGTATGATTCTTGCCGCTTTGATTTGGATTTATACCGTGCATTTTGAGCTGACTAAAAGCATGGCGGCGTATCACTATATTTTTATCGGCGTGATGTCGATCATCGGTGCAAAAACGGCCGGCAGATACATCGTGGGCAGATACTCTGCCGACAGCGTGATTTTTTACTCGTCTGCCGCCATTGCCCTGCTGATGTTTGCTCTGCTGGCATTTGACCATGTGCTTTATCTCACCTTTGTTTGGGGTTGGGTGTCGTTTTTCTCGATGTTTATCGTAGTGGCGTATTTTACCTACCGTCAGACACAGACCGAACACGCCCTGCTCAGCCGTGTGGTTGCTCTGACCCGTCTGATTTCGTATTTGGCCATCGCCCCTGCGGTGATGCTCTCGGGCTGGCTGCTCGATACACTGGGCAATCAGAACAGGGTTTATGCCGTGGCAGGCTTGGTCACTTTATTGCCGACGGTGTGTTTGATGGGCAGGAAGCGCAGCGGCTGATGTCCGTTGCTAAATTAAAAATCCATTCGTCGGAATAGATTTTTAATTTCAGCCGCCGGTTGCGGGCGAAGGAGATTCAGACGGCCTTTGTGGCGGCCGGTGTGCGGTTGGCGGCGGCCGTCAAATGCTGCTCCATTGGCGCAGCAGGTTGTGGTAAACGCCCGTGAGCAAAACGGTTTCTTCGTTTTCGCCGTATTGCGCGCGCAGGGAAGAGATGGCGCGGTCCATATCGAACAGCAGGGTGCGTTTTTCGTCGCCCGGCACCATCGACTGCGTCCAGAAAAAGCTGGCGATGCGCTGGCCGCGGGTAACGGGGGTTACGTGGTGCAGGCTGGTGGCGGGGTAGACAATCATATCGCCCGCTGCGAGTTTGACGCTGTGGCTGCCGTAATTGTCTTCAATGACCAATTCGCCGCCGTCGTATTCGTCGGGGTCGTTGAGAAACAGGGTGCTGGAAACGTCGGTGCGCACCCATTGGCCGGTGTAGGGGTCGCGGCGGACGGCGTTGTCGATGTGGTTGCCGAACTGCTGGCCTTCGCGGTAGCAGTTGATGAGCGGCGGGAAGACGGTGTGCGGCAGGGCGGCGGCGAAAAATTCACTGTTGCGCAGCACGGCGTTTTTCACCAGCTCCGACATGGCCTGACCCGCTTCGCTCAACTGGGGCAGTTGCAGATTGTTTTTCACTTGGCCGGACTGGCTGCCTGCGGTGATTTTGCCGTCGGCCCACGGTGCATCGGCCAGAATCGCGCGCGCCTGCACCAATTCTGCTTCGCTTAAAACGTTTTCAATATGCAGTAACATGATTTGGCTCGCTTTCTGTTTTTATCGTCGGACAAGGCGGAAAACCGTTTGCCCGACGGTAAAAACAGACAGACAGGCCGTCTGAAAACGCGTTTCAGACGGCCTTGACGGGTTTTAGAACTTGTAGCCGACGGTGGCGACGAAATTGCGGCGTTCGCCCGGAATAGCCTGTTGGCGGTGCCCCGTATCGAAGTATTTCTTGTCGAGTACGTTGTTCGCATTCAGTTGGGCGCGGAAGTTTCTGTTTTCATAGCTGACCATCGCATCAACCGCAGTATAGGCGGGCAGTTTCTGCTTCATCACACCGTTGCCGCCGCGTGCGGGCATATGGGTGTAGCGGTCGCCGACATAACGCAGGCCCAGACCGGTATTGAACTGGTCGGTAATGCGGTAGTTGCCCCATACGTTGGCGGTAACTTTGGCCGCCGCTTCGGGGAAGTGGCCGTCAAGCTGGGTGGTGCTTCTCGAGGTGGCGCGCATTTTGCCGTTGCTGACAATCACATTGCCCAGTACGTTGAAGCGGTCGGTAACGCGCCCGGCCACTTCCAGGTCCAGACCATAGACTTTCGCCCAGTCGATAAAGCCCGCATCGCGGTAGTACTGCTGGGTTTTCTTGGTGTGGAACAGGGCGGCGTTTACCGTCAGTGCGTCATCGAAGAAGGCATTTTTGGTGCCGATTTCGATGGTGCGCGTTTTTTCCGGTGCGGCAACCAATTGCGAAGGATCCAGGCTGTCGCTCTGGCCGGTAACGCGGTAGGCTACCGGTGTGGCGGCGGTGTTGTAGGAAGCGTAAACATTGCTGCCGGGGCGGTAGTCCCAAATCAGGCTGCCGTTGTAGGTCCAGATATTGTCGGAACGCTGCACGCGGTTGCCGTTTCCGGCCGGCGTGTTTTCGGTTTTGATGCTGTTGAAGCGCACACCGGCGACGGCTTTCAGTGTCGGCGTCAGTTCGACAATATCGTTGACGCCCACGCCTACGGTGCGGGTGGTCAGTGTACTGCCCAATGTGCTGCTGTGGGTATAGTAAACATCATCGGCAGGCACGCCCGGGGTCAGGGTTTTCAGGTTGCGCCACGCCTGAGAGGTAATGGGCCGGTTGTCTGCCTTGTTGAAGAAGTTGTAGGTGTCGTTGTAGTTGTCGCGTTTTTCTCGGGTCAGCTCCAAGTTCACCAGCAAATCGTGTTTGATGTCGCCGGTATTGAATTTGAAATTGACATCGGTGTTGTTGGTCAGGGTGTTCGCATCGTAATTGATGGTTTTCTTGCCCCTGCCCAGATCACGGCCGATGGTGTAGGTGCCGTCTTTATTTTCGGTCAGGCGCGGCGGCACACCCAGCAGGCGGTAGCGGGTGCGGCTGTAACGCAGATTGTTGTTCAGCGACACATTGTCATTGAATTTGTGGCTCAATGCCGCGGTGTAGCTGTCGCGTTTGCTGTCTTCAAAATCGGTGTGGAAGCCGTAGAACTGATCGACGGCTTCGACTGCCGCCGTGCGCGTATTTTCACCGGTTTTCAGATAAGGTACGCCGAAATCGGCTGTTTTCTCGCTGTTGTCGCGCTTGTAGGACAGTTCCAGCTGCGTATCGCCGCTCAGGCCGAAGGCGATGCTGGGCGCGATGCCCCAGCGTTTGCTTTCCACCGGTTTGCGGAAGGAATCGGCTTTGTCGCCCATCACGTTCAGGCGCACGGCGATATCGTCGTTGAAGGCATGGTTGATGTCGGCGGTAACACGGCGTCTGCCTTGGGTGCCGATACCGGCTGCCACTTCGCCCCCGGTGCCGATATAGGGCGATTTATTGACTTGGTTGATGACCCCCCCCGCCGCACCGCGGCCGAACAGGACGGCCGCGCTGCCTTTGAGGACTTCCACACGCTCGGTGTTGTAGGTGTCGCTGTTGAATTGGGCGGAAGAGCCGCGCAGACCGTCGTCGTAAACATCGTTGCCCGCGTGCATGCCCCGGATAATCGGCACTTCGGCCTGGCCGCCTTCGCCGGCCTGGAAGGTGATGCCGGCGTTTTTCAGCGTGGATTTCAAATCGGTGGTCGCCTGATCCTGAATCACTTGGCGGTTGATGACGGTGGCACTTTGCGGAATGTTCTGAATGTCCTGCATCCGTTTGCCGATGGTGGTGTTGGGGGCTTTGTAGCCGCTGCGTACCACCTTGCCGCCTTTGACATTGACGGTATCCAGCCGGACGCTCTGAGTTTCGGCAAAGGCGGGGTTCATGGCGGCTGCCAGAATGCCGGCGCCGACAACGGCCGTTCGCTTGCGTGCCGTTTTCAATACGGCGGGTTGAGTGTGTTTCTTCATTGTCTGATTACTCCCGAATATCCTTGTATCACTTGGCTCTTGTTGTGTCTGGGGGGTATTGTCGCACGATTTTCCGGTTCGGGAAGGCCGAACCGGAAAATAAGAAACAATACTATTCGCATTTTAAACAAAAATTAACTTTTGTCAATTGTGATGATTATCGGTATCGGTTATCGTAACGGTGCGTTGATTGCCGGTTTGGGCAACCAAATCAACAATGCCTATCGGGAAGAGATGTTTACGGAGGATGATGCTTCGTCCATCGCGGCAGACTCGATGTTTTGTGCGAAAAAGAACTGGGTTCGGTCGGCATTATCGGTAGAAATCTGGCCGAAAACGTTATCCGCAGCCAAGTAATCGGTGTGGGCAATACGCTCAAAGGCAGCGATGCAGCGAAGCATATCCAACGCAACGCCGTAACCAGCTATAAAAATACCGTAACCGATGTGAACGATACTTTTACCGCCGGCAGCAACAACGTGGTCAATCAAACGACCGATCTCATTTTAATGGGCAACGACAATAAGCTCAATCAGATAACCGGTGCACAGATTCTGGGCAGCAATATCACGGTTTCAGATGGCCTGAGCAATATCGTGGCCGTGGGTAAAGACGCACAAATTACCCGGAGCAACAGCGTGGCGGTCGGCGCAGGCTCGGCGGCAGACCGTGAGGTGACAAGTGAAAACACCGCCACGATAAACGGTATTACCTACAGTGGCTTTGCCGGACTCGGGCGCGCAGAGTCGGGCGTATTCGCTGTCGGTAGAGAGGGCGGAGAGCGGCAGATTATCCTGTAGCCGCCGGTAAAATTTCCAAAACGTCTACCGGTGTCGTCAACGGCAGCCAGCTGTGGCTGGTGGCGGAAAAACTGGCGGAAGAAATCAAAAAAGCAGGAACGCGCGGCGGTTCGGCCTTGCGCGTCCTGTATCAGCACACGTTCGGTCAGCCGCCCAATGACCCACCAGCCCGCAAAACGGCCGCTGCCGTAAACCAGCGATACCGCCTGCTGCGCTTCTTTGGCGGCCAGCAGCCCCTGATAAGCCGTATCGGGATTGCCCAGCAGCCAATGCAGTTTTAACGACAGTTTCAGTTCGGTTAAATCGTTTTTCAAAGCCTGCAAACGCGGCCGCCCGGCCAGCACTTCGTGCTTGGCGAACTTGGCCGTATGGGTAGATTCGAGACCGGTAAAGCTTTGCAGCAGCTCGAAGCGCACATCGCCCAATTGTGCATACATCAGTAAGCCCTCCGTTCGCGGTCGGCCATCATGCGGTTAAACAGCGTTTCAAATTCGCGCAAGCCCAGCTGCAAGGCCGTCTGAATTTGCGCAGGGTCGCCGCCCGGGGCGTTGATGGTCGGGTTGAAATTCACGGTCATGCCGCCTGCCGCTTGGTTTTGGGCGGCTCGTGCAGCGGCAAAATCTGCGCTGCTGTCTGAAATCCGCGCCGCCAAATCGGCACGCAGACCGCCCATACGGGCGGCAAAGCTCTCTTTCAGACGGCCTGCCCACGCACCGACAGCCTGTACCGGCCGCGCCGCACCTTTATTGACACCGATGGCCAGACCCTCGGTCATAAACCCGCCGTAGCCTTGGAAAACGCGGCTGGGCGAATGGATGCCCATGCCTTTGCTGTCGGACGTAAACGCAGACTTAACCGCCGACACCACCCCTTGTACCGCCGCCACTGCGCGGCCGATGCCTGCCTTGATGCCGTTGACCAAGCCGTCGATCATCATGCTGCCGTAGGACATAAAAGTTGCGCCCAAGCCGGAGAGCCAAGTCCACACTGCTTGGAAGGCCGTCTGAAAAGCAGTGACGGGGGAAAAGTTGGCGATTAGGCTGATCAGTGCATTCAGCCGATTGTCGAAAAAGGTGATCATGGCCGTCCACACATTCAGTACCATACCAAGTAAGCCGCTGATTTTTTCACCCAACCATACACCAACGGTTTCCCCCAAGCTGCGTGCGCCGCCTTCGGCGGTTTGAGCCGCGCTGAAAAAGTCCCCGAAGAAATCGAGAATAGGCTGCACAAATGGCTGCACCGTCGTCCACAAACCCGACAATGCCGACGCAACCGCGTCTACCACAGGCATAACCAACGGCGCGACGGCCTGCCATACGCCTGACAAAGCCTTGACAAGCCGGTCGAACACCGGTTTCAACGGTTTCATTCCCTGCAGCAAACCGTCCCACAATCCGGCAAAAAATGCCTTAATCGGATTCCATGCTTTGTAAACCGTCCAGCCGGCCAGCGCAATCGCACCGACCGCCAACACCACCGGCCACATGGCAATCAGTGAAGACACACTAAAACCCATCATAGCGGTACGGGCAGCAGATAAAGCACGGACAAATGTTCCGAGCCGTCCGGGAACATCGGCAGGCAGAATGCCGCCCTTCATCACCAGTGACATCAGTTGCGCTGTTCCCTTAAATGATTGCAGCGCGCCGTTTAGCGTCAGGAATAATGCTTTCAGCCGATTGCCCGCTGCCATAACAGCAAAACCGCCGGCCACAAAAGCCAGCAATGATGCGGCCGTACCAATAACACTTCTCGTCAGCACAGGATGCTGTGCCGCCCAATCGGACAGCTGATTGGAAACTTTGACGGCTTCGGCAACAAATTCATTGACCACAGGCAAAATGACGCTGCCGACAGTGATGCCCAGCTCAACCAAACCGTTTTTCAAAATCTGCAATTGATTTGCGGTCGTTGCAGAACGGTTTTCAAATTCGCGCTGCATCGATCCGAGATATTTCAGATTGCCGGAAGCGTCTTTTTCAGACAGCAAATCCAGTTGGCGGTTGTACTCCCCGACGTTATTGGCCAGCATCAAAGCATCATCGGCATACTGCCTGCCGAACATACGCATCAGCAGCGGATATTGCTTGTCTTTCGGAAGCTGTTTGACCCGTGCCAGCAGATTGAGCACCGCATCTTGCGCGTCTTTGTTCATGGCATCGGCGAATTCTTTGGCCGTCAGTCCCAATTCAGCCAATGCCGCCGCCTCTTTTTTACCTCCGGCTTTCAAAACCGACAGCGAAGTGACCATACCTTTTATGGCCTGCGCTGCAAGTTCCGGTGCCTTACCCATACTCAGAAATGTACTGCCCCATGCCGCACCTTGGGTTTCCGTCATGCCGAGCTGCTTGATGTCGCTGCCGACACGGGTCAGCACATTGACAATATCGGCTGCCTTTGAATTAGCGTTGTCCGACAAATGGTTGACGGCATCGCCCAATCTGCTGATTTTCGGAATCGGAATCTGTAAAACATTGGACAGGGTGGCCATCGCTTCGCCGGCCTCTCCTGCCGCCATATCGAATGCCACACCCATTTTGGCCGCATCCGATGCAAAGCCGGTCAGGTGTCCGCGTGCAACGCCGCTTTGTCCGCCTGCCGCGACAATCGCGGCCAGCTCTTCTGCCGCCATCGGAATCTTGCGTGTCATGTGCAAAATATCCTGTTCCATTTCTTTGAGCTGTTGCGGCGTCTCAAAATTGACAACTTTTTTAACATCTGCCATCGCCGACTCAAAACCAATCGCGAGCCTGACCGGCAAAACCAATGTACCGGCTGCCGCTGCGGCAACAGCCCAACGGGATTTTATATTCTCCCACCGGGCGGCGTTGGCAGCTTTTAATCCCTGAATCTGTTGCAATTTTACAGAGCTGGCAGTCAGTTTTTTGATGGAGCGGTCAATTTTGTCGTACTCTTGCCACAACTGCCTGGCAGATTGCACGCCCAATCTGTCTTTATTCCGTTCCAACACGTTCCCCAGCTCACGCTGCCGTGCCTCAAGTGCGGCGGTTGTCGATTCCAGCGTTTTCATGGCTTTACTGACACTGACCAAGCCGGACAACGCACCTCCGACGGCGGCGGATACCTTAATTGAAACACCCAAATCAGAAGCCATGTGTTAATATCCTGTTTATGAATAATGGGAGGAAAGAGAAATGTTGGCTTTTGCCTCCATCATCCTGTTTTTTGCCGTGATTGCCGGACTTTTGACCGCCGCTGCCGCGTTTATATGGTTTGTTCTCGAATGGATTTACGAGGCATGGTTGAAAAAAGAGCCGGAATCAAACGGTTGGTGTCCGCGCCTTGCCGAAGAAACTTCAGCGGAACAAGCCGCGCAAAACCGCCAACTTCCCCGCACATAAAAGCAGACATGGTTTATTATCCTTTCATCATTCAAAGGGTTTGAATATGAACAAGTATTGGAACTTTGCCTTAGATACAGACCGCGCAGAAACGATGGTTAAATTCCTGGCTGCTTCCGGATTCATAACCGGCTGGCTGCTGGAAAATTGGGCAACCGGCATCGTGTACGGCCTGATTGCCCCGTTCCTTCTGATTCCTATCGGAGCAGCTGCCATGCTGCTTGGGGCGATTACCGAAATACTGCCCAAAAAGACAGGTTGAAAATCATATCCCCTTCCGATAGCCCGCCTTAATTTGGCGGGCTGCTTCTTTCTGCCATTCCTCAAACTCATCCAGCGGCAGGCCGTAAACGTCCTGCACACTCCAACCGAACCACCATGCCATATCGGCACAGGCCGACATCAAATCACGGTGGATTTCAGACGGCGTTTTATTGGCTGCCGCCGCTTTCTTCGGCGCGAAAGGCGGCCTGAACCGCTTCCAAGTCTTTCAAATCCAGCATATCCAAGTCTTCGGGAACCAAACCCGTTACCCGTGATACCAGCATCAAACCCTGCCCGGCTTCATTGGTAATGTGCATCACGGCACGTAGATCGCCCACGCGGGGACGGCGTACGCTGACTTTGTCCAGTATTTGACCCGTCGCCAAACGCACCGGGTATTTCAGCTTCACGGTTTGGGTGGCCCCCAAGTCTTCTTGCAGTTTCTGTGCTTCGTTCATGTTTCCATCCTTTTTGAAAATTCAATACAAAAAATCGCTGTATCTGCGGGAGATACAGCGATTGTGCCAAAGGCCGTCTGAAACGGCTTTTAATGCGGTTTAAAACCTACGCGCCGGTGTTTTTGCGCATCTGCGACAACACATCTTTGCCGCCGATACGGTAGATGTTTTTGAAGGCATTGAAATACAGCACTTCGCGCCCGTCGATGATCTGGCGGATTTCGGTGGCCTGATAGGTGGTGCCGTGTTCCGATTTCTCTTTCGGCTTGAACGTGCCCAAGCCGTTTTTGCTCGGCATCACGGTCAGCACGGTGACCACCGGCACTTCTTTTTCCAAACCCGCCGCATTGTGAATCTGCTGGTTGGCGCGCACCATCAGTTGCGTGCCGCGGAACGGGTTGTAGAGCTTTTCGGCTACTTCGGGATAAATGCTGTTCCAGGTGATTTCGCCTTCCAAAGCCTCCGCACCCGAAGGCAGCTTGACGGTGCCGAACAGGCCCAGGCCTTTGTATTCGTCCTGGGTAATCTCAAAATCGGGCAGTTTGAACTCGGATGCCCTGCCCAACAGGCTGTTGCCGTCAACGTAAACGTTGGCGTTGTAAATCGCGTGGATGTAATCGCTCATGTGTCAGCTCCTTAATTGCTGTTGCCGGAGGCTAGGTTGACCAGATACTTGCGTGTCATCACGCTGGTATTGGTAATGCGCTCGGCCGGCAGCTTGGGCGTGTAGCCGTATTTGATGGGGACTTGGCCTTTGCTGAACGCATCGGGCAGGTCGTAATCGTAGTCCAAATCCACTTCAAAGCCGACGATGCTCGGCAGCGTGCCTAAATAGGTACGCACGGTTTCGACGAGGCTGTCAATCAGCGCGTCGTCAATCGGGCGGTCGATGTATTGCAGCTCGGCGCGGCGGATGCTCTCGTCAATCAAATCCCCCGTGCGCTGCGCCACTTCAAAATTCTTGATGTGGCTTACGGCGGGGAAGCAGGCCAAGCGGTTGCCCCACAGGCGGTAGCCCGTGCCGTATGAATTGAACACGGTGGTAATGCCTTTTTCGTTCAGGCGGTTGGTTTCGCTTTGCGGGTCGTCGGCGCGTGCGGTCAAGCCCACTTCCAGCCCGGTTACGCCCAGCAGCTCTTTGTTGGAAATGCTCCACCAGTAGCCTTTTTCCACATCGGTTTTCATACGCAGACCGGCGGCGTGGGTGGCCAGATGCTCGGTGCCGAGCAGACCGGTAACGTGCGGGTAAAACAGCTGTGCGCGGTCAGACGAGGTGTTGAAATTAATCGTGCCGTTCGGGCCGCGGCCTTCCAAAGCCTTACTCAACGATGTGCCTTTCGGCGCATTGATGTAGGCAACGGCATTGAGCTTGGCGGCCGTAGCAATCATGGCAGCGGCGCAGGTGTCGGTTTGGTCAAACTCGGGCACGATGAGGATTTTCGCGTCCGCACCGAAGCGGTTGAAACCTTCGGTCAGCAACTCCAAGCCGGTGCGTTTGCCCGTGGCGGCCACATACGCGCCGATAATGTCGGCTTCGGTTACTTTGGCCGGATCTGTGTAGCGGTAACTGATTTTCGGGGCTTCGGGTTTGCTTTTGAATACGATTTCGCCCGTCAGTGTGTTGATGGCGTAATGCTGCCCTTCGATCAGTGCCGCCGTGCCGTCTGAAACGGCATAGCCTGATTGCAGCGCGGGCTTTGCCGTATAAGCGGTGAGCGTGTCGCCGTCTACCGTCAGCACTTCATCGGTAACTTCGGTTTTGTGTTTGGCAGGGTCGCACACGTTAACCACATAAGCCACGCCCGAGCCGTAGCGCGTCCAGATATGCGCCGCATCGGGCAGCGTGAAGCCCTTGCCGGCCAGTTCGCCGCCAAACGCGGCAAAGTCTTTTTTGGTTTGGCACACGGTCAGTTCGTTGACCGCGCCTGTCGGGGCGGTGCCGATGATGGCGGTAATTGCGCCGTCGGCGGTGTAAACGGGGACGGAGCCGCCGTCGATGCGGACGGTTTCCGTGCCGTGGTGGAAGGCTGCTGCCATGTCTTACTCCTTGGGTTTCAAATCGGGTTCAGGGGTTGGCCGTCGCGCCGGTATCGGATAGCGGTCACGCAGATAGCCGTCGATCAGATTCGATGCGTAGCGCGGACGGCTGTCTGTAATATTTCGGGATCCGGATCCGTGCCGCGTCCGTCGTCGCAGGTCAGCTAGATCAGCTCGCTACGGCCGACGGCACAGCTCAAATCCTCGAGCGTGAGATACATTTTATTCTGCTTTCCGGCGGCGGGTGGTTTTGGGTGGGGAAGCAGGTTCTGCCGCTTCTCTGCCTGCCGGATTCTGCCGGTTTTCTGTATCCTCTGAGGTATCTTCTTGCTGCGCCAAATCGGCAGCAGTAGTTTCTGCAACGGTAACGTGTGCAGCCACCACCTCGGTCAGTTCCGTAACTTCTCCGGTTTCTACACGGAACTGGCGGCCGTCAGGCGTGGGCAGAATCAGCGGGGTATTGGCGATGCAGATTTTACTCATGGTCAGCTCCTGAGTAGGATACGAATCACATCGCCGGCAGTGGCAGCATCGGACAGGGCGAAGACGACAGCCGTCCCGGCTCCCGATACCGCACAGCCCTGCGCATCCGCGCCTACTGCGTCTCCCACAGCCACGGCACCGCCCGCTTCCACCAATACAATGTCCAATACATCGGCGGCATCATAAAGTGCCGCGCCCAGCACATTCTCACCGGCAGAAGCCTGTTTGCCGGTATAGGAAACCAGACGGTTGGCCACCACGGGGCCTAGGTTCGGACAGTAGTGGTCAGCACCACTTGTTTGGTCGGTTTTGCCATAATTTATCTCCCAATGCCGTCTGAAAGCATTCAGACGGCTGTGTTGTGTCAAGCAAGCGAATGCTGGAACAGGTAACCGCACGTACCGCCGACAACGGCCGCTTTGCGGGTATCGGTATAGCGCACATATTCAACCTTGCCGCCGGCACTCTCGTAACGGTCCACCATCGGCATACCGTGGCGGCGGAAGGTGTAGGCAAAGCCGGTCTGCCCCTCGTCGTTACCGTCCGCCATGATTTGCGGGCGTACAGTCAGGCTGGTGAAATTGCCCCAGATATCCTGCACGCCTTTTTTGCCGTCGGCCGAATACACCGACTCGCCGACGATGATGTCGTCCAAATCCAGCAGGGCTTTCAGCAGATCGGTATTGAGCAGGGTTTTATGATGGCCGCTGCCCAAGGCCGAGCGCAGCCCGCTGTTCATGCGAACTTGCTCAAAACGGCCGCACCTACCACCAGTACATTCGGGCGCAGACCGCAGGCAGCGCACACGGTTTCTTTGGCTTTTTCCAGAGTAGCCTGCACATCGGCAGTTTTGCTGCTCCACTGTTGATTGGCAGCCTGCGCCAAATCTTCACTGTGGCTGTTCTGATATACCGATTTGTTTTGCAGCAGGCAGGCAATTTCGATTTCCTGCTTCAACTGGATACCGCCGTTACACGGCGCACGGCCTTGGCTTTCTCGTCAAAACGCGATTCGTGTTGTACGCGGTAGTCCACCCCCGCCACCAAATCGTGTTCTTCCAGCACCACCGGCAGATAAGTGCAGCTGTCCAGCGTCATCACATTGCTGTCGGTACTCACCGCACGCTTGGTTTCATATTCGACAAACGACCCTTTGCCATAGCAGGGCACTTTGATGCCTTCCTTATCGGTAAAGACGACCGGTGCGATACGTTCGCGACGAACGCCCCCTGTTTTGGGCCAACGGCCAGTTGGGTCAGCACCTCGTCGCGCTCGCGCAGGGCGGATAAATGGATAAATATTGACTCATCACAATTCCTTTTTTTCGAAAGAGGGTTAATCGGCGGTACGGCGCGCCGCTTCTTCGTAGCTGAGACCGTTTGCCTGCCGGTAGGCCAGCGCGCCTTCGTGGTGGCTCATGCCCTCGGCAAATGCGGGCAGCCCGCTTTTGGCTGTCCACTCGTCGGCGGCCAGCTGCTGCGGCAGTACCGCATTGAAAAAGCCGCGCAGGGCACCGGCGGGTGTCTGCCCGCCGTTCTCGCCGAAATCGGCACGGTAGGGTCTGGGTAGTCGGTAAAATCCAATACCTGCACCAACAGGTCGCGGTCGGCCGGTTTCAGACGGCCTGCTTTGACCAAACCTTCGGCAAAATCTGCATTCTGCCGGTGGGACGCATCGCGCAAATCCCGCTCCTGTTCGGCCTGCAACCAGCAGTTCGGCTTCGGCCGCTTCGGCTCTCGCTTCGGCCGCTTCGCGGGCAGCCTGATCGGCGGCTAGTTGTGCCTCCGGTGTCATATCGTCCTCCTTGGGGGGCGGTTGAAGAAATTGGCGGGTCGACAAAAACGGCACAGGCATCCGACCCGCCCAGCAGCGTTGCAGGCACCGGAATGTCGTCCGTCCCACCGAACGCGACAAAGCCGCTGTCTTCGGCAAACTGTACTGCCGCCAATCCTTTCACGGCAGGCGGCTGTGTGCCCAGAAAGCCGACATGGCGCAATGCCCATTTGCTGGTGTCGGATTGCCCGGTCTGTCGGGCGGGTAAAAACTGGCCGACACTTTTTTATAGCGTCCGGCACGCACCCAATCGGCAAACGTCTCGTCCGCTTGGGCAAAACCCGCAGACAGCACACCGTTTTTCGCTTTCAGTCCGCCCACCCAGCCGTAGGCCGGCGCATCCGTCAGCGGGTGGCCGACCACCACGGGTGCTTCATGTACCTGCGGGTCGTAAGCAGCGGCCGTCTCGGCCAAGTCCGCTGCCGTAACCGTCACGCGGCGGCCGCGGTTGTTTTTACAGTTTGACTGTGGTTTGCTCTGTAAAAGGGTTTTACAGAATGAGTTGGGTTTGAGGGGATGAAGCCGCTATGGCTGTAAAGGGGAGGTACAGCCGGATAAGCCATTTATGCTGACAGGGATGCGATCCGGGCTTTAATCTGGGCAAGGGTCTTCTGCCGCAGCTGTTCGCCGATTTCGGTTTTGGCTGATGTCTGTACCGTCGGCGGTGAAGATATTTCCGTCATGGCCGCGATTTGTTTCCGGGTTTGGCGCATCTGCTGCACGATGGCGGCTTTCGTACAAATCAAGGTTCCGTTTGCAGCATGAAGCAGCAGGGTGCGGAGCAAACCGAGCGGACTGGCAACCGGTTTGTGTTGGCCGGCGATTTCATCCAAAATCTCCTGTGCTTGTCCGACATCGGCATTCGGCAGATATTGCCGGATCATGACGAGCGCTTTTGCTTGTATAGCTGATCCCTGCAAGGTTTTCGGGAACACCAATTTGCTGTAAAGCCCCTTTACAACCACAACCTGAGGTGGCTCTGCCGGGTGTACATTTTCTGTATTTGCCGGTTTGTCACTTCTGCGGAATTCTGTGAGTAGCGGAGGGTAAGTTATTGTTCCATAATAATTATGCCCTTTTGTGCAATCCCATTTTGCCCTTTCCGCCATCGGGAGGGGAGCGGTTGCAAAGCCCTTAAAAACCGTTTTCAGACGGCCTCAGGCGGTTTGTGTTTTGGATTTCGGCAGCAGAATACAGATGCCGGCCGCCGCAACCGCCAGAACCACACCGGCCCATGCTGTCCGGCTTAATGATTCGTTCAGCAGCCATACTGCCAGCAAAACGCCGAATACCGGTTCCAAAGCCAGAAAAATCCCGCTGATGTTGGCAGGCGTGTCCGCCAAACCCTTGTTCCAGCACCATGCGGCCAGCAGGCTGCAACCCAGCCCCAGATACAGCAGCGCGGCCATACCCGGCCATGAAAAATTCCATGTCCAGTTTTCCACGAGCAGCAGCATCAGCGGGGTACCGGCCAGTGTGCCCAACTGGAGGGACAGTGCGGTATAGGTCTGAACCTCCATTTCGGCCAGCACGGATTGCGACAGGCGCAGCCAGAATGCCACCAGTACCGTCGAAGCCAACACCAGCAGGCAGCCGGATAAGCTTACGCCTTCCGCCGCGCCGCCGCCGGCCACCAGAGCCACACCGGCAAAAGCGGCCAGCCCCAGCAGCACCACCGGCCACGCGGCCTTTTCTCTGAAAAACAGATAGCCGACCAGCATCACCATCACCGGTTCCACACCGATCATCGTGGCCGCACTGGCGGCGGAAGTCATGCCCAAACCAGAAAATTGCAGCAGAAACGTCAGCGGATAGGTCAGCAGTCCCAGCAGCATCACGGTTTTCAGCAGGGAAAAGGGTACGGGGCTGTGCCGTCTGAAAAAGCGCAGTGACACTGGAAGCGTAACGGCGGCGGCAATCAGCAGGCGGCACAGAACCACCAAAGCGGGATCAGTCATCTCATAGGCTATTTTCCCCGCGATAAACGAAGTCCCCCACAAAAAAGAGGCAGTCAGCAGATACGGCATCAGCGGTTTCCGAAAGATAAAGCGGCGGGATTTTGTGCAAAGGCGCCATGCCCGTTATGGATTGTTTTAACAGGCGGTATGTTTTTTCAACGCGGCCGCCTGTTTGGCCAATTGGGTAATGCCGTCCCAGTCGCGGGCGGCGAGCAGGTGTTTCGGGGTAAGCCACGAACCGCCCACGCACAACACATTGGGCAGTTTCAGATAATCGGGCGCGGTCTCGGGCGTGATGCCGCCGGTGGGGCAGAATTTCACGTGCGGAAACGGGCCGTACAGTGCTTGCAGTAGGGAGATGCCGCCGACGGCTTCGGCAGGGAACAGTTTCAGCGTGTCCATACCGTATTCAGAGGCCAGCATCAGTTCGCCCGCTGTGGCGATGCCGGGAATCACGGGAATCGGGCTTTGAGCCGCCGCCTGTGCGAAAACGGCGTTCAGCCCCGGACTGATGGCAAATTCGGCACCGGCATCGGCCACGGCCTGCAATGCGGTGGCATCGGTAACCGTCCCCGCGCCGACAATCGCGCCTTTGACTTCGCGTTTAATCAGTTTAACCGCTTCGATGCCGTGGCGGGTGCGCAGGGTGATTTCCAGGGTGGGAATGCCGCCGGCAACCAGGGCGTGCGCCATATCGACCGCGCTGTGGATGTCGTCGACGGCAATCACCGGCACCACCGCGCCGGCGGATAAAATTTCTCTTGCGTTCATCGTTTCTGCTCCTGTCGGGCTGTTTGCCCGTATCCGTTGTTCCATTCGGGTAAGGGTGTTTTCAGACGGCTTCCCGGGCGGCAAAACGCTTGGAAGGCCGTCTGAAAACGGCATCGGCCGCCATCAGGCAAAGCGGCCGCCGAAACCGGCCGCCCCCTGTTCCGCATCGGCCGCCTGGGTGCGGAAACCGGCAAACAGTTCTCGGCCGATACCGGCCTCATTGCCGCTCAAATCGGGCGCGGGAATGTCGCGCGCCGCCCATGTTTTTTCATCGGTCAAAACATTCAGTTCGCCGGTATGCGAGTCGAAACGGATCATATCGCCGGTACGGATTTTGCCGATGGCGCCGCCGTTTAAGGCTTCTGGCGACATATGGATGGCGGCGGGCACTTTGCCCGATGCGCCCGACATCCGCCCGTCGGTAATCAGTGCGACCCGAAACCCGCGGTCGAGCAGAGTCGCCAGCGGCGGCGTGAGTTTGTGCAGTTCGGGCATACCGTTGGCACGCGGCCCCTGAAAGCGCACCACACAGACAAAATCGCGTTCCAGTTCGCCGCGCTCGAAAGCGGCCAGCACGTCTTTCTGGTCGTCGAACACGATGGCGGGAGCTTCAATCACGCGGTGGCTGTCGCGGACGGCGGAAACTTTAATCACGCCGCGCCCGATATTGCCTTTCATCAGTTTCAGGCCGCCGTCGGGCGAGAACGGTGCGGAAACGGTGCGCAGAATTTCCGTATCGCGGCTTTCGGCCACCGCGTCCTGCCAAATCAGACGGCCTTCGCGCAGGAACGGCTCCTGCGTATAGGCGGCCATGCCGCGCCCCATGACGGTTTCGACATCGTCGTGCAGCAGGCCGTTGCCGCGCAGCTCGCGGATAACGAACGGCAGCCCGCCTGCTGCGGCAAAATGATTCACATCGGCCTGACCGTTCGGATACACGCGGATCAGCAGCGGAATCACGGACGAGAGCGCGTCGAAGTCGTCCCAGTTGAGAATGATGCCCGCCGCGCGCGCCATCGCAATCAGATGAATGGTGTGGTTGGTGGAGCCGCCGGTGGCCATCAGGCCGATCACGGCATTGACAAACGATTTTTCGTCCAGCATTTCGCCCAGCGGCTTGATGCTGCCGCTGCGTATACCTGCCACCAAATGCGCGGCGGCATGGCGCGTCAGGGCTTCGCGCATCGGTGTATAGGGATTGAAAAAAGCGGCGGCGGGCAGGTGTACGCCCATCATTTCCATCATCATCTGATTGGAATTGGCCGTACCGTAAAACGTGCAGGTGCCGGGGCTGTGGTAGGAAGCCATTTCGCTGACCAAGAGCGCGTCGCGGCCGACCTTGCCTTCGGCAAACAGCTGGCGCGTGCGCGCTTTTTCTTTGTTGCCGATGCCGCTGGCCATCGGGCCGGCCGGAACAAAAATACCCGGCAGGTGGCCGCAGGAGAGCGCGCCGATCATCAGGCCGGGAACGATTTTGTCGCACACGCCGAAATACAGTGCGCCGTCGAACATCTGATGCGACAGGCCGACGGCGGTGCTCATGGCAATCACATCGCGCGAGAAAAGCGACAATTCCATGCCTTCATAGCCCTGCGTGATGCCGTCGCACATGGCGGGCGTTCCCCCGGCCACCTGCGCGGTGGCACCGTGTTTCTGTGCTTCTTCTTTAATCCAATCGGGGAAATCCTTAAACGGCTGGTGTGCGGAAACCATGTCGTTGTAAGACGTGATGATGCCCAGATTCGGCACATCGGGTTTCTGCATCTCGATTTTGATGACATCGGGCATGGCGGCATAGCCGTGTGCCAGATTGGAGCAGCCTAGGCGCTCGCGCGACACACGCCCCTGACGGGCGGCGGCGCGGATACGTGCCAGATAGGCTGCGCGGGTGGGGCGGCTGCGCGCAATAATCCGTTCGGTAACGGCGGTCAGTGTGGGGTGGAGGTTCATGGTCGGCCTTTCCCTGAAAATGCGGTTGGTGCAGACGGGCGTCTGCACCGTACAGTTGACTGTAATTTTATAACACTATACCAGTGTAACCAAGCAGATGTCGATATTTGTCAAGTAAATACGGAAAACCGCATAGACAAATTTTGTAGCTGTGTGTAGTATTGCTACCGTTTGATGCGGGTGCTTTCAGACGGCCTTGAAAGCAGCCTGTTTCCCGTCCCGATACTGAAAAAGAAAGTTTTCATTATGGATAAGCTGACAAACTTTGATTTGGTCTTGTTCGGAGCCACCGGCGATTTGGCGATGCGCAAGCTGCTGCCCTGCCTGTATCAGGCACATGCGGCCGGCCTGCTGCACCCCGAAGGCCGCATTTTGGGCGTGAGCCGCAGCGCGTTTGACCGTGCCGCCTTTGTGGAAAAAGTGGAAAAAGACAGCAAAATCCATATCAAACAGAACCTTGACGGGCAAACATGGACATCGTTTGTGGCGCGCATCGATTATCTTTCGCTGGACGTTACCCGTGCGCAGGATTTTGCCGCGCTGGCCGAAAAAGTAAAGGCGCGCCCGCAGACGGATAACGTAGTAGTCTATCTTTCCACCGCGCCGAAATTTTTTGCCGCTGCCTGTCGCGCGCTGGCGGAAGTTGGCCTCAACGGCGAAAATGTGCGTCTGGTGTTGGAAAAACCGCTGGGAACGGATTTGGCTTCCAACCGTGCTATCAACCGTGATGTGGCCCAGTATTTCCAAGAAAACCAGATTTACCGCATCGATCATTATCTGGGTAAAGAAAGCCTGCAAAATCTGTTGCCGCTGCGTTTTGCCAATCCGTTTTTCGAGCCGGTGTGGCACCGTGATTTTATCCGTTCGGTGCAGATTACGATTGCCGAAGAGCTGGGCGTGGAAGAGCGCGGCGAGTTTTACGATGCCACGGGCGCGCTGCGCGATATGGTGCAGAACCATATGATGCAGATGTTGTGTTTTGTGGCGATGGAGCGGCCGAAAAGCCTGTCGGCCGACGATGTGCGCGACGAAAAGCTGAAAGTGGTGCAGGCCTTGCGCATCATGGATCAGGCCGAAGTCGGGCACAAAGTGGTGCGCGGGCAGTATACGGCTGCTGCAGGCAAAAAAGGGTATATCGAAGAACCGCGTGTTGCAGCGGACAGTCAAACGGAAACCTATGTCGCTATCGAAGCGGCGGTGGACAATCCGCGCTGGTCGGGCGTGCCGTTTTATCTGCGTACCGGCAAACGCATGGCGGCCAAAACGGCCGAAATCGTTGTGAATTTCAAGGCGGATTCAGACGGCCTGTTCGGCAAAACGCCCGCCCGTATCGCGATTTCGCTGCAACCGCAGGAAGAAATACGCGTGAAACTGTGGGTAAAAGAAACCGGCAGCGGCCTGAATGCCGTACCGGCCGAAATGGTGCTGAATCTGGCCGACAGCCTGCCCGGCCGCCGTGCCGACGCTTACGAACTGCTGCTGTGCGAAGTGATTGCCGGACGGCTGAATCTGTTCAACCGCCGCGACGAACTCGAAGCGGCGTGGGCGTGGGTGATGCCGATTCTGGACAACTGGGCGGCTTCGGATGTGCCGCCGCACGGCTATCCGGCGGGCAGTTGGGGGCCGGAGGCGGCGCGCGCGTTATTGGCGGCCAACGGCGACGCATGGGCGGAAGATCAGGACTGATGTCCGAAATAAGACCGGAGGCCGTCTGAAAACCGACGGCGGAAATTTTGAGATATTGATGAAATGGGGCGGCCGGTGGATATGCTGTCTGAAATGTGCCGGATCAGTGTATCACCGTTTTCAGACGGCCTTGCGGTATGACGGAAAACACAAAATAGAAAGGATGCAGTAATGAGTGTGCAGTGGCATGAGTTTCCCGATGCGCAAAGCGCAGCGGCGGCTTTGGCCGGTGCGGTGGCTGCCGATCTGCGTGCAGCCTTGGCGGCGCAGGGCGGAGCAGTGCTGGCCGTATCGGGCGGCCGTTCGCCGATTGCGTTTTTTCAGGCCTTGTCGCAACAGGATTTGGCGTGGGACAAGGTGAGTGTAACTCTGGTGGACGAGCGGCTGGTGCCGACGGATCATGAAGACAGCAACACCCGTCTGGTGCGGGCGCATCTGCTGCAAAACCGTGCGGCGGCCGCGCAATGGTTGCCCGTGATTGACGACGGTGCGGACGCGGCGGATTTGGCCGATACCGCGCGCGCTGTCGCCTATGCCTTAAAGCATTACCGCCGTCCCGACGTTGCGGTATTGGGTATGGGCGGCGACGGCCATACCGCCTCGCTGTTTCCGCAGTCGCCGCAATTGGCCGACGGCCTGAACCGCGACTATCCGCAACCGCTGCTGCACACCACGCCGCAAACCGCGCCGCATGAGCGCATTTCCATGACGCTGGCGCAAATCGAAGCGGCCGGCCGGGTGTATCTGGCCATCGGCGGTGCGGAAAAACGCCGCGTGTACGGACAGGCGGCCGCCGCCGAAAATCCGGCCTATCCCGTCAGCTGTGTTTTACATTCGGAGAAAGCGGACTGCCATGTCTATTACCACGACTGATCACGGCACTTGGCCGCGCCTGGTGGCCGACATCGGCGGCACCAACGCCCGTTTTGCCTTGGAAACCGCGCCGCAGCGGATCGAGCATGTCGATGTGCTGCCGTGCAACGACTATGACACGGTTGTGGCCGCCATCAAAGAATATCTCGGCCGGGCGGGCAATCCGCCCGTCAGGCACGCCGCGCTGGCTATTGCCAACCCGATTGTCGGCGACTGGGTGCAGATGACCAACCACCATTGGGCGTTTTCGGTCGAAACCACCCGTCAGGCACTGGGTTTGGAAACCCTGCTGCTGCTGAACGATTTTACTGCGCAGGCTTTGGCCATCAGCAAAATGGACGCTGCGGGGCTGATTCAGGTCGGCGGTACGGAACCGGTGGCGGGTGCGCCCAAAGCCGTTTTGGGGCCGGGGACGGGCTTGGGCGTGAGCGGCCTGATTCCGAACGGGCGCGGCGGCTATACGGCATTGGCGGGCGAGGGCGGCCATGTCAGTTTCGCGCCGTTTGACGATACCGAAATCCAAATCTGGCAGTTTGCCAAACGCCGTTTCGGCCATGTGTCGGCCGAACGTTTCCTGAGCGGTGCGGGTCTGGTGCTGATTCACGAAGCCCTGTGCGAGCGCGAGGGCGTGAAGCGGCCGAAAATGAGCGCGGCGGAAATCAGCGAGCGCGCGTTGAGCGGCACATCGCCGCTAAGCCGTCTGGCACTGGATATTTTCTGCGCCATGCTGGGAACAGTTTCGTCGAATCTCGCGCTGACTCTGGGTGCGCGCGGCGGTGTGTATCTGTGCGGCGGCATTATTCCGCGTTTTATCGACTACTTCAAATCTTCGCCCTTCCGCAACCGCTTCGAAAACAAAGGCCGCTTCGACGGCTATCTGGCGGCCATACCGGTCTATATCGTATTGGCCGATTATCCCGGTATTGCCGGGGCGGCAGTGGCATTGGAAAACGAATTGGCTGCAAAAGGTTTGGTGTAGGCCGTCTGAAAAGCGGCAAACGCATTTGGCGGTTTTCAGACGGACGCAAAGGGAAGCGGTCTGAATCCGAGTGGAAGAACGATAAAAAAATAGGGGAATTGTCATGCTAATGAAAATCAGTGAATTGCTGGGCGGCCTTTCCGGAGCGGAACGCAAAGTAGCCGAATGCGCGCTGGCCGAACCGAAATGGTTCGTCCACGCCGCAGTGGCCGAAATCGCCGAACGGGCAACGGTCAGCCAGCCGACGGTCATCCGTTTCTGCCGCAGTTTGGGCTACAAGGGGCTGCCGGAATTCAAACTGGCCCTCTCGGCCAGCATCGGGCACGACGGTATGCCGTATGTGCACGAAGAACTCAATGCCGACGATGACATGGGCAGCGTGATGGACAAAGTGCTGGGCAATACGGCCGCCTCGATTCTCGGTGCGCGCCGCCAGCTGGACGAAGCCGATTTGGAGTCGGCCGTCGCCATGCTGACCCATGCCCGCCGCATCGAGTTTTACGGTGTGGGCAATTCCGGCATCGTGGCGCAGGACGCACAGCATAAATTTTTCCGCTTCGGCATTTCCACCGTCGCTTATGCCGATCCGCATATCCAGTTGATGGCCGCTTCGGTGCTGACCGAAGAAGATGTGCTGGTGGTGATTTCCAATTCCGGTTCGTCGATTGAAATTTTGGATGCGGTCAGCCAGGCCAAAGAGAGCGGGGCATCGGTGGTGGCCATTACGCGCGGCGGCTCGCCGCTGGCCCGTCTGGCCGACTGCGTGCTGCAAGTCAGCCCGAATGAAAACAGCGACCATTACACGCCGATGGTGTCGCGCCTGCTGCAATTGACCGTCATCGATATTCTGGCCATCGGCCTGGCACTGCGGTTGGGCGAAACCGCCAGCCTGCAATTGGAAAAAGGCAAGCGCAGTATCCACAGCCACCGCAGGGGCGCCGCCGGATAATACGCCCCGCAGGCCGTCTGAAAAGGGAAAAGGAGGACGGCCTGCCGTCTCCATAACCGCCGGGCGGCCTGACCGGCAGGGAGGATGCCGGTCATCCGCCAACCAAACGAGGAACATGATGATGAATTATCCTGTCGAACTGCCCGCGTGGCAGGCTTTGCAGCAGCATTTTGAAACCGCGCGGCACTGGCATATGCGCGACCTGTTTGCCCGAGATCCCGAACGGGCGGAGCGTTACTGGCTGGAAGTGGGCGGCCTGAAACTGGATTTTTCCAAAAACCGCATCAACGACGAAACGCTGGACGGCCTGATCCGCCTGGCCGAAGAAGCCGGCCTGCCCGAGCGTATCCGCGATATGTTCTCCGGCAGAAAAATCAACAATACCGAACACCGTTCGGTGCTGCATATTGCGCTGCGCAACCGTACCAACACGCCGATTACGGTGGACGGCGAAGATGTGATGCCGCAGGTCAACCGTGTGCTGGCGCATATGGGGCAGTTCAGCCATGCGGTGCGCAGCGGCCGGTGGCTGGGCTACACCAACCAAGTGATTACCGATGTGGTCAATATCGGTATCGGCGGCTCGGATTTGGGGCCGCAGATGATGTGTACCGCGCTCAAAGCATTCGGTCACCCGCGCCTGAGAATGCATTTTGTATCGAATGTGGACGGTGCGCAGCTGCGCGATGTGCTGGAACGTGTCCACCCCGAAACCACGCTGTTTATCATTGCTTCCAAAACCTTTACCACACAGGAAACCATCACCAACGCCAACACCGCGCGCGAATGGTTTTTGCGCGAAGCGTGCGAAGCAGACATCGCCAAGCACTTCGTTGCCGTTTCCACCAACAGGCAGGCGGTGGCCGAGTTCGGCATCGATACGGCCAATATGTTTGAATTTTGGGACTGGGTGGGCGGCCGTTACAGCCTGTGGTCGGCCATCGGCCTGCCGATTATGCTGTATCTGGGCGAAGAGAACTTTCTGGAAATGCTGGCCGGTGCGCACTTGATGGATCTGCATTTTTTCAACGCGCCGTTGGCGCGCAATATGCCGGTCATTCTCGCGATGGTGGGCATCTGGTATATCAACTTCTACGGCGGCGGCAGCCATGTGATTGCGCCGTACGACCAACACCTGCACCGCCTGCCCCAGTTTATCCAGCAGCTCGATATGGAAAGCAACGGCAAACAGGTCAAACGCGGCGGCGAGGCGGTATCCTGCGATACCGGCCCGATTATCTGGGGCGAAACCGGCATCAACGGCCAGCATGCCTTTTTCCAGCTGCTGCACCAGGGCACGCACATCACGCCGGTGGATCTGATCGCCGGTCTGACCAAGCGCAGCAACCTGCCCGGCCATCACGAAATCCTGCTGTCCAACGTTTTCGCGCAGGCCGAAGCCTTTATGCGCGGCAAAACCGCCGACGAAGTGCGTGCCGAGCTGGCAGAACAGAACCTGCCCGAAGACGAAATCGAGCGCCTGGTGCCGCATAAAACCTTTTCCGGCAACCGTCCCACCAATATGATTCTGCTCGACGAAGTCAATCCGCGCAATATGGGCAGCCTGATTGCGCTGTATGAGCACAAAGTCTTTGTGCAGGGTGTGATTTGGGGCATCAACAGTTTCGACCAGTGGGGTGTGGAATTGGGCAAGCAGTTGGCGAAAACCATTCTGGCCGAATTGAACGGCAAACTGCCGCCGCAGGCGCACGACAGTTCCACCGAGCGTCTGATCCGCCTCTACCGCCGGGCCAACTGCGACACCGACGGCACCTGTGAGGCTTTGGCCGAATCTTAAGAATGTGCCGGTTCCGCAATAAGGCCGTCTGAAAACCGCAGGCCGGATTGTTTCATCCGGCCGATATACATGGCTGCCGTCTTGCATCAAAACCTTGTTTCGGCCGTATTCAGACGGCCTTGACAGCCGGAAAACCTGTGAAAGTGATTATGAACCATCAACCCCCCAAGCCTGCGGGCAACCATTCCTTCGCGCTCGGCGTGCTGACGACCCTGTTTTTCATGATGGGCTTCATCACCTGCATGAACGATATTCTGATTCCGCACCTCAAAGGCATTTTCAACCTGACCTATACGCAGGCCATGCTGGTGCAGTTCTGCTTTTTTGCCGCTTACTTTGTCATGTCGGTGCCGATGGGCAGACTGGTGGAAAAAATCGGCTATCAAAACGGGGTGGTCGGCGGCTTTCTGATTGCCGCCGCAGGCTGCCTGCTGTTTTATCCTGCTGCGGGCAGCCATTCTTATCCGGTATTTCTGGGAGCGCTGTTTGTTTTGGCTTCGGGCATCGTGCTGTTGCAGGTGGCGGGCAATCCTTATGTCACGCTGCTGGCCAAGCCGGGAAAAGAATCCACCACGCTCACGCTGGTGCAGGCGTTTAATTCGCTGGCGACTATGATTGCGCCGCCGTTGGGGGCGGTGCTGATTTTTGTCGATGCCTCGGCGGGCGGGGCCGAACGGGCGGCTTCGGTGCAGATACCGTATCTGGGTCTGGCCGGTTTCCTGCTGCTGTTGGCCGCCACGGTCAAAATGCTGCGCCTGCCCGATGTGCGCGAACCGGCCGTCCGGGAAACGGGACAGAGCCGCGACGGGAAAAACAGTGTCTGGCAGTACCGCCATATGGTGTTCGGCACGCTGGCGATTTTCTGCTATGTCGGCGCGGAAGTCGCCATCGGTTCGCTGATGATTAACGTATTGGAAGAAGCGGCGGGTGTGGACCACCGTTCCGGCGCACTGTATCTGTCGGTTTATTGGGGCGGTGCGATGGCCGGCCGCTTTATCGGTTCGGCACTGATGAATAAAATCGCGCCCAACCGGTATCTGGCCTTTCATGCCGTTGCCGCCGCAGTGCTGGTTTCCCTTGCCATTGCGGCAGGCGGCGGCCAAATAACCATGTGGTCGCTGCTGCTGGTGGGACTGTTCAATTCGATTATGTTCCCGACGATTTTCTCCCTGGCCACCCAAGGCTTGGGGCGGTTCACCGGTCAGGCGTCGGGCATTATCTGCACGGCCATTGTCGGCGGTGCGGTGGTGCCGGTGGTTCAGGGGCTGGCCGCCGACCGTTTCGGCCTGCTGGTTTCGTTTGCCGTGCCGGTCGTGTGCTACCTCTATATCCTGTTTTTCGGCCTGAAAGGATACCGTGCCCGCTGACGGGCAGGTAAACGCATACGGCCAGGCCGTCTGAAAACGGCAGCACCGGTTTTTCAGACGGCCTTTGCCTGCCGGTTGCCGCAACTGCCGGTTGTGCGGCATCTGCCAAATACTGCCGGGTGCGGAAAGCGCGGGAGCCCGGACTGCGTTCCGCGTGCTGTCCGACAGTGGCGGAAGGTGCGTGTAAAAACCGCTTCGACGGTTGTCGCCGGTGCAAACTGTCGGTAAAATCCGCTCCTGTTTGCGCACCGATAGAGAATATTTTTATGAGCCTGATTAGTGCCATTCTGCCCGTGTCCCACATTATTCTGGATGCAGAAGTCAGCAGCAAAAAACGCCTGTTCGAACAGGTCGGCCTGCTGCTGGAAAACGAAGCGGGACTGTCGCGCGCAGAAGTGTTTGACTGCCTGTTCGCCCGCGAAAAACTCGGCACAACGGGATTGGGGCAGGGTGTGGCCGTGCCGCACGGCCGTCTGGCCTCGCTGAAAAAAGCCGTCGGCGTTTTTGTGCGCACACAGGAACCGGTGGCGTTTGATGCACCCGACGGCAAACCGGTATCGCTGGTGGTGGCACTGCTGGTGCCCGAAAACGCCACCGGCGAACATTTGGAAGTGCTTTCCAAGCTGGCGGCAAAATTCTCCGACAAAGCCGTGCGGGAAAGCCTGATGAATGCCGCCGCGCCGGAAGACGTGCGGCAGTTGCTGGCAGAAGAATAATATGCCGAGCATTTCCGTACGCCGTCTGTATCAAGACAACCAGCATAAATTGCAGTTGGCCTGGGCGGCCGGAACGGCGGGTGCGGACAACCGCATCGGGATTGAGGCCGACAAGCCCGTTTTGGCGCTGGTCGGCCATTTGAATTTTATCCACCCCAATCAGGTTCAGGTCATCGGTGCGGCCGAAGCCGAATTCCTGCGCCTGATGGAGTCGGGTATCGACAATATCGACGATTTGGCCACCATCGTCGCCAAAACCCGCCCGCTGCGCCAGATTCAGGCCGTAACGGAAGCGGGCGATTTCGGCAGTCTGTTCGACATTCCGATGTCGGCAGTGATTGTCGCCAACGGTCTGCCGGTTTCGCCCATGCTGCGCGATTACTGCCATACCAACCAAATCCCGCTTTTGACTTCCAAGCTGGAAAGCCCGCACCTGATGGACGTGCTGCGGATTTATCTGCAACGCACCCTAGCCGTTTCTACGGTCAAGCACGGCGTGTTTCTCGATGTGTTTGAAATCGGCGTACTGATTACCGGCCGGTCGGGTCTGGGTAAAAGCGAACTGGCGTTGGAGCTGATTTCGCGCGGCCACAGTCTGATTGCCGACGATGCGGTGGAAATCTACCGCACCGGCCCGGAAATGCTGGAAGGCCGCTGCCCTCCGATGCTGCGCGATTTTTTGGAAGTACGCGGTTTGGGCGTACTCAATATCCGCCATATTTTCGGCGAAACATCGATACGGCCGAAAAAAATGCTCCAACTGATTATCAACCTGGTACCTGCCGACGACGATTATATGAAGCAGCTCGACCGTCTGAGTATCCGCACGGAGACTGAGTCGATTTTAGATGTCAGTGTGCGCGCGGTCACGCTGCCGGTGGCGGTGGGGCGCAATTTGGCGGTGCTGGTGGAAGCGGCGGTGCGCAATTATGTCCTGCAATTGAGGGGCAAAGACAGCACGCGCGAATTTTTGGAGCGTCATCAGAACATGATGAAAGAGGACGGGAACCGCAGTGAAGATTATTCTGATTAGCGGTTTGTCCGGTTCGGGCAAATCGGTGGCTTTGGGGCTGCTGGAAGACACCGGCTATTACTGCGTGGACAATCTGCCGTTGGAACTGCTGCCGGATTTGGTGCGCCACCATATCGCCGGCGGCGGCGGGCAGAATCTGGCGGTGAGCGTCGATATCCGCTCGCGTCCCAATATCGGCCGTCTGCGGGTGCAGAGCCGTCTGCTGCGCCAAGGGGGGCACCGGGTGGAGCTGCTGTTTCTCGAAGCGGCCGAGGAGGTATTGCTGCGCCGTTTTTCGGAAACCCGCCGCAGCCACCCGCTCGCTGCCGAGAACGGATTGTCGCTTCAAGAAAGTCTGGTGCGCGAGCGCAAATGGCTGTGGCCGTTGCGGGAATGGGCGTACTGCATCGATACGTCGAAAATGAATGCGCAGCAGCTGCGCTATACCGTGCAGCAGTGGCTGGACAGCGGCCGAAACGGCCTGATGGTGGTACTGGAATCGTTCGGATTCAAGTACGGCGTGCCGTCAAACATCGATTTTCTGTTCGATATGCGCAGCCTGCCCAATCCGTATTACGATACCGCCCTGCGCCCGTTCAACGGCTTGGACGAGCCGGTCAGGCAGTATCTGGCCGCCCGGCCGGAGGCGGATGAAATGATCGGCGACATCGAACAGTTTATGCTGCGCCGTTTGGCGCAGTCGGCGGTGGAGAGCCGCAGTTATGTAACCATCGGCATCGGCTGCACCGGCGGCCAGCACCGGTCGGTGTATGTGGCCGAGGCTTTGGCCGAACGCCTGCGCCGGCATTATCAGGTGCTGGTGCGCCACCGCCAGCTGGTTCCGCTGCCGCGTGAGGCAGGCTGACAGACCCGACAGGTTTTTCAGACGGCCCCGGCCGCCAAGGCCGTCTGAAAAAGAAAAGTACAACGGAAAAATATGGCAATCCAATGGTATCCCGGCCATATGCACAAGGCCAAAAAAGCCATCATCGAACGCCTTAAAAGCGTGGATATGGTCATCGAAGTGCTGGACGCGCGTATGCCCGCTTCCAGCGAAAACCCGCTTTTGGCACAGCTGTCCAGGGACAAACCCAAGCTCAAAATCCTCAACAAACAGGATTTGGCCGATCCTGAACGCACGGATTTGTGGCTGGCCGCATTCAATGCGCGCGAACACACCCGTGCCATCGCACTGGACGCATCCGACCGTCAGGCCGCACAAAAACTGATTGCCGCCTGCCGCGCGCTGGTGCCGAACCGCAAAGGGGTGGACAAACCGCTGCGCGTATTAATCTGCGGCATTCCCAATGTCGGCAAATCCACCCTGATTAACGGCATGATCGGCAAAAAATCGGCCAAAACCGGCAACGAACCGGGCATCACCAAAGCCGAACAGCGTCTGTTTCTGGCCGACGATTTCTGGCTGTACGATACCCCGGGTATGCTGTGGCCGAAAATCATAGTGGAAGAGGGCGGCTATAATCTGGCCGCAGGCGGTGCCGTCGGCCGCAATGCTTTGGACGAAGAAGCAGTGGCCTTACAGCTGATCGACTATCTGCGCCGTCATTATCCGGCCGATTTGCAGGCGCGCTATGCGGCCGATAAAAACGAAAGCAGCCATTGGCACGATGAAGCCTGGCTCGAATGGATAGGCCGCAAACGCGGCGCGCTGCTCGGCGGCGGCCGCATCAATTACCAGAAAGCCGCCGAAGCCGTGCTAAGCGACTTCCGCGACGGCCATATCGCCCGCATCACGCTGGAAACGCCGAACCAGTGGGAGGCATGGCTGAAAGCCGCCCGCAGGAACGAAGCCGCGCTCAAAGCCGCCCGCGAGCAGCGCAAAGCCGAACGCAAAGGCGGGCACCGCCACCGGCCGCAGGAAGACGGAGAGGCCGTCTGAAAGCGGGGATACCGCTAACTAAAAAGAAAACGGAATAGCGAACGGGGAAACCATGAATCCACAACTTCTGCTGCGTATCGGCGATGAAGACGATATTGCAGCCATTGTCGAACTGCTCAATACCTGCTACCGGGGCCGCGAGGGTTGGACGACCGAAGCCGACATCATCGCCGGCGAGCGGGTGTCGGCAGAAGCCGTCGAAGCCATGCTGGCCGACAGACGGCGTTATTTTTTCGTATTCGACAATCTGCCGGGAGAAGCCGATACGCCGGGCAGTCTGCTGGGCTGTATTGTGGTGTGGCTGGATCCGGCCGCACCGGAGCGTACCGCCTGTGTCGAAATGGCGGCCGTCCACCCCGCTATCCAGCAGCAGGGCATAGGCGGCGAAATGCTGCGCCAAGTGGAAGATTTTGCCCGCCGCCATCTGCGCCAAGGCTGGATGAAAATGGAAATCGTCGCCGGGCGCGAAGCACTGCTGGCCTACTACCGGAGGCGCGGCTATCAGGCCACAGGCAGCGAGCGCGTGCTGCGCGATGAAGAAAACTACGGTTGTCCGAAAAACGGCAGCATCCGGATGATCGAGCTGGCCAAACGCCTGGACGGATAAGGCCGTCTGAAACCGTGCCGCCTGCCTGTACCGGTATCCTTTTTCAGGGTTGCCTGCTCCGGCGTTTCCGCAACAGGGCGGCCGAACCGCCGTACACCGTCCGGCCGCCGAAACCTGTTTTTCAGACGGCCTTCCGGCCGCAACCGACACATGAGCGACAAACTTTCCCCCGATGCCCTGATTGAAGCCGCACTGCTCACGCAAACCGAACCGTTGAGCGAAAAATCCATGCGCGAACTGTGCGATCCGCCGCTGTCGGCCGGCAAACTGATTGACGTGTTGGCCGTACTGAAAGCGCGCTGGCACGGACGTGCGCTGGAACTGATGCACACACACGAAGGCTGGCGTTTCCAAATCGCGCCGTCCGCATTCGAACGTCTGGGCAGTTTGCAGGAACAGCGTACGCCGCGCTATTCGCGCGCCGTGATGGAAACGCTGGCGATTATTGCCTACCAGCAGCCCGTTACGCGCGGCGATATTGAAGAGATACGGGGCGTGGCCGTATCGCAAAACGTCATGCAGACCTTGCAGGAGCGGGGCTGGATTGAAGTCATCGGCCAGCGCGACAGCATCGGGCGGCCTTCTTTATGGGCGACCACCGATACCTTTCTCAGCGACTTGCAGCTGGACAGTCTGGCCGAACTGCCGCCGCTGACCGAATTGGGCGAACTGGTGCTGCCCGATTGGGTCGAATCCGCAGATGGCGGTACGGCAGAGCCGGAGGGGACAACGGCAGCATGATGCCGGATACGGCCGATGGTTTGCCGGTTGTACCAGATGCCGGCTAAATCCGGCCGCATCAAAAACGATAGGCCGCCGGCCGGCATTTCAACCGTCCGTACAGAAACCACACTTTGCCTGACGGCAGGGTTTTCAGGAAATGAAACAGATGTCCAAAAAAACAATCAGCAAGCGCGAATGGCGCGACGGTACGGCATCCAAGCCGAAAAAAGCAGCCGTGAAAAAAACGGCGGCCGAGAGGCCGTCTGAAAGCCGTGCCCAAAAGGGTTTTCAGACGGCAGATACCCCAGTGAAAACGCCCGCCGCGCCCAGGCAGCGGGCGGCCAAAGCCAAAAAACTGGTGGTGCGCAATCCGAACCGCAAAATCATGGAGCGCGCGCGCGATTTGAAGGAAAAACGCGCCGATTTGTCGCGTTTTGCGCCCGAGCGGCTGCAAAAAGTACTGGCCGCTTCCGGTGTCGGCTCGCGCCGCGAAATGGAAGAGTGGATCGGCAACGGCTGGGTCACGGTAAACGGCCGCGTGGCCGCTTTGGGCGACAAAATCACGCCCGATGATCAGGTAAGCGTAAAAGGCAGTCCGATCAAACTCAAATGGGCCGACCGCCTGCCGCGCATCATTCTCTATTACAAGCAGGAAGGCGAAATCGTTTCGCGCGACGACCCGCAGGGGCGCGTGAGCATTTTCGACCGTCTGCCGCAGACGGCCAGCAGCCGCTGGGTGGCCATCGGCCGTTTGGACATCAATACCAGCGGCCTGCTGATTCTCACTACCTCAGGCGAGCTGGTGCAGCGTTTTGCCCACCCGAGTTTTGAAGTCGAGCGAGAGTATGCGGTGCGCACGCTGGGTGCGCTGACTGCGGATCAAATCCGCCTGTTGACGGAGGGTGTGATGCTGGAAGACGGTTTGGCCAAAGTCGAGCGCATCCGCGAGAACGGCGGCGAAGGCGTGAACAAATGGTACAGCGTGGTGATTAAGGAAGGCCGCAACCGCGAAGTGCGCCGTATTTTTGAAAGTCAGGGGCTGACCGTCAGCCGCCTGGTGCGGGTGGGCTTCGGCCCGATAGCCCTGCCGAACCGCCTCAAACGCGGCCAGTTTTACGAGCTGAACCCGGCGGAAGTGGCCAATATCGTCAAATGGGCGGATATGCCGCTGCCGGGCGAGCGCCGCCGCCGATAAACCGCTTTTCACGTTGAGCCAGGCCGTCTGAAAACGGCTGTACCCTGCCGGATACTGTTATGATCGAACTGAAAAACCTCAGTCTGCAACGCGGCCTGAAAGTGCTGCTGGAACAGGCCTGCCTCACGGTCAATCCCGGCCGCCGTGTCGGACTGATCGGTAAAAACGGCAGCGGCAAATCCAGCCTGTTTGCCCTGATAAAAGGCGAAATCGCGCCTGATGGCGGTGACGTGCTGATTCCCAAAAACTGGAGAATCGCGGCTGTGGCGCAGGAAACGCCCGCGCTGGACTGCTCCGCCTTGGATTATGTGTTGCAGGGCGATGCCGAATTGCAGGCATTTCAGACGGCCTTGGCGGCAGCCGAAGCGCAAAACGACGGTATGAAAATGGCGGAATATCATGCCAAACTGGAAGAAATCGATGCCTATACTGCGCCCGCCCGCGCGGCCAAACTGCTGAGCGGTTTGGGCTTTGCCCAGGAAGAGCACGCCAAAAGCGTCAAAGCCTTTTCCGGCGGCTGGCGGATGCGCCTGAATCTGGCACAGGCGCTGATGTGTCGCGCCGATCTGCTGCTGTTGGACGAACCGACCAACCACTTGGATTTGGAAACCGTGCTGTGGCTGGAAAACCATCTGGCCAATCTGCCGTGCACGCAAATCATTATTTCCCACGACCGCGACTTTCTCAACGCCGCCACCGACTGCACCGTTGAACTCTCCGGCCGGAAACTGACCCTCTACGGCGGCAATTACGATTTTTATCAAAACGAGCGCGCACAGCGTCTGGCGCAACAGCATTCGGCCTATGTCAAACAGCAGGCGCACATCAAGCATTTACAGTCGTTTATCGACCGCTTTAAAGCCAAAGCCACCAAGGCCGTGCAGGCACAAAGCCGCATGAAAGCACTGGCCAAGCTGGAACGCATCGCCCCCGCGCATCTGGACAGCGAGTTTCAGTTCAGCTTCGATAATCCCGATCATCTGCCCAATCCGCTGCTGAAACTGGAACAGGCCGATTTGGGCTACGGTGCGGCCACAGTACTGCACAACATCACGCTGTCGCTGGAAAGCGGCGCGCGCTACGGCCTGCTGGGCGTGAACGGCAGCGGCAAATCGACCTTTATCAAAGCCTTGGCGGGCGAACTGGCTGTCCAGAGCGGACAGATGGTCAAAGCAGACAAGCTCAATATCGGCTATTTCGCCCAACACCAGCTCGACACCCTGCGCGAAGACCAAAACCCGCTGTGGCATATCCGCCAACTGTCGCCCGAAGCGCGTGAGCAGGATATCCGAAATTTTCTGGGCGGTTTCAATTTTGCGGGCGATGCGGCGCTGCAAGCCGTCGCGCCGTTTTCCGGCGGCGAAAAAGCACGGCTGGCGCTGGCGATGCTGGTGTGGCAGAAACCCAACCTGCTGCTGCTGGACGAGCCGACCAACCATCTGGACTTGGATATGCGCCACGCGCTCACGCTGGCCTTGCAGAGTTTTCAGGGCGCGCTGATTGTCGTCTCGCACGACCGCAGCCTGCTCGAAGCCACCACCGACAGTTTCCTGCTGATTGACGAAGGCCGTCTGAAACCGTTCGACGGCGATTTGGACGACTACCGCCAATGGCGGCTGGCACGCGAAAACGCCGCCGTGCCTGCCGTGTCGGCACAAGGACGGGACCGCAAAGATGCCAAACGGCAGGAAGCGCAGATGCGGCAGGAAAAATCGCGCCGTTTGAAACCGTTGCAGCAGAAAATCGACCGGGCGGAAAAAGAAATGGCCAAGCTGGCGGAGATTCAGACGGCCTGTGAAGCCTTTCTGGCCGACGAAACGGCTTATGACGAAGCCAATAAAGCGCGTTTGCAGCAGGTGCTGGCCGAATTGGCCGATGCCAAAAGCCGCGCGCAGCAGCATGAAGAAGACTGGCTGGCGTGGCAGGAAGAAAGTGAGCGGATTGCGGCCGAAATCGAAGCGTTTTTTTCGGCCTAGCGTTTTTCGGTCTGATGACGGAGGGGCGGGGTATGGAACGGATCGGTTGGGTGTGGCTGGGCTGTTTGCTCAGCCTGCCGGTGCAGGCGGCGGTGTACCGCTGCGAAAGCGGCGGCGTGACCGTGTATACTTCGCGGCCGGGCGAAAACTGTTACCGTACCGCTCTACCGCCGATCGGCAGTTACCGGGAAATTCCGCCTCAGGCACACCGGGCACGCAGCCGTGCCGGCATACCGCCGCCCGTTTCCGGCAGCAGGCCTGAGCTACCCCGCAGCGGGGCACGCACAGACAGCCGCCGTCAGATTTTATTGCAGGAGCTGGCTGACGAGCAGCGGGCGGCAGCCGAGGCACAACAGGCACTGGCCGATGCTTCGGCCAGCGGCGATGCGGCACAGATACGGCTGTGGCGCGGCCGTTTGCAGGACAGACGGTTGAACCTGAAAGCATTGGCGCGCGAAATCGGCCGCCGTTAGCCGTCTTGACACCGCACGGCGGCATGGTACAATTCAGCCCGTTTTTGCCGCAGGCCACTTCATTGCACGTGTCAAACCGCCGGCCTGTCTGATGTTCCCGTTTCTGCTTTATCCTGTCTGTACAGCATTTCCGTTATATACCGATACTGTGGCCGCAAACGGCCGTCCGTCTTTTTTCAGACGGCCTCGAAAGCCGGTTTCCGTGCCGTCCGGTCCGACTGAATCTGTCCAACCCAACCAACCGATTTTTTTATGCACGTTTCCGAACTCCAAACCCAACACATTTCCCAACTTCTGGCACAGGCCGAACAATTAGAAATCGAAAACGCCAACCGGCTGCGCAAACAGGATCTGGTTTTTGCCATCGTGCGCCAGATGATGAAGCAGGGCGAAAGTTTCACCTGTTCCGGCACGCTGGAAATCCTGCCCGACGGTTTCGGCTTTCTGCGCAGTGCCGATACATCGTATCTGGCCGGCCCCGACGATATTTACGTTTCGCCCAACCAAATCCGCCGTTTCAACCTGCACACGGGCGACACCATCGAGGGCAGCGTGCGCGTACCCAAGGACAACGAACGTTATTTTGCGCTGGTGCGGCTGGACAGCATCAACGGCGACCACCCCGAAGTGTGCAAACACAAAATCCTGTTCGAAAATCTCACGCCGCTGTTTCCTACCAAGCAGTTCAAACTCGAACGCGACATCAAGGCCGAAGAAAACATCACCGGCCGCGCCATCGATTTGGTATCTCCCGTCGGTTTCGGCCAGCGCGCGCTGCTGGTGGCACCGCCGAAAACCGGTAAAACCGTGATGCTGCAAAACATTGCCCACGCCATTACCGCCAACTATCCCGATGTGGAGCTGATTGTTTTGCTGATCGACGAGCGGCCGGAAGAAGTTACCGAAATGTCGCGCAGTGTGCGCGGCGAAGTGGTGGCCTCCACGTTCGACGAACCGGCACAGCGTCATGTGCAGGTGGCCGAAATGGTGATTGAAAAAGCCAAGCGTATGGTCGAACACAAAAAAGACGTGGTGATTCTGCTCGATTCCATCACCCGCCTGGCGCGCGCCTACAACACTGTGGTGCCCGCATCGGGCAAAATCCTCACCGGCGGCGTGGATGCCAATGCGCTGCACCGCCCGAAACGCTTCTTCGGCGCGGCACGCAATGTGGAGGAAGGCGGTTCGCTCACCATTATCGCCACGGCATTGGTGGACACCGGCAGCCGCATGGACGATGTGATTTTTGAAGAGTTCAAAGGTACGGGCAATATGGAGCTCAACCTCGACCGCCGCATCGCCGAAAAACGCGTCTTCCCCGCCATCAACATCAACAAATCGGGTACGCGCCGCGAAGAGCTGCTGGTACCCAACGATCAGCTCCAACGGATGTGGCTGCTGCGCAAGTTCCTGCATCCGATGGACGATTTGGAAGCCACCGAGTTTCTGGTGGGCAAACTCAAAGCTTCCAAGGACAACAACGATTTCTTTGAAATGATGCGCGGCAAATAAGCCTTTAAAACCATACAGGCCGTCTGAAAACCGTAAAATGCGGATTTAGACGGCCTTCATGCTGCTAATCCGCTAAAAGAGGGAAGAGTCGGAATATGCCGGATGTAGGAATCCGGCCGGTTTTTCCTGCCAAGTACCGCATACGGCAAGGCCGTCTGAATCCGCATTTTACGGTTTTCAGACGGCCAGAATGTTTTCGCTTTGCTTCTTTTGCCCGACAGATTCCGATCTGAATCTGTCGGATTCGAGAATCCGACCTACTTTCCGTTTTCCGTATCGGGCGGTCTTCGCTGTCGGAACAGATATGTAGGTCGGATACTCCGTATCCGACTTGTCTCCTTATCTCTGATGCAGATTCGGGTCTGCGGCCTTCCGCACCGGACGGCTCTAATCGGTGTACGGCATCCGCGTGACAAAACGCCGAAAAACGGCGGCGGGCCGGTGTCCGGTCATGACTGCAAAACAGGCAGCAGCCAAACGGGGCAGAAACAGAAAGCCGTGCGGAACACGGAGGGTTTTGGAACACCGTTGCGCGGCTAACCCGTTTACATCTGCCGGCCGGGTGTCAAAGGTTGCCCGAAAAGGTGTTAAAAACCGCGCGGTTTAATAGGTTTTGAAAGTCCGTTGTGCGGTGTGAAACGGTAATGGAGAGAATGGCAGGAAAGCAGCGGATTGGCCGCGCAGGGTATCAGCCTGCGGCCTGCCGTTGTGCCGCTTTGCAGGCTCATGTAAGATTCGGTGTATGAATCCGCAACCGCCTGCTTCCGTAAAAGACCCAATCGGCTCCGCCTGGATGGTGGCGGCCGCTTTGCTGTTTACCTTAATGAATTTATGGGTGCAGGAAGCCGGCCGCCGTTTCGGTTTCGGCAGCGGAGAGCTGGTATTCTGGCGGATGCTGTTTTCCGCTTTGGTGCTGGGGGCGTGGGCGGTGCTGCGCAAAAAGCCGTTGGCGACGCCGCATATGCGCGCGCATTTGAGCCGCAGTCTCTCCGGCACTTTGGCGATGTTCGGTATTTTCTATGCCGTGGTGCATCTGCCGCTGGGTACGGGGGTAACGTTGAGTTATACCTCGTCGCTGTTTCTGGCGCTGTTTTCGCTGCTGGTTTTGAAAGAGCGTATCCGTACGGCAGACGGCCTGCTGCTGGTGTCGGGCTTCGGCGGCGTGGTGCTGCTGTTGCAGCCTTCTTTGCAGGGCGGTCAGGAATGGGCGGCGCTGGCCGGGTTGGGCGGCGGGGCATTGGCCGGTTGGGCGTATATGCAGGTGCGCGAATTGTCTTTGCTGGGGGAGCCGGCCTGGCGGGTGGTGCTGTATTTTTCGCTGGTGGGGACGCTGTTTTCTGCATTGTGGGCATGGCTTGCGGGCTGGCAGCTGCCGCCGGTACAGTCGCTGCCGTATCTGGCGGGTATCGGTGCCGCCGCGCTTGCGGCACAACTGGCCATGACGCACGCCTACCGCGTGGGGCGGAAGTTTACCGTATCCGCGCTGGCGTATCTGACTGTTGTGTTTTCGTCGCTGGCCGGTATGTTTTGGCAGGGCGACCGCATTGATGTGATGGAGTGGATGGGTATGGCCGTTATCGTTACATCGGGTATTTTGGCAGCATGGTACGGCAAGCGGCCCGATGCTGCGGAAAAACAGAAAGACAAAGGAACATCAACATGATTCAGGAACAGTTAAACGCATTGGTCTGCCCCGATTCAGACGGCCTGTTCGGCCGTCACGGCGGCAAAATCGGCCACCCTGAGCTGGCACGTGCGCTGGCGGAAATCGAAACGGGTTTCCGGAAAATAGTCTGCGATGCGGATTTTATTGCACAAATGCAGCGGCTGCGTACCACTTATGTCGGCCGCCCCAGCCCGATTTATCATGCGCGCACGCTGTCCGAACGCGGTGCGGACATTTATCTGAAACGCGAAGACTTGAACCACACAGGCGCGCACAAAATCAACCACTGTATCGGCGAAGTCTTGCTGGCGAAAAAGCTGGGCAAGAAAAAAGTGATCGCCGAAACCGGTGCGGGACAGCACGGCGTGGCCTTGGCGACTGCCTCGGCGTTATTGGGTTTGAAATGCGAAATCCATATGGGCGTGGTCGATATGGCCAAAGAACACCCCAATGTGTCGCGCATGAAGATTCTGGGTGCGGAAATCGTGCCGGTATCGGCGGGTGCGGGTACGCTGAAAGAAGCAGTGGACAGCGCGTTTGCATCGTATATGGCGCAGTTGGACGACAGTATGTTTGCCATCGGATCGGTGGTCGGCCCTGCGCCTTATCCCGAAATGGTGGCTTATTTCCAATCCATTGTCGGCCACGAAGCGCGCGAACAGTTTCAGACGGCCTACGGCGGCCTGCCGGACGAAGTGGTTGCCTGTGTGGGCGGCGGCTCGAACGCGCTGGGCTTGTTCAATGCCTTTATCGACGACAAAGATGTCGCGCTGGTAGGCGTCGAACCGGCAGGCGAAGGGCTGGACAAACCCGGCCGCCACGCCGCCACCCTGACTTTGGGCAAGTTCGGCCATATTCAGGGCTTCAACTGCTACTACCTGCAAGAGACCGACGGCACCCCTGCCGCCGTGCATTCCATTGCTTCCGGTTTGGATTACCCCGGCGTCGGCCCGCAGCACTGCCATCTGAAAGACAGCGGCCGTGCCCGCTATGAAACGGTCACCGATGCGGAATGTCTCGATGCCTTTATGGTTTTGTCGCGCGAAGAGGGCATTATTCCCGCGCTCGAATCGTCGCACGCCGTGGCATACGCATTGCGCCGTGCAGCCGAATTGGGGCCGGGCAGACGGTTGCTGGTCAATCTGTCGGGAAGGGGTGACAAAGACATTGATTTTGTGCTGGAACGGTTGGCACAGCAGACGGACTGACGGATAGGCACAACAGAGAAAGGATAAACGAATGTTGAAAAAATGGACGGCTGCGGCCGTATTGAGCGTATCGCTGCTGAGCGGCTGCGGATACAACACCATGCAGACCCAAGACGAGGCGGCCAATGCCGCATGGTCGGAAGTGCTGAACCAGTACCAGCGGCGCGCCGATCTGATTCCGAATCTGGTCAATACCGTCAAAGGCTATGCCGCACACGAAGAACAGGTATTCACGGCGGTCACCGAAGCGCGCAGCAAAGTAGGCAGCATTCAGATGACGGCCGATGATGCGGCCGATGCGGACAAACTCAAACAGTACGCACAGGCGCAGGGCGAATTGAGCAGCGCGTTGTCGCGTCTGCTGGTGGTATCGGAAAACTATCCGCAACTGAAAGCCGATCAGAATTTCCGTGATCTGCAAGCCCAGTTGGAAGGCACGGAAAACCGCGTCGGCTTGGCGCGCAACCAGTATATCAAGGCGGTTCAGACTTATAATACGACGCTGCGCCGGTTCCCGCAGAATATCACCGCCAAGATTTTCGGTATGCAGCCGCGCCCGCAGTTTACGGTGGAAAACGAAGCGGCCGTTTCCAATGCACCCAAAGTACAGTTTTGATTTTTCAGACGGCCTCTGCCGTTTGGCCGTCTGAAAGATGCTGTTTTGTCGCGCCAAAAGGATATGTATGCACGCTGTTTTACGCAAAACTGGCTTTTTCCTGCTGCTGTGCCTGACTTCCTGCCTGCTGTTTGCCGCCGATTTGACGCCGGTTCCCGCACTGACCGCGCCGGTGATGGACACGGCCGGTATGATGAGCGCGCAGGGGCGGGAAATGCTGGACACGCGGCTGCGGCAGTACAGTCGGGAAAAAGGCAGTCAGATTGTGGTTTTAACCGTACCGGCGGTTGCGCCGGAAACGCCGTTCGACTATGCGGCGCGGGTGATGGCCGACTGGCAGCCCGGCCGCAAAGGCATTGACGACGGCGTTTTGCTGCTGCTGGTGCGCGACGAGCGCAAAACGCATCTGGCGGTGGGGCGCGGTTTGGAGGGTGCGATTCCCGATGTTTACGCCAAGCGGATTCTGGAAGACGTGCTGCGCCCCTATCTGCAACAGGGGCAAACCGATGAAGGCATTGCCGCCGCCGTAGGGCAGATTGAAAAACTGATTGCGGGCGAAGCCCTGCCGGAAGCGGAACGGGCAGATGAGTCCGCAGGTGTGGACTGGTTTTTGATACTGTTCCTGCCGTTTTTCCTGACCGGTTTTTTGCAGGCGGTATGCGGACGTTTTTTGGGCAGTCTGGCCACCGGAGGACTGGTTTTTCTGGCGGTCGGCCTGACGGGGGGCGGTCTGCTGATTGCCGTTTTGGCGGCGGCAGGCAGTGCGGTTCTGGCTTTGGCATTGGGCAGCGGGGCGTTTGTTTCGGCCGGTAACGGGCGCGGACGCGGTTCGCGCGGCGGCTGGCACGGCGGCGGATTCGGCGGAGGTGGTTTTGGCGGTGGCGGATTCGGCGGCGGAGGTGGCAGCTTCGGCGGCGGCGGTGCATCAGGAGGTTGGTAATGGAAACAAACCGTCTCAAACGGCTCTGGCAGCACTGGCTGCATCCGCGCGCACGGGTAGCGCATCATTTTCCGCAAGCGAAGCTGCAACGCGTGGCCGAACGGATTGCCGATTCGGAAGCGCGCCATTTGGGGCAGATCCGTTTTGTGGTCGAATCACGCTATCCGACGGCGGCCGTTCTCACCGGCCTGCAGCCGCGTGTACGCGCCTGGCAGTGGTTCGGCGAATTGGGCGTGTGGGACACCGAACACAACAGCGGCGTGCTGGTGTATGTGTCCTTTGCCGATCATGCGGTGGAAATTGTGGCCGACCGCGGTATCGGCGGCAAAGCGGCAGATGCCGAGTGGCAGGCGGCCTGTGATGTCATGCTGCGTGCCTTTCGGCGCGGCGACTATATCGAAGGCCTGAAACTCGGTTTGATTGAAGTAGATGCGATTTTGCAGCGTCATCTGCCGTGCGACGGTTCGGCGCGGCCGGACGAGTTGCCCAACGAAGTCGTTTTGCGTTAGATTCAGGCCGTCTGAATCTTCTGTTTCTTTCCCCATTATTCGAACCGGAACACAACATCATGAAAAAAATCGAAGCCGTTATCAAACCCTTCAAACTCGACGATGTGCGCGAAGCCCTCACCGACATCGGTATTACCGGCATGACGGTAACCGAAGTCAAGGGCTTCGGCCGCCAGAAAGGGCATACCGAAATTTACCGTGGGGCAGAATATGCGGTGGATTTCCTGCCGAAAATCAAATTGGAACTGGTGCTGGCCGATCATTTGGCGGAACGTGCGGTCGAGGTCATTGTCGAAACGGCGCATTCGGGCAAAATCGGCGACGGCAAAATCTTTATTCTGCCGGTAGAGGAAGCGGTGCGTATCCGTACCGGCGAACGCGGCGATGCGGCCGTGTAAACGGGTGAAGCCTGTCATATATAAGGCCGTCTGAAAACCGATTCCCCGCGTTTTCAGACGGCCTTTTGTATTGAGTTTGCGTAGGTCGGATTCTGGAATCCGACAATTCTCAGGAAGATGTAGGTTGGATTCTTGAATCCGGCAATCCGGTTGGAATATTGATTGGCCGGATAGGGCGGTTATTCGAGATGCACGGCGTGATTCGGTAGTTCTGTCGGGGGGCGGATACAGAGTATCCGACCTACGTTTCTTAGGAAGATGTAGGTCGGATTCTTGAATCCGACAATCCGGTTGGGATATTGATTGACTGGTACGGGGTTTTTATCTGAGATGCGCAGCTTGATTCGGTAGTTCTGCCGGTGTCGGATACGGAGTATCCGACCTGTTTTTCAGCATCAGGCCGTCTGAATGGCCGGGCGGTTTTCAGACGGCCTTTCTGTATCGGGCAGACGTGTCAGACGCGCAACTGTTTCAGCAGGTTTTTCACCGTGCGAATGCGCGTTTCGATATTGTCCGATACTGCGGCCACGCGCAGCCTGTCGGGGCCGGCCATGCGCCAGTTTTTGTTCTGCTGCATCAGCATGATGATGTGGGTGGGGTCGAGACTGTGCGCTTTGCCGAAAGTAAACGTTACCGCTTCGCCCGAAGCGTCTACCGCGTCTATGCCCATTTCTTCCGCAATCAGACGGATGCGGTGGCTTTCTATCAGCGTTTTGACCGGCTGCCCGGGCAGGCCGAAACGGTCCACCAGTTCTTCGTGTACCGCGTTGATTTGCGCTTCGTTTTCACAGGTGGCCAGCCGTTTGTACAGTACCAGCCGTTCATGTACGTCGGGGCAGTAATCCTCGGGCAGCAGGGCGGGGCTGTGCAGTTTGATGTCGGTGGTTACGCCCAGGGGCGCATCCAAATCGGGCTGGCGGCCTTTTTTCAGGTCGCGGACGGCCTGTTTGAGCATTTCGGTGTACAGCGTCAGGCCGACCTGCATCATTTCGCCGCTTTGGCCTTCGCCCAAAATCTCGCCCGCGCCGCGGATTTCCAAATCCTGCATCGCCAGCGCGAAGCCCGCGCCCAATTCGTCGGCCGCCGAAATGGCGTCCAGACGTTTTTCCGCGTCTTTGGTCAGGTATTCGGGGGTGAACAGATAGGCGTAGGCCTGATGGTGGCTGCGGCCGACGCGGCCGCGCAGCTGGTGCAGCTGGGCGAGGCCGAATTTGTCGGCGCGGTTGATGATGATGGTGTTGGCGTTGGGAATATCGATGCCGGTTTCGATGATGGTGGAGCAGAGCAGGAGGTTGAACCGCTGCTGCAAAAAGTCGCGCATCACCTGTTCCAACCCGCGTTCGCGCAGTTGGCCGTGGGCCACGCCGATACGCGCTTCGGGCAGCAGGGCTTCCAGCCTCTCGCGCATATTTTCGATGGTTTCCACTTCGTTGTGCAGGAAGAACACCTGCCCGCCGCGTTTGAGTTCGCGCAGTACGGCTTCGCGCACGCTGCCTTCGCTGAACGGTTTGACAAAGGTTTTCACCGCCAGACGGCGGCTGGGGGCGGTGGTAATCAGCGAAAAGTCGCGCAGGCCTTCCAAAGCCATGCTCAGCGTGCGCGGAATCGGCGTGGCGGTCATCGTTAAAATATCGACATTGGCGCGCAGGCGTTTGAGCTGCTCTTTCTGGCGCACGCCGAAGCGGTGTTCTTCGTCGATAATCACCAGCCCCAAATTTTTGAATTGAATATCGTCCTGTACCAATTTGTGCGTGCCGATAACGATGTCTACCGTGCCTTCGGCCATGCCTTTGAGCGTTTCGGCGGTGGCTTTGCTGCTGTTGAAGCGCGACAGGGCGGCGACTTTGACGGGAAAATCGGCGAAGCGGCCGGCGAAGTTTTGTGCGTGCTGTTCGACCAGCAGCGTGGTCGGTGCCAATACGGCCACCTGTTTGCCGCCCATCACGGCAACAAATGCCGCCCGCAGCGCGACTTCGGTTTTGCCGAAACCGACATCGCCGCAAATCAGCCTGTCCATCGGTTTGGCTTGGGTCAAATCTTTGATGACGGCGGCGATGGCGGCAGCCTGATCTTCGGTTTCCTCATATTCGAAGCCGTCTGAAAACGCCTGATAATCCAATTCGTTAAACTGGAATCGGAAGCCCTCCTGTGCGGCGCGTTGCGCATAGAGATTCAGAAGTTCGGCGGCAGTATCGCGTGCTTTTTCGGCGGCTTTGCGTTTGGCTTTCGTCCATGCGCCGCCGCCCAGTTTGTGCAGCTGCACATTTTCGTGCGCCTGTCCCGAGTAGCGGCTGATTAAGTGCAGTTGCGATACCGGCACATACAGCTGCGCCCCGCCCGCATATTCGAGCAGCATCATTTCGGCGGTTTCACCGCCCAAATCCAGCGTGACCAGCCCCATATAGCGGCCGATGCCGTGTTCTTCGTGAACGACGGGGTCGCCGATATTGATTTCGGCCAAATCGCGCAGCAGGCCGTCTGAAACCTGCGCGTGCTTTTTGCGCCGGTTGGCACTGCGGCTTTTGGCAACATATTGATACAGCTCAGATTCGGTAATGACGGCAAGCGGGGTTTCAGGCTGCCTGTCGGTTTTCAGGCTGCCTGAAAGGTGTTCCGGCGGCAGTTGGAAGCCGTAAGCTAGCGGCGTTACCGTAATCGCCAGCGGCGCACCGCTGTCCAAAAACGCCTGCCAGCCGGCCACACTTTTCGGTTTCAGGCCGTGTTGGGCGAAAAAGCCGAGCATGGTTTCGCGCCGTCCCGCGCTTTCGGCGGTCAGCAGGATACGGCCGTCAAAGGCCGTCTGAAACGCGTGCAGCGCGGCAAGCGGGGTTTCGGATTGGCGGTTCACCGCCACATCGGGCAGCGCGTGGCTGCTGCCGTTTAAATCGGGCAGGATTTGGCCGTAGGCTTTCAGACGGCCTGAGAATTGGTCTTCACTCAAATACAGGTGCGGCGGCGGCAAAGGCGGGTAGGTTTCGTCGCCCTGCGCCATCGCAAAGCGGCTTTTCACATCCGCCCAAAAGCGCGACGCTTCGGTGTGCACGTCGCCGATGCAGGCCATCAGCGCGTTTTCGCCGATGTAGTCGAACAGCGTGGCACAGCCGTCTTCAAAAAACAGCGGCAGGTAATATTCCACGCCCGCGCCGAAACGTCCGTCGCTGACGGCCTGATAAACAGTAGCGGCGTTCGGGTTGCCGTCGATTTCCTCGCGGAAGCGGGCGCGGAAAATTTTTTGCGCGTCTGCATCGGTGGGAAACTCGTGCGCCGGCAGCAGGCGGATTTCGGAAACGGGCGCAAGTGTGCGCTGGCTGTCGGGGTCGAAGGTTTTGATGCTGTCGATTTCGTCGCCGAACAAATCCAAACGGTAGGGCAGCTCCGCCCCCGTCGGAAAAATGTCCAGAATCCCGCCGCGCACGGCAAATTCGCCCGCCGCGACCACATGGGAAACCGCGCTGTAACCGGCCTGCACCAGATTGCCGCGCAAGGCCTCGATGTCTATGGTCTGCCCCGTTTGCAGCCAAAACGTGCGCCCCAGCAGAAACGGCACCGGCGTGAGTTTCTGCATCGCCGTGGCCACCGGCACCACCAGCACATCGGCCTGCCCGCTTTTGACCTGCCACAGCGCGGCCAGCCGTTCGGAAACCAAATCCTGATGCGGCGAAAAGCGTTCGTAAGGCAGCGTTTCCCAGTCGGGCAGGAAGACGGCCCTGTCCTGCGGGCGGAAAAACTGCCAGGCCGTCTGAATGCGCAAAGCCTGTTCGGCATCCTGGGTCAGAATCACTTTGAGCCGGTCTGCGGGCAGATGCCGCGCCAAAGCCCACGGCAGACTGCCGCGCGTCAGATCAAGCCAGTGGGATTTTCGGGCGGGTGCGGGGAGGGGGTAAGTCATGGCGGTAGGAGCAAGTCGGAGAACCTGTAATTATATAAGGCCGTCTGAACCATCACAGGGCATTTCAAACGGCCGAAATGAAAAACGCAGTCATTTTAGCAGAACGGGCAGAGGTTGCCAGAATCGGGAGCCTGTCGGGCTGCTGTGATTCCACAGTAGTGCAAATAAAAACGATAACCATATTAATGACTGATTTGTTAAAATCAATATGGTGGTTGGAATCATTGCGGATGGTGACGGATAAATATGGAGCGGTAACCGTCTGTACGGGAACATTTCGGCATGATGCAGAGACGGTAATATAACGGATCCGGAAAAAAATCTAATTATTTAAAGGGAGAAAACGGAATGAAGATCTTGATCTTACACAAATGGCTGGTTGCAGGGGGAATAGAGCGGGTTTTGCTGTTTTATCTGCCTATTTTTAAGCAGTTAAATTATCAAGTCGATTTGTTATTAACCTATGATTTAGGCGATAAAAATGTTTTCCGTTCGGAAATTCCCGCGCAGATTCATGTTCAATCAGTATTGGATACTGACGACTCCCTTGCATTGGAGCGGGCGGGAAAACGGCGTAAAAAATCACTATGGCATAAGATGTACTATGAATTATGCAAATGGCAATGTCAGCGGCAATATAAAACAATTTTAAAGCAAAAACTTCGTCAAACCGATTATGATTTGGTGATTGATTTTAGTGAATGTTTGGATAAGCTTATCCGCCAGAAATTTTTTCGATTAAATGTGCCGAGTGTCCGTTGGATACACGGCAAATTAATTGAAGCGGAGAAGAATATGTCGGAAAAGCGTTACCGAAAATATCGCAAGATCTTTCAGGGGCACCGAAAAATCATTACGATCTGCCCGGCCATGCAAACGAAAGTCGCGAGCGAACTGGATTTAAACTGTGAGATGTTCACTACAATTTATAATCCGATTGATTTAGAGGCTATCCGGCAAAAAAGTCTGGAATATATTCCTGAAATAAAAGAAAAATATTTCTTGCAGGTTTCCCGTATGGTGGAAGGGAAAGGCCATTTGGAGCTGTTGGAAATTTATGCAGAATTAAAACAAAATGGGGTGAAGCATAAATTGGTGTTGATTGGTGACGGAGATTACCGCCCTGTCGTAGAGCAAAAAATCACTGAATTAAATCTGACCGGCGACTGCTTATTATTGGGCGAAATCAAAAATCCGTATCCTTATTTCAAACAGGCCGATTTATTTTTATTTACCTCGGAATCCGAAGGGCTTGGAATGGTGCTGCTGGAAAGTTTGGCTTGCGGCACGCCTGTCATTTCCATGGATTGCCCGACCGGGCCGAAAGATATTTTGGGCAATGACCAATATGGAAAACTGATTCCGATGCACGATAAACATCGTTTTGTGCAAGCTGTAATGGAGTTGGCGGGTGATCCGGCTCGTTATCAGCATTATGTTGAACAAAGCCTGAAGCGTGCGGAAGATTTTTCGATTGAAAGCATCAGTAAACAAATCGATCAATTATTTGGGCAACTGACTGGCAGGCGGTAGTCTGTTTGGTTACCCCGTTTCTTTCTATTTCCCAACCTGCTCCCGGTTGTGGGGAAAATGGATGCAGTGCCTTTTGCAGGCCAACTTTTTATTCGGTTACGCAGTATATAGGCATAGCAATGTATGTATGCTGCGGTGAAGTAGCGGATTTCGGCCGATGCAGTTACCGGTTATCCGAGTGAATCAAACCAAAGCTGTGGAACCACATGTTTGTGTTATCAATTTTTCCGCTAAGGTCTGTCAGAGAGTATTGCGGGGCGGCACAAATTTGTGCCGATATGCAAAAGCCGATTCGCTTTGCTACAATCCGTTACAAATCATTACAAAATCCTTCAGTCAAAAAATACATAAATTTAACAATAGGAAGACCGATATGTTGAATGCAACGGCAAGGGTCGCTTTTGCTGCCTATCTGCACGATTTGGGCAAGTTTGCAGAGCGGGCGCGGTTGGAGGTGCCGGAGGACAAGCTGCAAACTCATGTTCAGCTGTATTGCTCCCGTGAGGGTAAGCCCGGACGGCAATATACGCACAAGCATGCTGCTTATACGGCTTTGGCATGGGATGTTTTGGGGCAGCAGATACCCGATTTGGTGCATGGCAATATGTATCCTTTTGCCGATCGGGCAGCGGGCGGGGATCAGACCGACTCGCTGCTGAATGTCTCAGCCATGTGCCACACACCCGAGACCTTTCTGCAAGGGATTATCGCTACGGCAGACCGTGTTGCTTCGGGCTTTGATCGGGAAACATTTGAACATTACAGCCACAGCAATGATTCTGCTCTCAATACGGGTGGCCGCCAAACCGGCAAAAACCACTATCAGGTGCGCCTGTTGTCCCTGTTTGAGCAAATTACCCTTCATCCGACTGCCCGGTCTTTGGATCATGCGGGCTTAGATTATTGTTATCCGCTTAAAGCCTTGTCGCCAAAATCGGTATTTCCCCGGCGGCGTGATGAAGTCGAACCAGGTGATAACGAGCGGGCACGGGCCGAATACCGGGATTTGTGGCAGGGATTTTTACAGGCGTTGCAGGCGATTCCGGCATCCCACCGCCAAAATTGGGATTTATGGCTGGACCACTTCGATACCTTGTGGCAAACCTATACCCATGCTATTCCTGCCGCAACTGCCTTCGGCGTAAAACCCGAAGTGTCCCTGTACGATCACAGCAAAACCACAGCCGCATTGGCCGCTGCCCTGTGGCGTTGGCATGAGGCAGAAGGGCAAACCGGTGATGCGGCAGCACAGACACTGAAAAACCGCAGCGACTGGGGCGTGCAGAAAATTTTGCTGATTCAGGGCGATTTTTTCGGCATTCAAAATTTTATTTTTGCCTCAGGCAGCCAAACCAATAAGCGGGCCGCCAAATTGTTGCGCGGCCGCTCGTTTCAGGTGTCGCTGTTTGCCGAATTGGCGGCGTTGAAAGTGCTGCGTGCGTGCCATCTGCCGCCGGTTTCGCAAATTTTGAATGCCGCAGGAAAATTCATGATTGTTGCGCCGAATACAGCAGAAGTGCGTACTGCGGTAGAAGCGGTAAAACGCGAAATCAATGATTGGTTTATTGCACACAGTTTTGGCCAAGTGGGCATGGGTTTGTCGGTTCAGGCTGCCAGCTGCCATGATTTTGTCGAGAAACTGCGTTTTGCCGAGCTGGTAAAGCAATCGTTTGCAGTATTGGAGCAGGCCAAGCTGCAACGGTTTGATTTAACTGCCGCCGCACCTGCCGTTTTAAATGCGGATTACAGTAGTGGTGTATGCAGCTACAACCGGCAGTTGCCGGCAGAGATGGAAACAGAGGGTGTGGCGGCAGCCCGTTTGTCGCAAGACCAAATTACTTTGGGCAGTCTGCTGACCCGGCAAAACCGTATTTTGGTGTTGCCGGAAGGCGGCAAAGTGCATGCCGGCGTCCATACTGTCAAACTGCACCTGCCGGTGTTCGGCCTGCATATTGCTTTTACTGCGGAGGAAGACACGAGCGGCAAATTCGGCAGACTGGCGGCTGACGGCAGTTTATGGCGTTGTTGGGATTTCAGCCTGCCGGAAACGGTAAATGGCAGTGTGTGGCACGGCTATGCCCGCCGCTATATCAATGCTTATGTGCCGCATTTTGCCGACAATGACGAATGGCTGATGCAGAAATACAGTCCGGTACAGGAGGATATCGGCCAAGAGACGGTTAAAGCAGCAGAACCGAAAACCTTTAACCATCTGGCCTGTGAAGACAGGACTAGTGAAGACGGGCAGCATTTTGTCGGAAAAGTGGCCATTGCTGCTTTAAAAGGCGATGTCGATAACCTGGGCACCATTTTCCAGCAAGGCTTGCAGGCACCCACTTTTGCCAAAATGGCAGCGCTTTCCCGCCAGATGAACCACTTTTTCAGCTTATGGCTGCCGGCCTATTGTGCCGAACATTATCCGAATATCTATACCGTGTTTGCCGGTGGCGATGATTTCTTTCTCATCGGCCCGTGGCTGCAAACACAGAAGCTGGCGGCGGCTATGCGGCAGGCATTCGGACATTATGTGGCGGGTAATGCGCAAATCAGTTTCAGTGCCGGTATCTCGATAACCAAACCCGGCCTGCCTTTGGGCAGATTGGCGGCCGGTGCAGAAGAAGCGCTGGATGCGGCCAAAAGTTTTGTCCACCGGCAATACGGGCAGAAAAACAGTATCTGTGTATACAGTACCGGTGTTTCGTGGCACGAATGGCCGGAAATCGAAGCGGCGGCAGGGCGGATTGGAGAGTTGAAAGAGGCTTATGGTTTAAGTTCAGGTTTTATTTACGATATGCTGCAGTTCTGCCGGGCAGCGGGAGAAGAGCGCAAGGGCAATATTGCCGCCGGTATGTGGCGCAGCCGCTTAGCTTACCGCATCCGCCGTTATGTAAACGACAACAAGTGCATCAGCAGCAAAAACAATGCCTATGCCCAATTGACCGAAGCATTTTATCAAAACGGTATCGAGCGTTTGGAGGCGAAATACCGCATTCCCCTGTTTAACCATTTTTACTTGTTGAGGGCAAAATAATGGATCTGAGCCGAATCCGATTAAATACCGAACAGTTGCCGGTTGATATTTTCAGCAGCGTGGCACAAGAGGCGGCGGAGTATATTGTCAAGGCCGATCGCAACAAATCCAGCCAGTTGCGTAAGTTTTACGACGAATTGGCCATGTGGCACGACAAGGTTTGTCAGGCTGCCGAGAGTGAGTGCGAATACCAACAAGCCGCACCGTTTATCCAAATGTTGAAAGCCAAGGCGGCCTATGCGCGAGGGCGCGGTCATGTGGACGAGAATTTTGTCGATATGTTCAACATCATTATCGGCCAAATCGACAGTGCGGCAGCCCTTAAAAATGCCAAACTCTTTTTTGAAGCCGTGCTGGGGTTCCGCAAAGCCGGTGAAGTAAAATCATTCAGGAGCACGACATGAAACTGACCAATATTCATATTCTGGAAGCGGCTTTGGTGTTGCAAACCGGCTTGCACATTGGTGCGGGTGAAGGGGAAATCCACATCGGCGGCATCGACAACAGCGTGATCAAACATCCGGTCAGCGGCGAGCCGTATATTCCCGGCAGCAGCCTCAAAGGCAAAATCCGCAGTCTGCTGGAATGGAAAAGCGGTATGGTGCAGGAGGCTCCCTTGGGCAAATTCGAATATGAAAGTGCGCAAGGTGCCGACAAAACCGCAGTCAAACATATTTTGCAATTGTTCGGTATCAGCGGTGACAGCCAAAGCGAAACCCTGCAGCAGGAAATCGGCCACACCCGCGTGTCATTCTGGGATTGCGCCTTGAACCGGGATTATGTGAAACACCTGCGCGACAATAATCTGCTGCTGACCGAAGTGAAAAACGAAAACCGCATCAACCGCATTGCCGGTACGGCAGAGCACCCCCGGCAAACCGAGCGTGTGCCTGCGGGTGCCCGATTCGACTTTAAACTGACGGTCAAAGAATTCGACGGCGACGACAAAGCTCTGCTCAATACCCTGCTGCAAGGCCTGAAACTGCTTGAATGGGACAGCTTGGGCGGTTCCGGTTCTCGCGGTTACGGTAAAGTGAAGTTCGAGAACCTGCGCGTGAATGATCAGGCGGTTGATGACTTTGATGCCATGCAACCCTTTGCGAAGTGATGCCCATGCAAGCCTATAAACTGACTTTGTGCCCCGAAACCGCTTTCGGCACCCCGCTGGCGGGAGACACCCTGTTCGGCCATATCTGTTGGGGTATTGCCGAGCAATACGGTACCGGCGTTCTGGCCGACTGCCTGCACGGTTACACCGACAATAGACCTTTTTTGGTAGTTTCCGATGCTTTTCCGGACGGTTACCTGCCCCTGCCCACCCTGCCGTCTGCCTATTGGCTGACAGGGGCGGAAACCGACCGTAAAAAGCTGAAGAAAAAACAATGGTTGCCTGAAAATGCATTGGGTACCGACAGCCGTCTATGGCAGCAGCAGGCACAAAGCGGTGCCGAAATCAGCCCGCACCTGGCAGGCAGCCACCGTCGGCCACACAACAGTCTCAACCGCCAAACCTGCACCACAGGCACCGGCGGCCGGTTTGCACCGTATGAGAGCGAGCAGATTTGGTATGCCGACGGCAGCACATGGGCGGTTTACTGCCTGTTGGATGAAGGCCGTCTGAAAAAAGCCTCACTGCAACGGGTGTTGGAGAATATCGGGCAAACAGGCTATGGGCGCGATGCTTCCTCAGGCTTGGGCAAGTTCAGTGTCCGACAGTTTGCAGAGAGCGGCCTGTTCCGGGCCCAAGGCAATGCCGTTTTGACTCTGGCTGCCTGCTGTCCGCAGAATTTGGGCTATGCCGCACGACACAGTTACTACCATACCCAAACCCGGTTCGGGCGGCACGGCAATGTACAGGCCCGCAGCGGCCGGCCGTTTAAACAGCCGGTATTGATGGCGCAAACCGGTGCCGTTTTGAGTGGAACCGTTTCAGGCAGGCCGTATGTGGGGCAGGGGATCTCCGGTATTTCGCACAGCCAGCCGGAGGCCGTACACCAGGGCTATGCACCCGCCCTGTTTTTTGATTTGGATACCGAAGTATTGAATTAACTTCCCGTTGCCGTTTTCAGACGGCCGGATGCCTCGGAGCGCAAGCATGAGTCAAGCCTTTTTCAGCCGGCACCGCCTGTTTCTCACCCCGCTCTCCCCCATTCATTTGGGTTGCGGCGAGCATTACGAACCGACCAATTATGTAATTACAGACGGCGTGCTGTATGCATTTGATCCGGTACAGGCGGAGTTAAGTCCGCCGCAGCTCAGCGAATTGTGGCAGGCTGCCCGGGCAGGGACAATCGACCGGATCCAGCGCTATTTCCACACCCACGCCCAAACCTTTGTCAACAGTGCCTACCATGCTGTCGCAGTGAGCAGAGCCTTGGAAAAAGAATACCGCGAAAAAGCGGGCAAGCCTGCCAACCGTGAAGCCGGTGATAAAACCGGGGCTAACAGTTTGGAGATTGAACGCACTATTGCCAATCCGCAAACCCATCAGCCCTATATTCCCGGCAGCGCATTCAAGGGTTGCTTGCGCACCACTGTGCTGGAACGCATGGTCGGCGGGCAGATACCGCAGCCGAAACCGTCGGAGCGGGAGGCAGCCCGTTTTGAAAAAGATTACCTGGGCAGTTTTGCTTCAGACGGCTTTCGCCTGTTGAAAACCGCCGACTTTATGCCGACCGCAGCAGTGGCTACCCAAATCCAGTACGCCACCAACCACAAAAAGGCAAAAATCATTCAAGACGGCCAAATGGTTAAAGGCAAAAACGTGACCGGGCGGCGGGAAACCATCCAGCACGGCCAGTACCGTGCCTTTGCCGCCGACTGCACCATCCAGCATCTGCTGCTGGCGCACCGGCCACCGATCAGGCAGCCGCACAAAAGCCTGCCGCAAGAGCATGCCCGTCCGCACAGCCTGCAACAACTGGCCCAAGATGCCAACCGCTACCACCTGCATCGGTTTGAGCAGGAATGTGCGCTGCTGGAACCGCGCGGCCTGATTGATCCCGATTGGCTCAAACACATCCGCAACTTGCTGGCACAATTACAGCCGAAGCTGGATCAAGGCAGCATTATGCTGCTGCGTTTGGGCAAACACGGCGGGGCAGAGAGTAAAACGATTGAAAGCCTGGCGCAAATCAAAATTATGCAGGGCGAAGGGCAGAAACCCACTGTCGAATCCAAAACCACAACCGTATGGCTGGCCGCTCAAGCGGCAAAAGAAACCCACGGCCTGCTGCCCTTCGGCTGGGTCTTGGTCGAAATAGACCCGCAAGATGACAACACCGCCTTGAAACAATGGTGCACGGACAACGGCAGCCATCTGCCGGCCATCCGACAAATCCATCAGCGTTTGGCCGAACGCAAAGCCCGTGCCGCCGAGCGCAAAGCCGCATTACAGGCAGCCGCCCGACAGGCCGATCAGGAACGTATAGCCAAACAACGGCAGCAAGCCGAAGAGGCCGCCCGCCGCGAGGCCGAGCTGGCAGCCATGGCTCCGGCACAGCGGCTGGCTGCCGTATGGATGCAGAAACTGAAAGACTTTGTGTATGACGACCGCAACCGGTCGGCGCACACCCAATTTTACCAAAGCCTGCTGTCTGCCCTTGAACAGGCCGCCACAGAGCTGGCACGGGAAGAACAAATACAGCTGGCTGAGCTGATGAGCTTCAAAAAAATGGAAAAAGAAAAGCCTTCATTGTTTCAAGGCAAGCGCGAAAAAGAAATCAAGGCCGTATTGCGCCGCCTGCGCGGCGAGTAGAACCAAGCTGCCTGAACACAGCCTGTGAGAAAAAATAGCCATGACCCACCACCAAGCCCTGAAGCTGCCCCATGAGCTGCCGCTGGCGCGCTACCGCTTCGACTTTACCGTAGAGAGCGAACTGCGCCTGCCCGAATATGCCGGCTCCACCCTGCGCGGTGCATTCGGCCACGCCCTGCGCCGTGCCGCCTGCATGACCCGGCAGAAAGAATGCGGCGGCTGCCCCTTGCAGCAAAGCTGCCCCTACACCCGCCTGTTTGCTCCGACTGCCGACAACCGGCTCAGCAGCAGCTTTCGGCAGACCCCGCCGGCACCCTATATCATCGAAGCCCCGGAAAACGGACGCACCGGCTACGGCAAAGGCGAAACCTTTTCCTTTGAAATGGTATTGCTCGGCCGAGCCCGCAGCCGGCTGCCGCTGATTGCCCACAGCTTCCAACAGGCATTCCGGCGCGGTATCGGTCCGCTCCGCGGACAGGGCGTATTGGGCAATATTGCCGTGGAAACGCCGGAAGGCTGGCAGAGCATATTTGCAGACGGCCAGATACTGCCGCACCCCGATACCCTGGTCTTGCCCCTCCGCTATCCCGAAACCTGTACCCTGCACATCCGCACGCCGATCCGGCTGCAAAGCAAGAGCAGCGTTCTGGGCATCCGCCGCGTACAGGCCGGTATACTGCTGCGCCAACTGATGCGCCGTATCTCGGCCATAGCCACCCGGTATTGGGAAATGCCCTTAGAGGCCGAATTCGGCAAACTTGCCGCCGTTGCCGACAGCATACCGAACCACGCCGATTTACAATGGCAGGATTGGACACGCTATTCCAACCGGCAGCAGCAGAAAATGGTGTTGGGCGGCATCACCGGTACTTGGCAATTCAACAGCCTTCCGTTAGCATTTGCCCAACTTCTGTATATCGGCCAATGGCTGCATATCGGCAAGGAAACAGTATTCGGTTTGGGACGCTACCAACTTTCGGAACCGCCGGGACATGAAGATCAACTTTGTTAAAGTGAGCCGTTTTGGAAAGTGTATTTGTAATGGATTGTTTATGAAAGGAGATATCAGGGTCTGCCGAAACAAAAAAGCCCCACCACACGGGGATTGAGACTATCACAACCGCCCAATGCCGCAATGCCATACTGAAACAAAAAAGCCCCACCACACGGGGATTGAGACCCGTAAGTTCACATAAATACGGCACGTTTTCAGAAACAAAAAAGCCCCACCACACGGGGATTTGAGACCGGTACGTTTGTACTGTTCCTCTGCTGGTTTAGAAACAAAAAAGCCCCACCACACGGGGATTGAGACCATTCAACTCACTCTCATTCAGCAAACCGGAACGAAACAAAAAAGCCCCACCACACGGGGATTGAGACCAATTTCGGCATGGCCGTTCTCGAAACAGAAGGAAACAAAAAAGCCCCACCACACGGGGATTGAGACGTTCGTCCCATGTCAGTATCGGTTTCATTCTTTTGAAACAAAAAAGCCCCACCACACGGGGATTGAGACGGAATTTGGCAAGATAGTCATTCAAAAGTTTGACGAAACAAAAAAGCCCCACCACACGGGGACTGATTAGGTAGCGGAAACTGGAGCCGTCTGAAAAACGGTTCAGACGGCCTTTTGCTTTAAAAGCCGGGCTGCCCGCTGTTGATGCCCAAGGCGGCGATTTTGGCGCGGGTGGACCGGCGCAGGGTTCGGCTGTTTTCGTGTTGGGAGTAGGCCGCTTGGCTGATGCCCGGTTTGGCGGCAACTCCGCTTTGGGTCAGTCCCAGGTATTCCCTCCATGCGCGCAGGGCAGACCGGTTGTTGTCCAAGGCTGCATCGGCCACTTCGGACGGTATGTCGTTGTGGGTGTCTGTCGGATGCATGATGCGTCGGAAATCCGCATAGGGCAGGACGACGAATGCGGGGCTGCCGTTTTTGTCTTTGATGATTGGGTAGCCGGTGGTGCGTTCATCTCGTTTTTGGCTTCTGCGGTACTGAATGATGCCGTTTATAAGCGGTTTATCGGTTTCAAACAAGTAAGTCAGGCCGTCTGAAAGGTAAATGATGAAGTGGAACAGCATAGGCGTTCCGAATGTGCCGAAGATGCCGCAGCATATCGGCAATGCGCTGATCGGTTTCGGCGGCGCGCAATTGATCGGTCGCGTTTTCGGCGAGAAGTGGGGCATTTTCAACCGGCGCGGTATTCCGCTGCTGCCGGTCGACAATATGTCGAACCAATCGGAGATTGTTATATACGGTGTTGCAAGCCGAACTGTTTTGACTGTGGATAACCAGTAAGCTGTTTAGCTGCTGTCAGGTTGCTGCATCTGTGATTTGAAACAAAAAAAGTCCCATCATTCTGAGGAGCTCGGCTTCATAAGGCCGAGCGTGATGGGCTGAGTATTTCATAGGAGTCGGTGTGGCTTGCAGACATCTTTATTTGTTCGCTTACGATATTTCGGCAACCCGTACACAGAATCAGGTACGGCGTATGCTGCGTGCTTATGCCGTGGGCGGGCAGAAGTCTTTGTTTGAATGTTTGCTGACTGATGCCGAGCTGCATCAGTTGTGCATGTTATTTCGGGGTTTGCTGGGCGGTAGCGACAGGCTGCATGTGTTTCGTTTAAGCGATACGGTGCAGCCTATTTTTTACGGTTGTGCCGGAAGTCTGGCTTATGATCCGTTTGTTATCGGATAACAGCCTCAGATCGGGAGGGGAAATGGTAACTTTATTTATTGACCGTAAAGGCTTGACCTTGCGTGCTGACGGCGGTGTTCTGACTTTTTATGATCAGGACCGGCGGGTGGGTACGGTGCCTGTCAGGGTGTTGGAGCGGGTCTGTATCAGCGGCGATTTGCAGCTCTCGGCGTCGGTTTTGGGAAAGTTGGGCGGGCAGGGGGTAGGTGTGGCTGTATTGGGCGGTAGGAAAAGGCAGCCGGTATTGTTGATGCCGAACCTTAAAGTGGATGCGTTACGGCGTATGGCACAGTTTAATCTGGCGCAGAACCCGGATTTTTGCTTGCAGCAGGCCAAAATCTGGATAGGCCGCAAAGTTGCCGATCAGGCGGCACTCTTGGAACGCTTTGCCGAAAAAAACAGTGTGGTGGGGGCACGTCTGCATCGAAGCCGTTCGGTGCTGGCACAAGTGATGCCGCGTATCGGCGCAGCTGAGGATGCGGCACAATTGCGCGGACTGGAAGGTGCGGCAGCAGCTCATTATTTTGCCGCTTTCCCCTATATCCTGCCGGACTCTTTAAACTTTAAAAGCCGTAATAAAAGGCCGCCCGCCGATGCTTTTAATGCAGTGCTGTCGTTGGGCTATACGCTGTTGCATTTTGAGCTGGTAAGGCAGGTATATTTAACGGGGCTGGATCCCTTTGTCGGTTTTTATCACGGTATCGATCACGGCCGGGAATCGCTGGCTTGTGATTTGATTGAGCCGTTGCGCCCGCTTTATGATGAATGGGCGGTCAGCCTGTTTGCCGACAAGGTATTGCGGCCGGAAGATTTTTCGATACGCGGTCAGGCCTGTATGATGGGCAAGGCAGGGAGAATGCGCTTTTATGCGGCTTTTGAAAAGGCGGCCAGATTATGGCGGCCGCACATGCGCCGTTTATGCAGGGATTTATTGGCCTCGCTGGGTGTGGCGGCGGGTAAGGAATGCGATTTTGCCGTATCGGAAATAATGATTGTGGAACCGGAAGATGCGTTGGCTGATTGCGTATGATATTGCCGATACGGCACGCTTGCAGAGAGTATATCGTGTTTTGTGTCATTATGCCCTACCTTTGCAGAACAGTGTGTTTCTGTTGGTGGGAAATCAGGCAGACTACCGGCAATGTTTGGACACTCTGTTGCCGAAATTAAACCATCGAGAAGACGATTTACGTGTTTATCCGCTGCCTTCGGGCGGCTTTATATTTGCCTGCGGACGCGTGTTGCCTGAAGGGGTTTATCTTTCTGTTTTCGAATCAGAGGCCGTCTGAACGGCAGCATGGCGTAATGTCAGCGGGACAAATTTGTATCTGATGTCAAAATTCCCGGCCGGCTTTAAAATAAATTTTTCGAGGTTCATGAGGTATGCAGATGGTTTATTTTGTTTCCCGCCATGCCGGTGCGCGTGCCTGGGTTGCGCAACAGACGAAATGGCAGGTAGATTGTTTTGTCAGCCATTTGGATCCGCAGTGTATCCGGCGCGGCGATGTAGTGCTGGGTACGCTGCCGCTGCATTTGGCAGCGGAGGTATGCGCGCGCGGCGGTATTTTTTATTTTCTGACCCTGCCGCAAGAAGAAGCCGGGCGCGGTTCAGAATATTCGGCAGAAGAGATGGCGGAGATGGGGTGCAGCCTGCGGCGTTTTGAGGTTCGGGCTGTGTGATATTGACGGAACGTGAAAAGGACGTATGAAATGAAAAAATTTGATGTGCACGTGTGTCTGGTATCGGATCAGGCAGTGCCGAATTTTGTGCCCGTATTGGATAGGGATTTCCGTCCGCAGAAAGTAGTATTGCTGGTAACGGATAGAATGAAAGACAAAGCACAGGCTCTGGCCGGTGTGATGGAGCAACGCTGTCAGGTGAAGGTGTCGCAGATCACAATCACCGATGCGTACGATATGGGAAAAACGGGTGAACTGGTATTCGATTTGTTGTGCAACGAGAATAAAGATAAGGTGGCACTGAATGTAACCGGCGGTACCAAGCTGATGGCAATCGGTGCATTTTCGGTATTTAAAGAAGCAGGTTATCCGGCTTTCTATTTTACTGACAGCAGTAATGAAGTGCTGCTGTTGGATACTCATGAACGCTTCAAGCTGAATCCGCCCAAAATCAAAATTGAAGATTATTTGACATTATACGGTTATCCGGCATGCGATAAGCTGAAAAGACAGTTGGCGCACCCCGAATGGCTGCCGTTTGCCGAAGAACTGATACGGTCATGTGATAGCTTGGCTCCGGTTTTGAGCAGTTTGAATTATGAAATTATGCAGGCAGTACAAGCCGATAAGCATACATTAAGATGCAAAATGCCAAGCCACAATAATATAACTGTTCTGCGGTCTATGATAGAGAAAAGCCGCTTAGCCAAATGTACAAATGGGTATGTAGAATTTGATAGTAAGGAGGCACTGCAATATGTGGCGGGAGGCTGGTTTGAAGATTATGTCTTTCATACGGCTAAATCTTTGCCTGGTGTGCAGGATATTGCTTTAAATGTACAGATTGAGAATGCCAAAGACCATGTGTTTCAGCATAATGAGTTGGATGTTTTGTTGATGGCGAATAATGTGTTGCATGTATTGGAGTGTAAAACCGCTAATTTTGCCAAACGTGAGGATAAGGCTGAAGAAGCATTGTACAAATTGGAATCGTTGAAAAAATTGGGCGGTTTGAAAACCAAGGCTATGCTGCTATCTTACCGTGAGTTGTCTTCTCCCATCCGAAACCGTGCTAAGGGAGCACAGATTGGCCTTATTGAGCAAAAAGATGTAAAAGGAATGAAAACTGTGTTGGAGAAATGGATGAATGAACACCGTTAAGAAAAAAATTCTGGTGGCTGTAACCGGTATGTCGCCGCAGATTGTTACAGAAACACTATATGCGCTTTATACCCAGCAGCAATGGCTGCCGCAGGAAATCCATGTGCTGACTACGCAGACCGGTGCTGCCAATATTGCGGCATCTTTGCTGGGTGAAACAGGTTTTTTTGAACGTTTGCGGCGTGAATATGGTTTGCCGGCCATCGGATTCGGTACGGATTTTATTCATGTGATTGAGGACGAAAACGGTTTGCCGCTGGCCGATATCCGCACGCCTCAGGAAAACAGCCTGGCGGCAGACCGGATTGTGCGCTTTATTCATGACTTGTGTGCTGACGATCAAACCGAGCTGCACGTATCGATTGCGGGCGGGCGCAAATCGATGGGCTTTTATATTGGTTATGCACTCTCTCTGTTCGGCCGCCGACAGGACAGACTGTCGCATGTGTTGGTTGAAGAGGCGTTTGAGCAGCATCGGGAATTCTTTTATCCGCCGCGCCAAAGCTTGTGGATCGATACGGTGAAAGGGCGCATGGATGCAGCGAAAGCCAAAGTGATGTTGGCCGATATTCCGTTTGTTCGGATCAGGGAAGGTCTGCCGAAGCTGCGTTTGGCAGATGATTGGCGTTTTTCACAGGCGGTAGCAATCACTCAGCAGAGTTTGAGCGGATTTCATTTATTGATTGACTGTCCGAGTTTGAGTATTGTTTGCGGCAATATGGCAACGATTAAGCTGGCCGAGCGGGAATTCAGCTTTTATTTGGCAATGGCCGAATTTAAATGCGAAGATGTTGTGTTGTGCCGGGAAAAAAACAGCCCGGACTATGAGCGTTTGAAAGAGCGTTATTGGCATCATTATTGTCGGTTTAAAAAAGAGCTGCGCGGTGGAAGCGTTGAAGCGGAAAAGCGCAGACAGGCGGTTTACCGGGCTTTGGATATTGATGAAATCTGGAAAGAAGTGCCGACGCGGATTAAAAAGGTGTTGTCGCACCATTTGGATGATTATGCCCAGTATTACTGCATTATCAGTTCAGGCGAGAGAAACCGGCTGTGCTATCAGTTGGCCGTGGATAAAAAGAGAATAGAGATTTGCTATTGAGATGGATCTACCGGAAAACGGCATGATACGGTGGGTTTCTGCAAAATGGTGTGATGAAAATCTGATTCAATGGATTTTGGCGGTTGAGGGAAATAATTTTTAGTTTCGGAGGTGTGATGAAAACAGTTCGGGCAGCGGCGGTGCAGATGGTGTCTTCTGCCGACTGGCGGGAAAATACGGAAAAAATGAAGGCCTTGGTGCGCGAGGCGGCGCGGCAGGGGGCAGATTGGGTGCTGCTGCCCGAATACTGGCCGCTGATGGGGCGGTCGGACCGAGATAAAATTGCGGTGGCCGAAGCGGCGGGGGACGGTGTTTTTCAGACGGCGTTGAGTGAGGCGGCGCGGGAGAACGGCGTGGTGCTGTTCGGCGGTACGGTACCGTTGGTTTCGTCTGCGGCAGACAAGGTGCGCAATACTCTGCCGATTTTCGGCCGTGACGGCAAATGGCTGGCCGGTTACGACAAAATCCATCTGTTCGGCTATTCGGGTTTGGGGGAGCGTTATGCGGAAGCGGATACGATTGAGGCGGGCAGGCAGGTGCCGCGTTTTGAGACCGACGGTTGGGGGGTGGCGCAGGGCATCTGCTACGATTTGCGTTTTCCCGAGTTGTTCCGCGCGCAAATGCCGTTCGGTGTGCTGATGCTGCCCGCCGCGTTCACTTACACCACGGGCAAGGCGCATTGGGAGTTGCTGCTGCGCGCCCGTGCGGTGGAGAATCAATGCTATGTGGTGGCGGCGGGACAGGGCGGTGTGCACGAGAGCGGGCGCAAGACGTTCGGCCATTCGATGATTATCGACCCGTGGGGCGAAGTGCTGGTGCAGCTGCCGCAAGGCGAAGGGGTGGTGTGTGCCGATTTGTCGCCGGCCAAATTGGAAAGTGTGCGCAACCGTCTGCCCGCCTTAAAGCACCGTGTGTTGTGAGGTATTCGCCGCAAGGCCGTCTGAAAACACGGTCGGGCATATTGGTGGATAGGGGCCGGCGTGATACACAGACCGCCGCAGGTTTGGGCCTGCGGCGGTTTTGCTGTCAAGTGTCGGTTCGGTGTGCTTCCTGTTCTTCCTTATAGCGGCGCAGCCAGGCGATGGCGGTATTTTTTTCTGCTTCGCTGCCGTAGCGGGCATCGCGCTGGTAGCGGCGGAACAGGGCTTTTTGTTGCGCTTCCTGAATCTGGCGCGCCTGAAAGGATTCGCGGTTGGCGGGGACGGTGCGGCGTGTCTGCTGTTCGGCGGCGCGCTTCATGGCTTGGGCAATGAGTGCTGCCGGATTGAGCGGGTTGGGGGCGGTAGCGGCCGATGTGTTTTGCAGACGCGCTTTGGCGGCGGCTTCACGTTCGGCAAGGCGGGATTTTTTTTCTGCCGTATCGCGTTTCAGACGGCCTTGCCGTTGTTCGTAGCGCAGGCGGGCGTGTTCGGCAGCGGCAAAACGCGGTTCCGCTGCCGTTGCCAATGTACGTGCGCGCGGCAGATGGCGGTCGGGTACGGGCTGCAAATGGATACAGTCTACGGGGCAAGGGGCGACACAGAGGCCGCAGCCGGTGCATTCGTCGGCGATGACGGTGTGCATCTGTTTGGACGCGCCGAGTATGGCATCGACCGGGCAGGCACGGATGCAGGCAGTACAGCCGATGCAGACGGCCTCGTCAATCCAAGCCAATACGGGAGGCTGGACTTTGGCCGGCGGCAGGGGCGGCTGTTTCAGCAGGGCAGCCAAGTCGCGGATGACAGTTTCGCCGCCCGGGGCGCACAAATTCAACGGGGCTTCGCCTGAGGCTAAGGCTTCCGCATACGGCAGGCAGCCGGAGAAACCGCATTCGCGGCATTGGGTTTGCGGCAGCAGGCGGTTGATGACTTGGGCGGGCGGGTTCATAAACGGGTGAAACGGTGGAAAAGGGCGGATTATAGCAGAAGGCGGTAGAGGCCGCCTGAAACAGCAAGGCCGGTGTATCTGCGGTTTTCAGACGGCCTTACAGGGTAATTTTAGTCTCTACTTTGTTGAAATCCATGATAAATTGGCTTTTGAAGGCGCGGACGTTGTTGTCGGCGGTAAAGATGCGGCGGGTCAGGCGGTGGTAATCGGCCATATCGCGCGCGTGTACCAGCAGCATGTAGTCGTGGTCGCCTGAAATTTCGTAGCAGCAGACGACATCGGGTTCGGTCGTCAGGCTGTGGACGAAGCGGTCGAGCATTTGGTGGTTTTGGCTGGCCATTTCGACAGCGATAAAGACGCTCAGGCTGCGGCCGACGGCCGTCGGGCTGACTAATGCCACCTGTTTCAGAATCACGCCGCTGTCTTGCAGCTGGCGGATACGCCGCTGGCAGGTGGCAGGCGAAGAGTGTACCCGCTCGGCAATTTCCGCCAGCGGCAGGGCGGCGTTTTCTTGGAGGATATTGAGAATGGCTTTGTCGAGCTTGTCTAATTCGTGGGTTGTCATTTGTGGAAAAAAACATTTGAAAACAGGATTAAAAGGATAAATGATTTTGTATTTTGATTATTTGTGAAAAATTTTATCATAAAAATTCTTTAAAATGGCCGCTTCCAACCCAAGCGGAGATTTTTATGAATCCTACCGGTCAAGGTGTGGCTGCGGCCGTACTGTCCAATATACTGTTCGGCGTGATTTATCTGTACAGTGCCTGGCTCAAACCTTTAAGCGGCACGGATGTTTTTGCCTGGCGTATGGTGGTGATGCTGGGCGGTTTGTGGCTGTTGGTATTCGCCACGGGGGCTTGGCCGCAGCTGAAAGCATTTTTGCGTGAAACCGGCCGCAATTGGCGGCGTTGGGCGGGCATTCTGGCGGCGACACCGTTGGTGGCGGCCCAGCTGTGGCTGTTTATGTGGGCGCCGGTGAACGGGCACGGGGTCAATGCCGCGACCGGTTATTTCCTGTTTCCTTTGATGATGGTGGTGTTTGCACGCCTCTTTCTCGGCGAGCGGCCGAACAGGTGGCAGAAAGTAGCATTGGCATTGGCCGCTGCGGGCGTACTCTATGAAATCTGGCAGACGCAGGCACTGGCATGGACGACTTGGGCGGTGTGTCTGGGCTATCCGCCTTATTATCTGCTGCGCCGCCAGATGCGTGTACCGGCTTTGTTCGGGCTGCTGATTGATTTGACGGTGATTGCGCCGTTTGCCGCACTGTATTTGTGGCTGAACGGCAGCGGTATGGGTGATGCGGCCTGGTCGTGGAAATATCTTCTGCTGATTCCGCTTTTGGGGATATTGAGTGCGGCATCGATGCAGCTGAATCTGAATGCCAGCCGCCTGCTGCCGGTACCGCTGTTCGGTATTTTGAGTTATTTGGAACCCGTCCTGCTGTTTCTGGGGGCGTGGCTGCTGCTGGATACGCCGGTGGCGGCGGAATCTTGGCCGGCTTACGCGCTGATTATTGCGGCTTTGGCTGTGAGCGGTTTCGACGGTCTGTTGAAGCTCTGCCGCACCCGTTATGCCAAAGTGCCGGTTCAGGCCGTATAGTTTGGCCGTTTGCGGCAGAACAGGCCGTCTGAAAAGCCCGGGTGTGCTTTCAGACGGCCTTTGTGCCGGTTTGAGTGTCGAACAGGTCTGCGGGAGTCAGCAGGCGGTAAGTCCGGCCAGTCTGCTGTGCGAAACCCGGTACGCCCGATATGCCCAGCTGCCCGGCCAATGCCCTGCCTGACCGAATCCTCTGCTCGGTCTGCTCCCTGAGTGCGGGGTCGTTCAGCAGATCCGCCGCACGGGGCAGGCCGTTTCGGTTCAGGATTGAGGCAAGTATTTCGGTAACGGCAGTATCCAGACCGTCGATATAGCGGGCCGTCTGAAATACAGAGAGCAGTTCCAGTTCGCGTTCCGGTGCGGTTTGCCGTACGGCGGTCAGTGCGGCGGTCAGATTGAACGAATCGAAGTTGCCGTTTTGTCCCAGTATATTCCGGCGGTAGTGCTCGCTGAATGTCTGTCCGGTCAAATCGGCGATACGCCGGTCGTTTGACCATGCGTATCGGGAAAAACGTTCATCCATTTTTTTGCCGGAATGGGCAAATAAACCGGTCGGTATCGGATCCACTTCGGCGGTTTCGGCCAGTCGGGCAAGGTTTTTGCCGACGGCATAGCACCAGCCGCACAGCGGATCGAAAAAATAGAGGATTTTGGACATGGTATCGGGGGGGGGCATAGACGGAGCGGGGGGGATATCCGGTGGTGCAGAATCGGTGGCGGCAGGCCGTCTGAAAAACAGGCGGCCGCCTGACTCAGGCACCGGGGTGGTTCGGATTGTTTTCTGCTTCGGCCGCATCATAGGCTTCGACAATACGCTGTACTAAGGGGTGGCGCACCACGTCTTCGCTGGTAAAGGTGTGGAAGTAGATGCCTTCGACATGGCGCAGTTTTTCCTGCGCGTCTTTCAGTCCCGATTTGATGTGGCGCGGCAGGTCGATTTGGCTGCTGTCGCCGGTGATCACTGCTTTGGCACCGAAGCCGATACGGGTCAGGAACATTTTCATCTGCTCGGGCGTGGTGTTTTGCGCTTCGTCCAGAATCACATAGGCACCGTTGAGGGTGCGGCCGCGCATATAGGCCAGCGGGGCGATTTCGATTAGGCCTTTTTCCAGCAGCTTGGTTACGCGGTCGAAACCCATCAAATCATACAGCGCATCATACAGCGGGCGCAGGTAGGGATCGACTTTCTGTGCCAGGTCGCCCGGAAGGAAACCCAGTTTTTCGCCTGCTTCCACGGCGGGGCGCACGAGTACAATCCGTTCGACCTGATGTTTTTCCACCGCATCGACGGCAGCAGCGACGGCCAGATAGGTTTTTCCCGTACCGGCCGGCCCCAGTCCGAAAACGATGTCGTGGTTGAGCAGCGCGCGGATATAGCCGTTTTGGCGCGGGGTGCGCCCGCCGATGCTGCCGCGTTTGGTTTGCAGGTAGTATTGCTGAGGCGGAGTGGGTTCGGCCGGTTCGGCAGTTTTGGCTTCGACGGCGGCCAGACGGATATCGCCGTCTTCCAAATCGCGTGTTTCGGCGGTGTCGGCCAAGGCGAGCAGGGCGCGGCGGCCTGCTTCGGCCTGAGCGCCTAAGAATGTGAAGCGGCTGAAACGGCGGCTGATTTTAATGCCCAGCGTGTCGGCCAGTGCGGCCAGGTTGGTATCCAGTGCGCCGCACAGGCGTTGCAGGACGGTGTTGTCGATGTCGTCAAATTGAAGGTGTACGGTATGGCTCATGCGGTTTCCTAAAATGAGGCGGAAAGGGTTATAGGGTTGGGTCAGGAGAAAATCAAGGCCGTCTGAAAAATATTGTTTCAGACGGCCTTGATTATCGGCAGCTTATGTTACCGTTGTTTGGCAGGTGCCAGACGCAGCACGGTGTAACCCAAGATGCCCGACAGCAGCGACCCCATAAATACGCCGACTTTGCTGAAATCTTGCAGGGCGGGAGAATTGAAAGCCAGCAGGCTGATAAACAGGCTCATGGTAAAACCGATGCCGCACAGCAGTGCCACGCCGTATAATTGCAGCCAAGTGGCACCTTCGGGCAGCTTGGCCAGACGCAGTTTGGTCAGAAGCCAGACGATACCGAAAATGCCGAACTGTTTGCCGGCGAACAGTCCCAGCGCAATGCCGAGTACCACGGGCGAGAAGAGGGTTTCAGTGCTGAAATCGGCAAAGGAAACACCGGCATTGGCGAAGCCGAAAACTGGCACAATCAGGAACGAAACCCAATAAGTCAGCGCGTGTTCCCACACTAAAAGCGGCGGTTCGTTAATGGTGTCCTCATTGATGCGCAGCGGTACGGTAAATGCCAGCAGAACACCTGCCAGCGTGGCGTGGATACCGGATTTCAGGAAGAAGAACCACAGCAGCAAGCCCAGCAGCAGATAAGGCAGGGTTTTGGTTACTCCTTTTTTGTTCAGCACAAACAAAACGGCCAGAACGGCGGCGGCCAGAAGCAGGTAATTAACGGCCAGCTGTTCGGTATAGAACAGGGCGATAATCACGATGGCGGCCAGATCGTCCATAATCGCCAGCGCGGTCAGGAAGATTTTCAGCGACACCGGCACACGGCTGCCCAACAGCGCCAAGACTCCGAGCGCAAAAGCGATATCGGTGGCGGCGGGAATCGCCCAGCCTTGCGCGGCGGCGGCATCGGATCCGTTGAACAGCAGGTAAATGCCCGCCGGTGCGGCCAAACCGGCCAATGCGGCAATAGCGGGCAGGAAGCGCTTGCTGTTGGTATCCAGTTCGCCCCTGAGCAGTTCGCGCTTGACTTCCAAACCGACATAGAGAAAAAAGACCGCCATCAGGCCGTCGTTTACCCAATGCAGGACGCTCAAACCGGCCACATAGCTGCCCAATGCGCCGAAATAATATCCGGCAGCGTCGGAGTTGGCGGCTGCGAGACCGAGAGCGGCGGCCAGCATCAGGACAATGCCTGCTGCCGGTTCGGATTGGAAGAAAGAGACAAGTTTGCGTTTCATAAGTTCCCTTTTTGATGGTGTTATGATGGCGGAGGAAATTATATGATGAGATTGAGTGAGCAGCACACGATTATCAGGGCAAAGAGACAGCCGGTGGCCGTCTGAAATGCAAATTTTTGAAAATGGCGGCAGGGTGCAGAAAAGCGGGCGGAGATCGGTTTAATGGCTGCCGGGCGTCTTTCAGACGGCCTAGGAAGGTTCGGACGTCTGTTTTCCGTTGTCTGAACCCCTGCGCCACAACAGTTGGACAGCCATATAGCCGCCTGCGGCGAATACCGATGCCATCAAGATGCTGCCCAGCAGCCAAGGTTTGCCGAAGGTTGCCGCCCAACGGCTGATGTTTTGCCAGAAATGGCCGTCGTCAAAATGGGGCATCACCAGTTCGGAACGGGGCAGGTCGCCGTACAGCAGCCAGAAACCCAGTTTGTAGGCGGCGATATAGAGCGGAACCAGCGTAATCGGATTGGTGTAGAGCGTAGCAAACAGGGCAACGGGCAGGTTGGCACGCAGCAAATAGGCTGCGGCAAACGCACAGGCAAATTGGAACGGTGTGGGAATCATACCGCAATACAGACCGATAGCGGCGGCCAGTGCCACGCGGTTGCGGTCGAATGCCCAAAAATAGTCGTGTTCAAACCACGGTGCAAAGGGTTTGAACAGACGTGAGGCGAAAATTTTTTCTCGGGTGGGCAGCTTGTTTTGCCAATTTCGGGGTGTCATGTATCCATTGTAAAAGAGAATGGTCTGCAGGGGAATCCTGCGGCGTTCTTCCTGCAATCAATATTGAGAGCGGCTGAAATTTTATAGTTTTTCGGTATACCGGATAAAATATAGCATTTAGTGCTATATTTTGTGCTATGATGACGGTTGTTCAATGCAGCTGCAATTTGTTATTGATTTAAATGACAATATTGATAAGGCTGTTGTAATGAATTATTGTTATTGTATCGGTGTACCGCTTTAAAGTCAGAAAGTTTCAGATGGGCAGAATCAGCGAAATCATACGGCAGGATATTCAAAATATGCAGGCTTATGCGGTTGCCGATGTGCCCGCCGGCAGTATCAAATTAGATGCGATGGAACTGCCCTACCGCTTTGAGCCGCCGCTGATGGAAGCATTGGTACGGGAGTTGGTGCAGGCGCAGCTTAATCTGTATCCGAATCCGGCCGTGTCGGGTTTGCAGCCGTTGTTGAAAGAAGTGTTCCGAATCCCTGAACAGGCGCAGGTGGTGCTGGGAAACGGCTCTGACGAATTAATCCAATTGATGACTATGCTGGTTGCGAAGCCCGGTGCCAAAGTGATGGCATTGGGACCGAGTTTTGTAATGTACCGCCACAATGCTCAATTATTCGGTCTGGATTATATCGAGGTGCCGCTGCATGCTGATTTCACACTGAATCTGCCGGCTTTGCTGACTGCTCTGGACGAGCACCGGCCGGATCTGCTGTTTATTGCCTATCCGAATAATCCCAGCGGTGTCTGTTTCAGCCGTGCCGAAGTTGCGGCCGCTATCGAGGCTGCACCCGGCCTGGTAGTTGTGGATGAAGCATACGGGGCATTCAGTGAAGACAGTTTTTTAAACCTCAGCGGTTGCGAAGAAAAGCTGGTAGTCATCAGAACGTTGAGCAAAATCGGTTTTGCGGGTCTGCGTATCGGCTATGTGGCCGGACATCCTGCTGTGATGGGTGAGTTGGCGAAAATCGTACCGCCTTATAATATGAATCAATTGAGTTTGGTGGCGGCCAAGTTTGCCCTGCGCCATTATGATTGGGTGGCGGAGAAAGTTGCACTGCTGAAAGCAGAGCGAGGCCGTCTGTTTGACGGATTATCCGCCTTGCCCGGTGTAACGGTTTTTGCCAGCCAAACCAATTTTCTGACCATACGTGTACCCGATGCTGTATCTGTGTTTGAAGCCTTACGCGAAGCAGGTATATGGGTAAAGAAACTGCACGGCAGCCATCCGTTGCTGGCGCAATGCCTGAGGATTACCGTCGGTACGCCCGAACAAAATACGGTTGTGCTGGCAAATCTGGGTAGGATTTTAGCCGGATAATATGAATATTTCAGATGATTCCGTCAGCAAAACGGTATCATCAGCCTGTTTGACACAACAATATTTACGGAAAGAGATGAAATAATGGATAAAAAAAGCGTACGTCGTGATAACTTCTTTAAATTGGTTGAGGAGGCCGGCAATGTTTCCAAACTTGCCCGTGCCTGCGGTTATAATAACCCTGCATCACTGCATCAGCTGAACAACCGTTTGAAAAAGAACGCAGAAGGCAGCAGAGGTATCACCAACATCCTGGCTCTGAAATTGGAACAGGGTATGGGTAAGCCGAAAGGCTGGCTGGATCGTGTGCACCGCGAAAAAGCACCGGTAGCGGAAACCGCCGCAGAGCCGATGGTACAGACTGTATTGCCTGCCGCAGCAGAGGGTGCGCGGGTTGCCGCTGTCAGCCGCCATACTTCGGAAACCCAAGTCGATATCCGTATTAATCTCGATGGTTCAGGCCGTGTGCTGTTGGATACCGGTGTACCGTTTTTGAACCATATGCTGGATCAAATTGCCCGTCACAGCTTGATTGATTTGGAAATACGCTGCCAAGGCGATCTGCATATCGACGACCATCATACGGTAGAAGACATCGGCATCACATTGGGGCAGGCACTGAAACAGGCGTTGGGCGACAAGCGCGGCATTTGCCGTTACGGTCATGCTTATGTGCCGCTGGACGAAGCATTGAGCCGTGTGGTAATCGATTTGTCCGGCCGTCCGGGTTTGGTGTACAACATTGAATATACCCGCGCGGTGATCGGTCGTTTTGACGTGGATCTGCTGGAAGAGTTTTTCCACGGTTTGGTCAACCACAGCATGATGACGCTTCATATTGACAACCTGAGCGGCAAAAATGCCCATCATCAGGCAGAAACGGTTTTCAAAGCGTTCGGCCGCGCGTTGCGCATGGCAGTTGAGTATGATGCACGTATGGCGGGGCAAACCCCGTCCACCAAAGGCACATTGACCGCTTAAACAGCCGGATTCCGGCCACATCGGTTCATTGAGTAAAAGGAAATGCCGTGAAATATTATGTTCTGATTGCAGTTGTCATGCTGGCGGGTTGTGCGACACCGCAGCAGCGCGCGGCTTATGAGATGCAGCAGCATCAGCAGGCGCAAGCGCTGCAAGTAGCTTTGGCCGGACAATGTGATGCACCGACGGCTGATCTGATGCGCCGCCAATTCGCAGGCGATACGGGGCAGAACGAGCAGGAAAAACAGGCATTCCGTTTGGCTTATCTGGATAAAGTCGGCGATCCGATGTTCCGTTCCTGCTACCGTATGGCTTGGGAAAGTTATACGGCGCAGCAGCGCTTGGAAGATTTACGCCACCGCGATTACTATGATGACTGGTGGTACGGACCGCGCCCTTGGGGCTGGTGGCGGCGTTGGTAGGCCGTCTGAAATTGACCGTTTGAACGAAAAAGCGGATAATCCGAGCCAAAATCATCTGAAATCAGGCAGCTTTGCGGCTGCCTGAAAATCTTTTCAAAACCAATCAATCTGACAGACATCATGAAAGCTCCCGAACTTCTGCTGCCGGCCGGCGGCTTGGAAAGAATGCGTGCCGCCTATGATTACGGTGCCGATGCGGTTTACGCCGGTTCACCGCGCTATTCGTTGCGGGCACGCAACAATGAGTTTGCCAAACTCGACGTATTGGCACAAGGCATCAGTGAGGCGCATGAGCGCGGCAAGCTCTTTTATCTGACAGTCAATACCCTGCCTCATAACAGCAAGTTGAAAACATTCGCGGCGGATATGGAACCGCTGATTGCCATGAAGCCTGATGCACTGATTATGGCTGATCCCGGCCTGATTATGACGGTGCGCGAAAAATGGCCGCATATGCCGGTACATTTGTCGGTGCAGGCTAATACCACCAACTATTGGGGGGTCAAGTTCTGGCAGAAAATCGGTGTCGAACGGATTATCCTGTCGCGCGAACTGAGCATGGACGAAATTGCCGAAATCCGGCAGGAATGTCCCGACATCGAGCTGGAAGTGTTTGTGCACGGTGCTTTGTGTATTGCCTATTCAGGCCGTTGCCTGCTGTCTGGCTACTTCAACCACCGCGATTCCAATCAGGGAACGTGTACCAATTCCTGCCGCTGGGATTACAAGGTACACAACAGCGAGACTGATGAAATGGGTGATGCCCGCCTGTTGCAGGGATTTGATTTCCAGCAGGCACAGCAGCAGGCCGATGCGGCATTTGAGGGCATCAACGGTCAAATCCGCCACCCCGAAGCCAATAAAGTCTTTTTGATTGAAGAAGCCAACCGCCCCGGCGAGATGATGCCGATTATGGAGGACGAACACGGCACCTACATCATGAATTCCAAAGATTTGCGCGCCATTGAACAAGTGGCGAAGCTGGCACAAATCGGTGTGGACAGCCTGAAAGTGGAAGGGCGTACCAAATCGCTTTACTATGTGGCGCGTGTGGCGCAGTCCTACCGTAAAGCCATTGATGATGCCGTTGCCGGCCGGCCGTTTGACTACACCCTGCTGGCTGAGTTGGAAGGCTTGGCCAACCGCGGCTATACCCCCGGTTTTTTGGAACGGCACCAAACCAAAGAATATCAAAACTATTTGAGCGGTCATTCTACGGCCAAGCAGAGCCAATATGTCGGTCATGTTTTGATGGTTGATGATGCGGGCTGGGCAACGGTAGAAGTGAAAAACCGTTTTGCTGTCGGTGATACTTTGGAGATTATCCACCCGACGGGTAACCGAACCGTTGTTTTAGAAGCGATGCGCCGCAAAGGGAAAACGGTTGATGTGGCACCGGGGAACGGCATTCAGGTGGAAATTCCCGATATGCAGGGTCGGGAAAAAGCATTGTTGGCACGCGTTATGCAGCCCTGATGCAGTTTTCAGACGGCCTGTGGGTTGATGGATAAAGCAGTGAAATATTTTAAAAAAACGTGGCAGGCAGATTATCAGGGCATGTCTATCGTGGTGCAAAATGAGTGGAACCTTTCGCGCTGCCGCGAAGAGGTCCGCATTAACGGCCGTCTGGTTCATCATCTTGATACACCGCTTGACCGTGCGGGATTGGGCAGACGGCTGGATTTTCAGGAAAGCGGTATCCATATCGGGATTAAGCTGGGCAGTGCCTGGCATATGTGTGGCGCAGCCTGCCAGATTCTGATTAACGGCCGGTATTATGCCGGTAACCGTATCGTGTTATTTGTTCCCAAAAAGCAAAACTGATGTCGCCGATTTCAGACGGCCTTGTGAGCAATCGCTTTTTTTTAATGCAAACAGGCCGTCTGAAATCGGCTTGGTTTTACATTTATAAGGTATTCCCATAATGATTGTCCGCTTATCAACCCGGGTCATATCACGGACTGTGCTTTTAAATGGCGATATTGGATTTGGGCATGAAGCCGTCTGAATGACGCTGATAGATTCGTCGGATACCGTCAAACCGCTTTTCAGAATATTGTCTGTCAGGCGGATTTTTTCTGTGGGGCTTTTCATCTGTTTTGTGCTGTCAGAGATATTGTCCGTATCGGTTTAAGCAGTTTAGGTATTATGAAGCTGTCGGAAAATCTCTGTTGCGGATTGTTCTGTATATCTTTTCTGGGTGTGGCAATAAAAAAACGCTACCCGAAGGCAGCGTTTGGCATAAAATAGATTAGCGTTTTTCGACCGGAACGTAATCGCGACGGGTTGCACCGGTGTACAACTGGCGCGGGCGGCTGATTTTGTGACCCGGATCGGCAATCATTTCGTGCCAATGAGAGATCCAGCCGACGGTACGTGCGAGAGCGAAGATAACGGTGAACATGGATACCGGAATGCCTAAGGCAGACAGGACGATGCCGGAATAGAAATCTACATTCGGATACAGTTTGCGTTCGATAAAGAACTCGTCTTCCAAGGCGATCTTTTCCAATGCCATCGCCAGTTTGAACTTCGGATCGTTTTCCAAGCCCAATTCTTTGAGTACTTCGTAGCAGGTTTCACGCATGATGTTGGCGCGCGGATCCATATTGCGGTAAACGCGGTGGCCGAAGCCCATCAGGCGGTATTTGCGTTCTTTCACGCCTTCCATAAATTCAGGCACACGGGATACATCGCCAATTTCGTCCAGCATTTTCAGCACGGCTTCGTTTGCACCGCCGTGTGCAGGACCCCACAGGCTGGCAATGCCGGCCGAGATGCAGGCAAACGGGTTGGCACCGGAAGAACCGGCCAAGCGGACGGTTGAAGTAGAAGCATTTTGTTCGTGGTCGGCATGCAGGATAAAGATGCGATCCAATGCGCGCACCAGAACAGGATTCGGTTTGTAGTCTTCGCACGGTGTGGCAAACATCATGTGCATGAAGTTTGCGGTGTAAGACAGGTCGTTTTTCGGGAAGTTGAACGGCAGGCCGTTGGAGTAACGGTAGCACATGGCCGCGATGGTCGGAATTTTGGAAATCAGGCGGTATTCGGCAACGCGGCGGTGTTCGGCGTTGCTGATGTCCAGACTGTCTTGATAGAAAGCAGCCAAGGCACCGACCACGCCTACCATCATGGCCATCGGGTGTGCATCACGGCGGAAACCGCGGAAGAACCAAGTCAGCTGCTCGTGTACCATGGTGTGTCGGGAAACGGTACGTTCGAATTCGGCTTTTTGTTCGGCGGTGGGCAGTTCGCCGTAGATCAGAAGATAGCAGGTTTCCAAGTAGTCGCTGTGCTCGGCCAACTGTTCGATGGGGTAGCCGCGGTAGTAGAGCTGGCCTTTGTCGCCGTCGATAAAGGTAATTTTGGATTCGCAGCTTGCCGTTGAGACAAAGCCGGGGTCGAAAGTGAACATGCCGCTGGCTTTGGTAAACGTGCGGATATCGACCACGTCGTGTCCGAGTGTGCCTTTCAATACCGGCAGTTCGATATTGTCTTTGCCTTCGACGGTTACTTTGATTGATTGAGACATCTATTCTACTCCTTATTCTTCTATATCAAACAGAATTCAGACGGCCTTGGCTTGTCTGATTTTATCCAACAGGGGTAAAAACGCGGGGTTGTTGCAAACTTCCTTCTCATTGACCAAAGCCAGAAATTCCGGATCGGGCAAGTCGAGGATTTCGACAAAAACGCTGAGTTCTTCATCACTTAGACGGTCGAACTCGGCCTGCATAAACCGCCCGAGCACGATGTCGAGCTCGAGCAGTCCGCGGCGTGTCAGGAAGCGGATGCGCCGCTTCGCTGTCTCATCGAAAGTTACCATATTTAGATGGCTCGTTTCAACATGATTTCTTTAATTTTGCCGATGGCACGGGTCGGATTCAGGTGCTTCGGACAAACATCGACACACTGCATGATGGTGTGGCACCGGAACAGGCGGTAGGGGTCGTTCAGATTGTCCAACCGTTCGTTGGTAATGGTGTCGCGGCTGTCGGCGATAAAGCGGTAGGCATTCAAGAGGCCGGACGGACCGACGAATTTGTCGGGATTCCACCAGAAAGACGGACAGGCGGTCGAACAGCAGGCGCACAGAATACATTCATACAGGCCGTCCAATTCTTTCCGGTCTTCCTGACTTTGCAGGCGCTCTTTATTCGGATCGGCCGGTGTGTCATTGACAACATACGGTTTAATCGAATGGTATTGCTTGAAAAACTGCGTCATATCGACAATCAGGTCGCGGATGACCGGCAGACCGGGCAGCGGGCGCAGCACGATAGGCTGTTTGAGGCTGCGGATGTCGGTCAGGCAGGCCAAACCGTTTTTGCCGTTGATATTGATGCCGTCTGAACCGCAGATGCCTTCGCGGCAGGAGCGGCGGAATGACAGGCTGTCGTCTTGGGCTTTGAGTTTGACCAGAGCATCCAACAGTTTGACATCGGTCGGCTCGATTTCCAGCTCGAAATCCTGCAGGTAGGGCTTGGCATCGACATCCGGATTGTAGCGGTATACTTTAAAGCGGACTTTTTCCATTGTTTTGTGTTCCTTAGTAAACGCGTTTGGCCGGTTCGATGTATTCTACGGTAAGCGGTTTGGTATGAACCGGTTTGTAGGTCAAACGGTTGTCGGCGGTGTAGAACAGGGTGTGCTTCATCCAATTTTCGTCATCGCGCTCGGGGTGGTCGTCCGAGGCGTGGGCACCGCGTGATTCTTTGCGTGCCTCGGCCGAAATCAGAGTGGCTTTGGCGACTTCCATCAGGTTGTCCAATTCCAAGGCTTCGATACGTGCGGTATTCCATACTTGGCTCTTGTCTTTGATTTCGGTGTTTTTGGCACGTTCATACAGTGCGAGTACTTTTTCCACACCTTCTTTCAAAATAGCATCGGTACGGAATACGCCTGCGTGCAGTTGGACGGTGCGTTGCAGTTCGTTGCGCAGGGCATCGACGTTTTCGCCGCCGGTTTGGCTGTTCAGACGGTCGAGACGCTGTTTGGTAAATGCTCCCGCATCGGCAGGCAGATCTTTCCAGCCACTCTGCTTGTTGATGTATTCAATCATGCTGTCGCCGGCCGATTTGCCGAAGACTACCAAGTCGAGCAGGGAGTTGGTACCCAGACGGTTGGCACCGTGTACTGATGCACAGGCACACTCGCCCGCTGCGTACAGGCCGTTTACTACGGCTTCGGGGTTGTCGCCGTCGGGAACGACGACTTCGCCCAAATAGTTGGTGGGGATGCCGCCCATCATGTAGTGGGTAGTCGGTACCACGGGAATCGGGTCTTTAATCGGGTCGATACCGGCAAACTGGATGGAAATCTCGCGGATGCCCGGTAGTTTTTCCATGATTTTTTCGGCACCGATATGGTCGATTTTCAGCAGGACGTGGTCTTTGTTTTTACCGCAGCCGCGGCCTTCGTAAATTTCCATTGCCATGGCACGGGAAACGACATCGCGCGAGGCCAGGTCTTTCACCGTGGGCGCGTAACGTTCCATGAAACGTTCGCCGTCGGCATTGAGCAGGATACCGCCTTCGCCGCGTACGCCTTCGGTAATCAGAACACCGGCACCGGCCACGCCGGTGGGGTGGAACTGCCAGAACTCCATGTCTTCCAGCGGAATACCGGCACGGGCGCAGATGCCCAAGCCGTCGCCGGTATTCATAAAGGCATTGGTGGAAGAAGCATAAATACGGCCGGCACCGCCGGTGGCAAATAAGACGGCCTTGGCATGGAAAATGTAAACGTCGCCGCTTTCCATTTCCATCACGGTTACGCCGACAACGTCGCCGTTTTCGTCACGGATCAGGTCGAGAGCTGTCCATTCGACGAAAAACTGGGTATTGGCACGCACGTTTTGCTGGTAAAGCGTGTGCAGCATGGCATGACCGGTACGGTCGGCCACGGCGCAGGCGCGCTCGACGGCACGTTTGCCGTGTTCGGCCGTGTGACCACCGAACGGGCGTTGGTAGATTTTACCGCTTTCCACGCGGTCGAACGGCATACCCATATGCTCCAACTCGATAACGGCTTCGGGCGCACGGCGGGTCATGAATTCAATAGCATCTTGGTCGCCCAGCCAGTCGGAACCTTTGACGGTATCGTACATGTGCCAAGTCCAGTGGTCTTCCTGGACGTTGCCCAGAGAGGCGGAGATGCCGCCTTGTGCGGCCACGGTGTGCGAACGGGTCGGGAAAACTTTGGATAAAACGGCGGTATTCAGGCCGGCTTTGGACAATTGCAGTGCGGCACGCAGACCGGCACCGCCGCCGCCGACGATGACGGCATCAAATTTACGGATAGGAAACGTCATGATTAACCCCAAATCACTTTAACGGAATACACGGCACAGCCGACCAGCCAGACGGCAGTGGCACTGTGCAGGAACAGGCGCAGCCCCATGGGCTTGATGTAGTCCATCCACAGGTCGCGGATGCCCACCCAAGCGTGCAGCAGCAAAGCGATGAAAGTGGTTTGGGTAAAAACTTTGACCCAAGTTTGGCTGAAAAGCGCCTGCCATTGGGCATAGTCTCCAGCTCCTGCCATTCCCAGCAGGAAAGCAATGAATACCAGCGCATAGATGCCCATAATGACGGCGGTAATGCGCTGCATGGCCCAGTCACGCAAACCGTAATGGGCACCGGTCAGTTTACGGTTTACCATAATACGACTCCCAGAATCACTGTCAGCACCAATGCGGCGGCAAAAACGATTTTTGCGGTCAGCCGCGCAGTGGGCAGATCCAAACCTTTATGGGCATCCAGCAGCAAAAAGCGGATGCCGGCAAAAAAGTGGTGCCAAAACGCCCACATCAAGCCGATTAAAACCAGCTTGACCAAGGGGTTGCCTACCAGATTTTTGTAAGATTCGAAAGTTTCGCCGCTGCTCAGCGAACCGTCCAGCAGGCACAGCAGCACGGGCAGCATCAAAAACAGGATAACACCGCTGATGCGGTGCAGAATGGACACGATCCCGGGAATCGGCAACCGGATGTTGTTGATTTCCAGAAATACAGGTCGCTTTTTCGTCTGCATTTCGATTCCTTTAAAAAATGAATAGTTTTTATAAGTTCTCAAAACCAAAGTAACTCAGTGCGGCACGGTAGCGGTTACACTAAGTTACGTTAGGGCGTAATTTACCTTGTTTAATTGTTATTGAACAGCCCTATTTTACATAAATTAATCAAAAAGACGGTGTTTTTTAATTTTTTCAACCCTCAGGCGGTGCAGGCCGGAGGAATGTTTGCCGGGGAAGGCCGTCTGAAAACAGGGAGTATACGGTTCAGACGGCCTGCGTCAGGTTGTCAGGCCAACGCTATGATGGTTTCGGCAGCGGCAACGCATTCGGCCAGCGGGGCAACCAGTGCGATGCGCACATAGCCTTGTCCGGGATTGCCGTGGCGGCTGTCGCGGGCAAGGAAGCGGCCGGGCAGGACTTGGACAGCGGCTTCGCGCCACAGCTTGCGGGCAAATGCCAAGTCGTCGCCGTCCGGCACTTTCAGCCACAGGTAAAAAGAGGCATCGGGCATCTGTACATTGAATTTGCGACGCAGTATGGGCACGACTTGGTCGAATTTTTCCTGATACAGGCGGCGGTTTTCTGCGACATGGGTTTCATCGTTCCAGGCGGCGATGCTGGCGCGTTGGACGGGAATGCTCATCGCGCTGCCGTGGTAGGTGCGGTAGAGCAGAAACTTTTTCAGCAGGTCGGCATCACCGGCTACAAAGCCCGAGCGCAGGCCGGGTGCGTTGGATCGCTTGGACAGACTGGTAAACATGACCAATTTTTGGAAGCCGCGCCCCAATTGCCGCGCAGCCTGCAATGCACCCAAAGGTTTGCGGCCGTCGAAATAGATTTCGGAATAGCATTCGTCCGAAGCGATGACAAAGCCGTACCGGTCTTGCAGGGTAAACAGTTCTTTCCAGTCGTCCAGCTGCATCACGCTGCCGCTGGGGTTGTTCGGCGAGCAGACAAACAGCAGTTTGACGTTCGGCCAGACATCAGGGCCGATTTGCGTCCAGTCGGGCAGAAAGCGCGGCGCAGTGCAGTCGGCAAAAACGATGTCGGCTCCGCCCAAAAAGGCTGCACCTTCGTAAATCTGATAAAAGGGATTGGGGCTGACGACGGTTTGCGGATGGGCGGCAGCAGGGTCGAGTACCACTTGGGCGAAAGAGAACAGAGCCTCGCGGCTGCCCAGAACGGGCAGGATTTCGCTGTCGGGATCGACCGTCAGGCCATCGTAACGGCGGGCAAGCCAGTCGGCGCAGGCTTGGCGCAGTTCGGGCAGGCCCGCGCTGACAGGGTATTTGTCCAATTCGTGCAGCGAGGCGGTCAGGGCTTCGATAATGACGGCGGGAGTGGGGTGCTTCGGTTCGCCGATATGCAGCGGTACGGGCCGGCATCCGGCCGGTGGAGCGATGTCCTGCATGGTTTCGCGCAGACGGGCAAACGGATAGGGCAGGAGGGCGTTCAGGTGGCTGTTCATAGGGGTGTCGGTATGATGGGTAAGAGATGAAAAATTCTAACAAATCGCAGGCCGTCTGAAAATCCGCGTTGGGGAAGGCCTTCAGACGGCTGAAATATGTTGTGTCGATGGCTGGGCGGTTGATGTGGGAAGTGGGCAGAAAGTATGGGGCAGGTGGTCGGATGCGGGGTATCCGACCTACGGTGGATCGGCAATTGTGGGGTACTGTTAGTTTTTGCACCAAGTATTTTATAGAGAGAACTACAAAAAGGCTTTGTAGTTAAATAGATTTTTAGTGACTTTTCTCAAAATGGACTTGCATTAGCTTTTGCGAAAAATCTGATGAAATCGAACATTTTTTGATTGGGATTGATTGGAATATTAGAGATTTTAAGCACTCTTTAAACCAATTTTAGCGACCATTCAAATTTGGCGGGCAAACCATTCGACCCTGCCGATAATTTGAACATCGTTAAATTCATCCTGTAAATCCACTTCAAACGGCGCATAAGCCTCATTAGCCGAACTGATCAGCAATTTACCACTAGGCATGGATTGAACACGCTTTACAATTAATTCTTCATTGATGCGCACGACATATAAACCATTGCCCGGTCGGTTCTCCGCATGATTGACGAGAATGGTATCCCTGTCTTCAAGCACACTGCCCATGCTTTCGCCCTTGACCGAAATCACGGACAAATCTTTGGGGTTGGCACGTAAATAATTGCGGAAACAAATATCATTTAAAACGAGTGAAACTTGGAACTAAACCTGGAACTGGCAATGCAGTTCCAAGTTAGAATAAAACAAATAAACTTCAACAAGTTAGTAACATTTTTAATGTTTTAAACTTTTACGCCAACTTGGAACTCACATTTTATTTTTCTTGGACGCTACCGCCGAATAAGCTTTTTGAAGATCCGCATCGCTTAATTCAGTGAGACTGGCCACGCCGAAATTCTTTTGTATATAAGAACCAAACCAATCCTCCAGAGAGAATTTTTTAATATTCAATTTGATATATGCGTATTTCTTCTTTCGCCATTCCGGATCATTTTTTCTTGATGTGGGTGTACTGCTTAAGCGCCCCAGCCATTTTCTGAGATATGTTTCAGCTTTTTCATAATCGGTCAGAGCAATAAGTTTGTATGAGGGTACCTGACAAAAAGAATTCAGACTCGCCCAGATAGCACGCATCGATTTGGGTTCTTTTTTTGCAATTTTTTCGGCATTCCAAACTTGCCTAACAAGGTCCTGTAGTTTTGCCATCTGCCCCAAACTAATGTGATCCTGACCGGGTTTAATGTCGGCGATAGTTTTTGTCACATGATTTTGGGTGTTGATTTGATTAACCACAGAGCCGGAAGATGCGATAACAGAATTGCTGACATTGCCGTTTATCTGATTCTCGACGGTATTCTTTTCGATCTTTTCGATCAATTGCTGCTCCAAGTCATCAGCAACGGCTTTCAAGTTGGTCGAACGGATGCCGGTAAATACAAATTGAATATCAATCCCGAGCTGGACTGCTGCGATTAAAAAGTCTGCAGGAATATTAACCTGGCCGGTTTCATACAGACGCAAACTCTCTGCACTGCATCCTGTTTGCTCAGCAAAATTTTTTCTTGAGTATCCCAAGCGCGTACGCTCTTCAACTAAATTCAAAGCCAAATCAATACGTTCCATAAAATAACCCAAGATTAAAAACAAATATACTTGCTATACCAAATATATTTGGGATATTATTCAAGGCAAGAAAGGCAAGCATCTAAGCCTGTAATGTAAGTAAGGTCATATTCTATCATGAGGGTAACTATGGGAGCTAATGAAATCTATGATTCCTTAGAGAAAAACAATGTATCTGCGCGCATGATTGCCGATGCATTGGGGGTAACTAATCAATCCGTATCAGAGGTTATCCGAAACGGCCGGGGCAGCCGCCGTATTGCTGAAGCTGTTGCCAAAGTCATTCAAAGAGAACTGACGGAAGTATTTCCATATTACTCAGTTAAAAACTGCCGGTCGGCAAAAATTAACGAGCTAAGAGAATTCTTAAAGGTTGGCTGATATGGGATGTTTGAGCCTGAAAGATTTGGTAGATATGAATTTGCCCAATCTCCCCAAAACCATAAACGGCATGCGGAAAATTGCTCAAAGAGAATGCTGGCTCAGCCGTAAGCGCAAAGGCCGAGGCGGCGGTTTGGAGTATGCCGTCAGCAGTCTGCCTGCCGATATTCAGACGGCCATTCGTGAGAAACAGGCAGAAAACGTGATCCGGCAGGCTGCTGTCGTACTGCCTCAGTCCGATCTGCCGGTGCCTTTTGAAAAGCCGCTAAGCAAAGAAAAACAGGGGGTGGCACGCCGCAGAATGAATCTGCTCTCGCTGCCGAGCGTCGATTTGATGAAGGGTTACAGTCAATCGCAAAAAGCGTGCGCCCATGCGCGTATGGCTCTGGCGGCAGCGGTGCTGCATATCCATAGGACAACCGGGTTGGCGTTGAAAGCGGCCGTCGCTTTGCTGATCGGCCGGATTGAAAACGGCGCAGCCGATCCCGTGTTGGTAGCAGCAGTACCGCTGGCCAATGCCCGAAGCGGCGGCAAAACCAAGCTGTCGGCACGCTCGCTGATGGGGTGGGTGCAGGACTACAAGCACGGTGATACGCCGTCGGCACGGCTGGCTTTGCTGGCACCATTGCCGACCAAACGGGAAAAGCCCGCAGCGGCTTACGTTTGGCTGCCTTATTTTGCCAAGCAGCACTGTATTCCGAGTGCCCCGCCGCTGTCGCAATCGTATCAGGCGTTTGCGGCATGGTGGCGGCAGCATATGCCGGAAAAAGGCCTGCCGACGGAAAGTCAGGTCAGACGGGTATGGAACAGGCTGCCGGTTGTGATGCAGGAGCGCGGCCGCAAAACGGGGGCGGCATATAAGGCATTATTGCCCTATGTTAAACGCGATTGGGATGCGCTGGAACCGAACGATGTCTGGATCGGCGACGGCCACAGTTTCAAGGCGAAGGTGGCACATCCGGTACACGGCCGGCCGTTTAAGCCGGAAGTCACGGTCATTATCGACGGTTGCAGCCGGATGGTTATGGGGTTTTCGGTTTCTTTGGCAGAAAGCTGTGTGGCGGTGGCCGACTGTCTGCGGATCGGGATCAAACATTTCGGTGTCCCGCTGATGTATTACTCGGATAACGGCGCAGGACAAACAGGTAAAACCATCGACCACGAAATTACCGGCCTGACCGCCCGCCTGGGTATTCATCATGAAACCGGCCTGCCCGGCAATCCGCAGGGGCGCGGCATTATCGAACGGTGGTGGCCGGACAATCTGATGGCATTGGCCCGCCGGTATGAAACCTACACCGGCCCGGATATGGACAGCAGCACGAAAACGCTGGTGTACCGGAAGATGGAAAGTGCGTTTAACGCGCTGGAAAAAGGCAGGGAACTGACAGGTGGGCAAAAGCAGTATCTGAACAAACTGCCCGGTTGGAGCCGGTTTATTGCCGATGTGGCTGCCTGTATTGATGCCTACAACCGAAAACCGCACGGCGAATTGCCGAAAAAAGGCGACGGCAGCCGATACAGCCCCGCCGAATACCGCGCACACCGTCTGGCAGCCTCCGGTGCAGAACCCGACTTACTGCTTCCCCAAGAGCTGGATACGCTGTTTATGCCTCAGGAAATCCGCAAAGTACAGCGCGGGTGGATTGATTTGTTTACCCATCAATATTTCAGCGAAGAACTGGCACCCTACCATCAGGAAGAAGTACGCGTGGCCTATGATTTGGATGATGCGCAATATGTGGTGGTGTACGGTTTAGACGGCAAATATCTGTGCAAGGCCAAACTCGACGGTAACAAACGTCCGGCTTTCTCACTCAGCCGCCGCGACCAATTGGCCGAAGCGCGGGCGCAAAGAAAAATCCGGCGTGCCGAGCAGGCCATTGCGTTGGCCAAGGCCGAAAACGATCCGGCTATCGAACAGGCGGCGGCTTTTGACGAACTGTTCGGTATGCAGTGGCAGAAAGTTTCCGGCAGCGATGTGGCCGTCAGGGAATATACAGTCAGGCGGCCGTCTGACGATGACGATATTGTGTTGTTTAAAACCGATTTGGAAGGGAATTAATCATGGATCTGCCATTACACGAAGCCTTTGTCGCCCACTATAAAGCCAGCGGCCTGAACCAAAGCCAACTGGCACGGGCGGTAACGGTGGCACCTGCCGCCATCAGTATGTATATCAATAAAAAATATGCCGAACACGGCGGCAATATCGAAACCATCGAGGCCAAAATCCGCGATTATCTGGATTGGGTCCAAGCCAACAGTGCCCGTGCCCGCCTGCATCAGGAATATGTCCCGACCAAAACGGCACGGCGCATTCATGAATTGATGCGCGACACACATCAAGACTGCGAAGTTGGCGTGGTTTACGGACAGGCCGGCTTGGGCAAAACCGTGGCGGTACGCGAATACTGCCGCCAAAATCCGACGGCGGTATTGATTGAAACCAATCCGAGCTACACCGCCCAAGTATTGATGCGCAAAATCGCATCGGCCGTCAAAGTGCCGACAGACGGCACCTTGAACGATGTATTTGAAGCAGTAGCCGAACGTTTGCAGGATTCGGGACGGCTTTTGGTCGTGGACGAAGCGGAAAACCTGCCCCTGCGCGCACTGGAACTGCTGCGCCGGCTGCATGATGAAGCCGAAATCGGTCTGGTTTTAAGCGGTATGCCGAGGCTGATTGTCAATCTGCGCGGCAAACGCGGCGAACTGGTACAGCTTTACAGCCGGGTCAGCATGACCGTATCCGTAGGCGAAAGTCTGCCGGATCAGGAATTGGAGCAGATTGCCCGTGCTTCACTGCCCGGCGCGGACGATGAAACCGTAACGGCTCTGGTGCGGGAAAGCGGCGGCAATACGCGGCGGTTGCAGAAGCTGATGCTGGGTGTGGTGCGCACCGCAGACAAAAACCAAATTCCGATTCAGGCCGGTATCGTCAAAAAATACAGTTCGATACTGATCCGCTAGGCCGTCTATATTTTTTTATCCAGTAAAAATTATAAGATATTGAAATATAAGGAAAGTTAAAAAATGAAACTCCTTTTTCTCAGCACAGCATGCCGATTGCTGCCCCTTGTGGTTTTACTGGTAACGGCTGCTTACCTGAGTTCCTGCAACGGACCGGAGCCGGCATTCAAACAGCCCGTGACGGCCTGCCGTGAAGCTGTACTGTCGGATGCCCGGCAGGCAGATGCGGCATGGGAGGCAGTTTACGGGCGTATGAGTGATGCCGAACGTATGCGCGGGGTGGTAGATGAACCTCAATAATTCTGCCGTCAAACGATGTCCCTGCTGCGGTGAAGAGCATACTGAGGCGCATTTCTCGGTTCAAGGGCAAATCAGGGAAGTATGCCTGCGTTGCCGGAACGAAAAGAAACGGAAATTGGCACGTGCACAGCCTGTTTATGCCGTCAGCAAAAGTGATTGGCCGCCCGAACCGGAAATTATGAAAAATAAATATTGGAGGCGGTATGAAAACGATTAGACGCAGGCAGTCTTCCGACCGGCAGCGGCGCAACGGCATCTTTTGGCTGCTGCGGCAGAAACGGCAGTTTTGTCGGATTCAAGAATCCGACCTGCGGGAAAAACGCCGGCAGGCTGCCGTGCGGGCAATACAGGAAAAATTCGGCGCCACCGCCATTACCACGGGCGACGGACAGTTGATTGGAAAGGAACAGCAAAATGGATGAACAGAAAGCATTGGCAAAAATCAGAAAATGTCTGGCTTTGAGCCGTTCGGCCAACGAGCACGAGGCGGCCTTGGCTCTGAAACAGGCGCAGGCCTTAATGCGGCAATACGGCATCAGCGATGCGGATGTGGCCTTGAGCGACATCGGCGAATCGGCCGGCAGCAAATACGCGGCGGTTTTACCGCGCTGGCAGGCGGAATTGGCCGCAACCGTATGTGCCTGTTTCGGTGTGCGCTGCTATACCGACCAGCAGTTCGGCGGTGCGCTGTTGAAATTCTACGGCGTCGGCAACAAGGCGGAACTGGCGGACTATGCCTACAACGTGCTGCTGCGCCAGCTGAAAACCTTACGCCGCGGCTATATGGCCACTGTCCTCAAACGGGTGTGCCTGGCGAAAAACAAAACCTATCGCGCCGATGCGTTCTGTTCGGGCTGGGTGCAGGCGGTACGCAGCAAAATCGACGTCTTTGCCAACGGAGAACGGGAAACGGCATTGCTGGCCCAATGGCACGAACACCAAGGCCTGACCAAAGGCAGAACATGCACAACCAAACCGGGCAGCGGTACGAACGCCGACAACGACCGTGCCGTCGGTTGGGTAACAGGCAAAAACGCGCAGCTGCATCATGCGGTGGGCGCAGAAGCGCAACAGACTTTGGGAAAGCAGCCATGAACACCCGCTGCCCCAACTGCGGTGCCGTACACAGCATAGACAGCCTGCTGGCCGCGGCCGGTGCGGCCGCGCTGATTAAAGAGCTGGCGGACTTGGGTGCGCTTGCCGCCCCCGCGCTGCGCTATCTGGGGCTGTTCCGCCCCGCCGCAAGACAGCTCTCTTTTGCCCGTGCCGCACGCCTTCTGGCCGCCGTCGCGCCCGATATCCGCGCGGGACAGATCCGCCGCGACGGGCAGATTTATCCCGCACCGTCCGAAGCTTGGATACACGGTTTTCAGACGGCCTTGGACGCGCGGGACAGCGGCCGTCTGAAACTGCCCTTAAAGTCGCACGGCTATCTCTATGAAATCATCAGCCAATGGCGGCCGCAAACGGTGCAGACGGCACACACGGCCATGCCCGTCCCCGCCATACCCAGCCGGACACTGGCCGCCGCCGCGCAACTGGAAGGACTGAAACGGTGAGCCGCCTGCCCGACAACCTGTTCAACGAAATCGTCGACGGCCTGCAACTGATGCTGGCCCTGCGCCTGAGCGGCGCACCCGCCGCCGACACCGCGGGCGCGACCGTACGCGCATGGGAAACCGCCTTAACGGCACAGCACCAATGGGACGGCCGTTTGGACGCGGGGCGTTTTCAGACGGCCTTTGCCCTGCTGGCCGGCGAAATCCGCCACTGGCCGACCCCCGCCGACCTGCTGGACAGACTGCCCGAAAGGCCGCTGCCTCCGCTGCCGGCACCCGTTTACCGCCCCACGGCAGGCGAACGGAAAAACGCTGCCGAAATTCTCAAACAATGCCGCCGCCTGCTGGCGGAGAAACAGATGAACCCGTAGGCCGGATACTTGTATCCGACAAAAAAACCGACCGAAACCCAACCCGAGAAAGGAAACGCTTATGACCCCCGCCGAACAAGCCCGATACCGCCAAGATGCCAAAGGCAATCTGGTGCCGCTGGCCAACATCAAAGAAATCGACCTGCTGCGGGACGAACTTGTTTTGGAAACCGTCGCACGCGCGCAAAGCGTCCGCGACACCATCGCAGGCTTCAAACGCCGCGCCATGGACGACATCGCTGCCTTCGTCCAGCTCAGTGCCGAACGCTACGGCGTGCATCTGGGCGGCAAAAAAGGCAACATCAGCCTGCACAGCTTCGACGGCACCTACCGCATCAATCTGGCCATGCAGGACACCCTGACCTTCGACGAAGGCCTGATGGCGGCCAAAGCCCTGATCGACGAATGTATCCACGACTGGACGGCCGGCAGCCGAAGTGAGCTGAAAACCCTGATCAACGACACCTTCCAAGTCGATAAAGAAGGCAACATCAGCACCGCCCGCGTCCTCGGCCTGCGCCGTCTGAATATCGACGACCCGCGCTGGCAGCGGGCGATGGACGCGCTGTCCGACAGCGTGCAGGTACAGGTCAGCAAACCCTTTGTCCGCGTCTACCGCCGCGACGATGCGGGCGAATACCGGCTGTTGAATCTGGATATTGCCAAAGTGTGAAACGGAACAGGAAAAAGCCGCCTGAAACTTGGTTTCAGGCGGCTTTTTTGATACCTTTTTGCGTAGGCCTGCCTTACCGCCTCAGTGTCGGATTCAAAGAATCCGACCTACGTTATCTGCCTGTCAGAAATTCCGCACGGATTTTCTCTTTCACCCATTGGGAAAAATCGATTTTATTGGCATATTCGAGCAAATCCTTTTCAGTTTCGTTGTTGAAGGATACATTTTTAATTGTCCGCTTGGCCGCTGCCCGTTTGCGGTATTCGGCCAACTTTGCATCAACCATTAGGGATACTCCTTGATTGTCCGCATGTTCTGTTTTAAGATTGGGACTGGACGGCGTGCAGGCCGCCCAGCTGGTTAGCCCTAGTAAGCGTTACCGCTTACCGTTAACAGGATAGCCAAGATAAGAATTTGAAGGGTCAGCTTCATTTTCTTCTCCCAGTTAGAGCCCCGCTTCGGTGGGGCTTTTCCCGTATCAGCCTTGCTGCTGATGGATGGAATGATATTATGTATAGACATAATAGTCAAGTATTTCCCCCAAAATTCCGCGCCCAAAAAAGCCGCCCGAAAATGTACCGATACGGTTTAGAAGGTACTGCGCACCGTTTTCAGACGGCTTTTCTTTTTAACCTATTTTTATCCTAAAATAAATTCTACAATTGTACGGTAGAGGGAAATCATGAAAACAAAGAAAACCATTCAAAGTATGGTCATGTTGATGACCGCAGTATTTTGGTTGCCGGTTAAATTATGGAACCTGACTATGACTTATTTTCAACACCAAAAAAGTCAGAAACGGCAACAGGAACAGACAGCCCGCGAAGAACAACAAAGACGGAAGCAGATCGAAGTTGCCGCCTGGCAAGCGCAATTGCATGAAAAAGCCAATGAAAAAAAGCGATTGTTGCGTGAAAGACAAGAACAGCTGGCCGCTGAAAATGCAGAAAAGTGTGCAACATTGAGCGGATTTCTGGCAGAAAGAGAGCATCATTATCGGCGTGTGCAGCAAGAAGTGATACATCACGCCTATCTGATGACCAGTAGATATCGAAGTCCTGAAAAACGGACGAAACAAATCATCTGGGAATCACTGCAAATCATTTTTGAAAGTAAAAATGCCAAAACCATAGAATCGCGTATCGCCATCGTGCGCGAACGTGCCGCACAGCTTATCCATCCGCCGATAGACGAACATATGTTCAGGTTGCTGGCAACACACTACTATTTAGTGCAAATCGCAGCATTACAAGAAAAAAAGAAAAGTTATAAAACCCGGGCAGCCAAAGATAAAGCGGATGTTAAAATTGATCAGCTTTATCAACGTGCATTAAGTGACCATACTGTTTATCAGCAGGCTGTACGCGAATACCGGCAAGGAGACCGCTCGTAGTCAGCATGATAAAAAAAGTAACATCTATTTTCTTATTTTAGCCGTCTGTTCAGACGGCTTTTTGTTAAATATTGTAATGTTATTGACAGGCGGATTACCTGATGTAGTATCAATTTTATTGATTATAAAGCGTAATTTCTATGATTGAGAAGCAGAAGAAGCTGATTGCCAAAATCAAAATCGGGCAGAAATCCTTATCGATGGCCGATGAGGATTACCGCGCTATGCTGCTGCGGATAACCGGCAAAAACAGCTGTACGCAAATGAACGTCCCGGAAATGGAACTGGTGTTACACGAGCTGGTGCGCTTGGGTTTCAAAGCGCAGACCACCGGAAAGCGGCCGATGCGGCGTGTGGCAGCCAATCCTCTGATGAGTAAAATCGAAGCCCTGCTGCTGGATAACGGCTGGCACTGGAATTATGCCCACGGTACGGCACGGCGGATGTTCGGTGTGGAAAGTGTAGCGTATTTGGATAATGTGCGTTTGCGCAAGGTGGTGGCGGCTTTGCAGATCGCGGCCAACCGCAAGCGCGGTAAAGGAGGCGGCAATGGACATCAAGCGCGTACAGCATCTGTTGCCTGAAACAGTGGCAGATATGGTTGCCGTGATCGGATTGCAGGCCGTCACGGATTTAGTGGCTGCCGTCGGCGGCACCCGGTTTAAGTTCGGACACGGTGTACAGGATACGCCGCGCCTGCAAATGCTGTTTTCCATTATCGGCGAGGCGAAAACTTATGACCTGCTGCGTGTCTATGGCGGGGAGGAGCTGTATATTCCGCGCTGTGAGCAGGCTTTGCGGGCATTGCGCAATGAAAAATTCAAAGCCGAATTTATGGATTTGACCCAAAATCAGGGTTTGAGCGGTTTGATGGCGATGCACCGCCTCTGCCCGCGCTACCGGATTTCCGACCGTACCGCCTATACGATTTTGCGCAGCAAATGTGAACCGGTAACGCAGCAGCATACTTTATTCTAATTCTTCCTACTGAACCTTACCGCCCCATCGGGCGGTTTTTTATGCCGTCTGTTTTGGTGTTGCAGCAACCGGTTTCGTCGGTTTTCAGACGGTCTTAGGGACTGAAAACCGTGCCCTGCGGCATCGCACACACCGAGAATAAAATCCTGCTTAACGTCATATTAAAACCTTGTTAAAGGCTGTTTATGGGTTTCGAACGTTTTATCGACCGTGTCCTCTCGCACGAGGGCGGTTATGTGAACCATCCGTCCGACCCGGGCGGGGAGACAAATTGGGGCATTACCAAGCGCACGGCGCAGGCCAACGGTTATACGGGGGCGGTGCGGCTGATGACGCGGCAGCAGGCGGTGGAAATTTACCGCAAGGCGTTTTGGGAGCGGTATCAGGCGGACAAAATGCCCGCTGCGGTGGCGTTCCAGTTTTTCGATGCGTGCATCAACCACGGTTTCGGCAATGCGGCGCGGATGCTGCAACGGGCGGCCGGGGTGGCGGACGACGGGATTGTCGGTGCGCTGACGCTCGCGGCGGTGCGCGCGGCGGAAGTCAATGATCTGCTGCTGCGCTTTAATGCGGAGCGTTTGTCGTTTTATACGAAATTAAGCACCTTTCCCACTTTCGGCCGCGGCTGGGTGCGGCGGGTGGCGGAGAATCTGCGCCATGCGGCCGGCGATAACGGGTAGGCCGGATTTGTCGGATACGGAGTATCCGACCTACGGAGCTGCGGAGAAATGATGACAGTAGGTCGGATTCTTGAATCCGACGGAGCGGGAATGGGTTGTGTTGTCGGATACGGGGTATCCGACCTACGGAATGAATGATGAAACTGATGAAATGGCTGGCCGGTTTGGTGTCCAACCCCGCGACGGGGCAGATTTCGCATACCAAGCTGTGGGCGAATGTGGCGGCGCTCGTGATGACGTGGAAATTTGCGCAGACGGCCGACGCGCCCGAGTGGCTGTGGTGGGCATACGGCGCGATGGTGGGCGGTTATGCGCTGATCAAGCGCGGGATTGCGGCGGTGCCGCAGGTGGCGCAGATGGTGCGGGAGCGGGACGACGGGCGGGCGGATTTGTGAATCAGCACGTAGGTCGGATTCTTGAATCCGACGTTGCGGGAATACAGGGTTTGTCGGATACAAGTATCCGACCTACGGTAAACAGTTGCAGGAAACACGGGGTGTTGTCGGATATGAATATCCGACCTGCGGGGAATGAATATGGTGATAAATCCGATGGTACGCCGTTTGGCCGTGCCGATTGTATTGGCGGTGTGCGTTGCGGCGGTTTACACAGGCGGGCGTGCCGACGGCCGCCGTCTGGCCGAAGCGGCCGCCGACAGAGAAAAAGCCGAACTGACGGCCGCGCATCAGGCAGCCGCTCTGGCGGCGGAGCAGGAATATGCGGCCAAGCTGGCCGAAGCAGCCGCCGAAAAGCAGAAGTGGTTTGACTTTGCCCGGAAACAGAGCGCGGAACTGGCCGCCGCGCTGAACCGGCTGGATATTCAGACGGCCAAGATCGAGAAGGAAATCCCGAATGCAGTACAGAAAGACAATGACCGCGCTGCTGTGCCTTACAACGGTATCGGCCCTGACAGCCTGCGCCTCTACAACCGCGCCCTCGGTTACGGTGAAGACGGTGGAGCAGATGAAGATGCCGCCGGTACCGGCCGCTTTGACGGTACCGCCGCTGCGCCCGAATCCGCCGACGGAGGGCAGCCCTGCCGCCCTGCTGCAACATGCGGCGAAGTTCGGCCGCTATGTGCAGGCTTTGGAAACACAGAATGCCGCATGGCGTGAGTGGGCGGCCGCAGGCCGGATTGTCCAATCCGACAGGAAGGAACGGACAGAAGGAACGGGCGTTGCCGGATACGGCGTATCCGGCCCACGGTAAGGCCGTCTGAAAACCGGTAGGTCGGATTCTCGAATCCGACGTGGCGGGAGCACGGGATGATTGTCGGATATGAATATCCGACCTACGTTAAACATGCCGCAACGGCCGGTAAGGAAACACGATGACCGATTTTATTGACCGCGCCGCAGAGGCGGAAGCCGTATTCTTGGCCGATGCCCTGCACCGGGCACGCAGGCCGTCTGAAAACGCGGTGAGCGCGTATGAGTGCGAAGACTGCGGGGCGGCGATTCCCGAAGCGCGGCGGCAGGCGGTGCCGGGCTGTATCAGGTGTGTGTGTTGTCAGGCCTATGCCGAACACGGGTGGCCTTGACGGGAGAAATGTATGAACGGCGATACGCCGATTACGGTGGAATATGTTTTCGGGCTGGCGGTGTCGTTTTTAATCGCGCTGCTGTGGTATTGGGTCAAGTCGATTTCGGACGGCCTCAAAGAGGCGCGCGCGGAACGCGACCGGATGCGCGCCATGGTGCATCAGGTCAAGCTTGATTATGCCACCAAGAGCGAGGCGCGGGACAACCACCGCCATGTGATGAACGCATTGGAGCGTTTGGAAAACAAATTCGACCGTCTGGCCGAAAAACTGGAAAGAAAGGCAGACAAATGAATCAAGACCCGATTCTGGCCGCGCTGGCGCGGATTGAGGCCAAACAGGATTTATGTCTGGCCAATCAGGAAATCATGGAAGAAGAGTTGCAGCAGATCCGTGCCGAAACGCGCCGCATTTCGGCGGCCACCGGCGCGGCGGCGGGCGGTGTGGCCGGTGCGCTGTCGGGCGGTATGGCGGCGGCCGGCATTGCCCTGATCAAAGCCAAACTGGGGCTGTGAGATGGCGCACCCGAAAGAGACGCGCGAAAAGCTGCGGCGGCTGTATATCGGCGGAGAACAGACGCTGGAAACCGCCGCGATGGTCTGCCAAGTGCCGCAGGCGACGGCGCGCGCGTGGAAACGCAAAGCGGCCGATGCGGGCGACGACTGGGAAAAACTGCGCGCGGCCTACACGCTGGCCGGCGGCGGCATCGAAGAATTGAGCCGCGCCATGCTGGCGGGCTTCCTGGCACAGTACAACCACACCATGACGCTGCTGCAGGACGGCAGCAGCGAGGATCTGCCGCCTTCCGAGCGGGCAAAACTGCTGGCCGGTCTGGCCGATGCCTTTGCCAAAACGGTGGCGGCCAACAAACGGGTGATGCCGGAAACCTCCGAGCTGGCCACCGCGTTGAAACTGATTGAATTTCTGATGTCGTTCGTGCAGGAAAAACACCCCAAACATTTGGCGGCGTTTGTGGAAGTACTGGAACCGTTCGGGGTGGAAGTGGAAAAGAAATTCGGTTAGGGGCTGATAGCTGATTTTAAAACTGAGATGAGTTGGGCAGCAGGAATAGCATTAATGATATTTTCCGTAAGTGTACTTAATGCAGTGTCTTTGATTTTTCCCAATTCTGTTTTCAGACGGCTTTTTTCTGTATCAGAAATCTCTGCTTGGTCGATTTTTGCAGCCACCAGAGCTTGAATGGTATCGCTGTGCAGTTTGACCGTAACGACACCGAGAATGGCGGACAGACCGCCGTCATTGGCAAGGAAGTCAAAAGCTTTTGCTGTTGGCCTCGTCAGCCCCCATAAAATATCGGGTATGCCATGCCCGATTTCTGCGCTTTCCTTACATTCAAGGAGGTTGTGCATTTGCAAATATAAGATTGTCCCGACTACTTCTTTTTCGCCATGAATTGCTATCAATTCGCTATAAAAACTATGTTCAGGATGGCCGGGAAAACATTCCGTTAAATGTTTCAATATTGTTTCTTGAAGCGCTCTATTAATCTGCATGTCCATTCCTTGTCATGAAAAACAAAGATTTTTTGAAAAACCTTGCCACTATTGCCGATAGTTTTCGACGATTGATCGAAGCGGAGGCCGACGGTTTCGACGCATCGCCCAAAGCCGCTGCAGCACGTCGCGCCAAGGTATTGGATCCGGTAGGCGGCTATGAGTATTTCGTCCATACCTATTTTCCGCACTATGTGCGCACGCCCGAGCCCTCGCAGCTGCACACTTATCTTTTCACGCGCCTGAGCGAAATCCTGCGGCAGGAAAAAGGCCAGCACGACGCGGTGGCCGCACCGCGCGGCGAAGCCAAGTCCACGCTGGTGACCCAGCTGTTTACGCTCTACTGCATCGTTACCGCGCAGAAGCACTATATCGTGCTGGTGATGGACAGCATTGATCAGGCTTACCCCATGCTGGAAGCGGTCAAGGCCGAACTGGAATTCAATCCGCGTTTAAAAACCGATTTCCCCGAAGCCTGCGGTCAGGGGCGGGTGTGGAATGCGGGGACGGCGGTTACGGCCAACGGCATCAAAATTCAGGCGGCCGGCAGCGGCAAAAAGCTGCGCGGCCTGCGCCACGGCCCCTACCGCCCCGATTTGACTGTTCTGGACGACATCGAAAACGACGAGCAGGTGCGCAATCCCGACCGGCGCGACCAACTGGCCGGCTGGCTGGCCAAAACCGTGCTGCCTTTGGGCGGTGTCGGCCAGAAATACGATGTGGTGTATATCGGCACGATTCTGCATTACGACAGCGTGCTCAACCGCACGCTGAACAATCCGTTTTGGCGCAGCATCAAGTTTCAGGCCGTCTTACAGTGGCCGGACAGAATGGACTTATGGGACGAGTGGGAGGCCGTTTTGCGCAACAACGGCAAGGCCGGCGAAGCCATGGCCGATGCCTTCTACCGTGCCAACCGTGAAGAAATGGACAAAGGCGCGCAAACCGGCTGGGCGGCGCGCGGCATCTTGGATTTGATGAAAATCCGCGCCCGCGACGGCCATGCCGCCTTTGACAGCGAATACCAGAACGACCCCGTCAGCGGCGACGATGCGCCGTTTGCCCGGTCCCTGCGCTTTTGGACGGAACTGCCCGCCGATCTGGTCTACTTCGGCGCACTCGACCCGAGCCTGGGCAAGGCGGGCGCGGGGCGCGACCCGTCGGCCATTCTGGTGGGCGGGTATCAAAGAAGTACCGGCAAACTGTTTGTCGTCGAAGCGCAGATTAAAAAACGCCTGCCCGACCTGATTATCGAAGACGTCATCCGCCTGCACGCGAAATACCGCTGCAAACTGTGGTTTGTCGAAACGGTGCAGTTTCAGGAGTTTTTAAAAGACGAACTGGTCAAACGCTCGGCACGGCGCGGCCTGCCCGTCCCCGCGCGGGCGGTCAAACCGGTGGCGGACAAGCTGCTGCGCATCGAAACCCTGCAACCGCATATGGCCAACGGGCTGATTCTGCTGCACAGCGGCCAGTCGGCCTTGACCGGCCAGCTGCGCCACTTCCCCAAAGCCGACCACGACGACGGCCCGGACGCGCTGCATATGCTGTGGACGGGCGCGACGGCCAACAGCGCGCCGGTGGAATGGTACAGCACAACCGACAACGATTTTGACGACAGCGGATTTAAGAGCAAATGGGCAAAATAATGGCAAAAAAAGACAAAACCGAAAGAATCAAACTGCCAAAGGGCAGCCAAACGCTGGATGCCCGGATTACCGCCAACGGCCGTGTGATAACCGACCATCCCAGTACCCAGATCACACCGGCCAAAATGCGGACACTGTTTGAAGATGCGGAAAGCGGCGATATGACCGCACAACACGAGCTGTTTGCCGACATTGAAGAGCGCGACAGTGCCATTGCCGCAGCTTTGGGTACGCGCAAGCTGGCTCTGTTGGGATTGGATTGGCGGATTGCACCGCCGCGCAACCCGACGGCGGCAGAAGAAAAACTGGCCGAAGCGGCAGGTGTCATGATCGGCGGTATTGCCGACTTTGAAGATTTACTGATGGATTTGCTCGACGCGGTCGGCCACGGGTTTGCCGCATTGGAAATTCATTGGTCGTTTTCAGACGGCCTGTATTATCCTGCCGCATTCCGCCACAAGCCTCAGTCATGGTTTAAATGGGATAAGGATGACAACCTTCTGCTCAAAACCCCCGAACGGCCGGAGGGCGAACCGCTGTGGCCGCTGGGCTGGGTAGTCCACCATCATAAGAACCGCAGCGGACAGGCCGCACGCAGCGGTTTATTCCGCACCTTGGCCTGGCTCTATATGTTCAAACATTATTCGGTACACGATTTTGCCGAATTTTTAGAGCTGTACGGTATGCCGATACGCATCGGTAAATACGGTGCGGGTGCAACGGAAAAAGAAAAGCGCACACTGTTGCGCGCTGTGGCGGAAATCGGCCACAACGCTGCCGGAATTATGCCCGACGGTATGCAGATCGAACTGCATCAGGCCGCAGCGGGTACCGCAGCCGGCAGCAATCCGTTTATGACGATGACGGAGTGGTGCGAAAAATCGGCTGCGCGGCTGATTCTGGGGCAGACGCTGACCAGCGGCGCGGACGGCAAAGCCAGCACCCACGCACTTGGGCTGGTACACAACGAGATCCGGCGCGACTTATTGGTATCCGATGCCAACCGCCTGGCACAAACCCTGACCCGGCAGATTATCCGCCCCTATCTGCAAACCAATTTTGCCGGATTCAATCCGCGCCGCTGTCCGGTGTTTGAGTTCGATACTCGTGAAACAGCCGACTTGGCGGTATTTGCCGATGCATTGCCGAAACTGGTGGATGTCGGCGTACAGATTCCCGAAAACTGGGCACGCGAAAAACTGGCGATTCCCGATGTGCAGGAAGGCGAAACGGTGTTAGGCAGAAAAACGGCAGACAATCCCATTACGCAGACCGCGCTGGCGGCTTTGAATGCAAGGCCGTCTGTAAACAGCGGCAAGGCGGCCAAACACGGCCAGCAGCTGCTTGACGAGAGTTTGGACGAGGCTTTGAACGTGCCCGACTTTAACGCGCAGTTAAATCCCGTGTTAAAACAGGCCGTGACCGCCGTGATGAATGCGGAAAGTTACGAAGAAGCCGATGCCGTCTTAACCGCGCTCTACCCCGATTTGGACAACCGCGCTTTGGCGGGCTATCTGCAACAAGCCCTGTTTTTAAGTGATTTGCTGGGACAGCACGATGCCGCAGATTAAGTTTGCGCTCGGCCTCAAACCCGAAGCGGCGGTTGAATGGCTGAAAGCGAAAAACGTTACCGCCGAAAACTACCGCCATTTAACGCCGTCTGAAATCGCGAAAGTTTATACCATCGCGCGGATGACCAATTTGGATATGCTCAACGACATCAAGCAGAGCATGGTTCGCGCAGCGGAAAACGGCCAGCCGTTTTCCGCATGGAAAAAAGAGCTGCTCAACCATCTGGCCGCCAAAGGCTGGCTGCACCCGAACGGCCATAACGGGCAGGAAATCACCGACCCGGAAACGGGCGAAGTGTTCGGCACGCCGCGCCGTTTGGACAATCTGTTCCGTACTAATATGCAGAGCGCCTATTCCGCCGCGCAGTATCAAAGCTATATGCAGAACTTGGACGCGCGGCCGTTTTGGCGGTACGATGCGGTAAACGACCACCGGACGCGCGCCGCACATTCGGCAATGGACGGCTTGGTGTACCGCTACGACGACCCGTTTTGGGCAACGTTTTACCCGCCCAACGGCTACCGCTGCCGCTGTTCGGTAACTGCCCTTTCAGATCGCGACATCGAACGCGAAGGCCGAAGCATCAGCGTTTCGGGCGGACACAATCTGACTGAGGCCCATAAAATCTACAACAAAAAAGGCGATAGCTATAAAACTGTTGCCTATGTTGCGCCCGACGGCACGAAAATCACCACCGACCGCGGCTTCGACTACAACGCCGGGCGGATGAATTACTGCCCCGATTTGGACAAATACGACCGTGCTCTGGCGCATCAGTTTGCCAAAGCAGAGATGGCGGGCACGGCGTTTCAGGCGGCGTTTAAGCAGTTGGAGGGAGAGTTTGATGTAGTCAAGAAACGCTTAGGCTTACCCGACAAAATCACAACAGACGAAAAAATCGTTATCCGCAATACTTTATCCCGCAAACTGAGATTTGCAGCAGGCGTATTCAGCAGACAAACCCAAGAAGCAGCTGATATGAAACGGGCTACGGTGTGGCTGTCGGATGACACCCTGATTAAGCAGATAGAAAGCCGTTCAGGACAAAAATTTGGAACTGAGGTATATGCTTTACTGCCGGATATGATTTATGAGCCGGAATATCTTTTCCAAGACGGGAAAAATTATATTTTGGTACGTCAGGGATTGATGGCTGTTTTGAAATATATCCAGCCTGAGAATGAGATATTTGTTCAATCATACCGAGGAATCGGTAAAGATGAATTGAATAAATTGCTTGAAAGGAAAAAAGTAATTAAGGCCGTCAGGTAGGACTGCCGCTCCCCTACACACGCTCTCGGTCGCCCTGACGGGCAGGCTGCGGTAGGCAGATTCACCGCTTTTCAGACGGCCTTGTTCAGGATGTTACCCATGATTGAAATCGAAATCAACAATTTATTTGTCGTACAGAACCAAATCGAACGGCTGGGACGAGGCTTGGACGACAACCGCTATCTGTTGATGCGCCGCCTGTCCGGTACCATGCACACGGCAGTACTGACCAATTTCCGTCAAAGCGGCCGCCCGAAGTGGCTCGGCCTGAAATACCGGAACGGCAAACCCCTGATCGATACCGGCCGCCTGCGCGGCAGTATCACGCAGCTGTCGGACAACGATACGGCGCTGGTGGGTACCAATATGGTGTATGCGGCCGTCCACAATTTCGGCGGCATGGCCGGGCGCGGTAAAAAAGTGCGTATTCCGCAGCGCGAATTTCTGTTGCTGACCAATCAGGACAAACAGGATTTAATGGACGATGTACAGGATTATTTTGCCCGCCTGACCGGATGACGGCAGAAACGGCTAAAAAACGCGCTTTGGGCGCGTTTTGTCTTTTGGGTAGCAAAGGTATGGACTGAACGGGAAACGCGCTCCTGCGTTTTCAAGGGGGTATCAGAAGCGGTTTTAAAGAGCAGTGCCGTATACAGGAAGAACAGGCAGCCGTCGGGCTGCTTTTTTTGCGGCCGGAAAAGGGTTGAAGCTTCTCCCCTGACCGGCGCGGAGCGGTTGCGGCAAAATGGCGGCATTGTAAGTGAGAAAACCATGCACCCAAAGAAACCCGACCTGATGCTGGCTGTATGCAGTTTTGAAGCCTCTCCGCAAAACGGCCGCATCCAGCTGCTGCCCTACGGCGAGTTCCGTGCGATCGACGGCCGGCCGTTTGATGCGCCTGCTTGGTATCTGACCGAAGAGAACGGCCTGAATGTAGCAGATTCGGCCAACAGCAGCCGTAATCAATTGGTAGTCGATTACGAACACCAAACCCTGCACAAGGAGAAAAACGGCCGTCCCGCGCCCGCTGCCGGTTGGATGCGCCGACTGATGTTTACACCGGAAGGGCTGTTTGCCGATGTGGAATGGACAGATAAAGCGGCCGCTGCGATTGCAGCCAGAGAATACCGCTATATCTCTGCGGTATTTTCGTACGACACGCAGGGGTATGTACGAAAAATCCATCATGCCGCATTGACCAACTATCCGGCATTGGACGGTATGGACGAAGTGTTGGCGGCCGCGTCGGCACAGTTTTTTAAACCAGAAACGGAGCAAAATCCGATGAAAGCGTTATTGCAACAACTGTTCGGTCTGCCTCAGGCCACAGAAGAGGAGCTGACGGCCGCTTTAAGCGCACTGCTGGCGGCCAAGCCCAAAGATGCCGTACTGTCAGCCGATTTATTTGTCCAGCCGGCTGCTGCCGGACAAAAAGCCGCCGTACTGTCCGTACAGAATGCCACACCCGATCCGACACAATATGCGCCGGTTTCAGTCGTGCAGGAACTGCAAAACCGCTTGGCCGCATTGTCGGCGCAATTGGAAGCCGACAAGGGCAAAGATCTGATTGCGGCTGCTTTGAGTGCAGGCAAACTGCTGCCGGCGCAAAAAGAATGGGCCAAAAGCGTGCTGAAACAGCCCAACGGTTTGGCTTTCTTAACCGGCTATCTGGACAACGCCCAAGCTGTTGCCGCTTTATCCTGCACGCAGACTGCTGCTGTGGGCGCAGACGGTACTCCGAATGTGGCCGCACTCACGGCCGAAGAGGCCGCCGCCGCCAAAATGCTCGGTATGACACATGCCGAATTTGCCCGCCTGAAAACCGAAAAGGATGATCAATAATGGATAAATCCGCCATTTTAACGGCCATTACCGCCGCATTCCGCAAGGAGTTTGCAAACGGTCTGCAAAGCGTTCAGCCGTCATATCAGGCCATTGCGATGACTGTACCTTCCACCACCGCCATCAATACTTACGCATGGCTCGGCAAATTCCCGCAAATGCGTGAGTGGGTGGGTGCGCGCCAAATCGAAAGAATGGCTAAAGAGGCGATGAGTCTGGCCAATAAAAAATTTGAAGCCACTGTCAGTGTCGAGCGCACCGATATTGAGGACGATCAGGTGGGTATGTACCGTCCGATGATGGCTGCAATGGGCGAGTCTGCTGCCTCTCTGCCCGATACTCTGGTATGGGGACTGTTGAGAGCAGGTAAAACCACCTTCTGTTACGACGGCCAGTATTTCTTTGATACCGACCACCCCGTCAGCAGTAAAACCGACGGCACGGGCGGTAACACGCCGACTGCAAACCTGACTGTCGGCACCGACGAAGACGTACCGAACTGGTATGTGGTGGACGATACGAAAACACTCAAACCGCTGGTTTTCCAAAGCCGCACCGAACCGGAATTTGAAGCCAAGTTCGATCCGGCAAAATCGGACAAGGTGTTTATGGAAGATGTCTATCTTTACGGTTCACGCCGCCGTTGCGCCGCCGGTTTCGGCCTGTGGCAGTTGGCACACTTGGCCGAGAAAACCGCACTGACCAAAGCCAATCTGGAAGCAATTATCGTCAAAATGCAGCGCATCGAAGCGGACGGTGGCTATAAGTTGAATGTGAAGCCCAGCCTGCTGATCGTGCCGCCCGAGCTGGAAGGAAAAGCACGCGAATTGTTGGAAGCCGACAAAATCAACGGTACCACCAACACCTTTAAAGGCCGTCTGAAACTGCATGTTTCAGTACATCTGTAATTAACCGGTTTTCAGACGGCTTTCCTGCCGTTTGAAACAGGAGACAGATATGACACGGGCAAAACAAAAAAACGGTTCAGCCGTCCAAAACCATGCAACGGCTGAACAAGCTCCGCCACAGACAGATACTCTGACGGCAGAGCAGGAAGCCGCCGGACTCAGAACGGCCGGCGGCCGCGACAAACTGTTGATACGCAGTGCATCGGGTAAACCTTTTTGGCGCAGCGGCCTGAGGTTTGACGGCAGTTGGCGTGAAGTGAAGCGTACCGAAATCGGTGCAACAGCCTGGGCCGCAGTGATGGCAGAACCTGCATTACAGTTTGCCGGAGCCGAATGATGGCCTATGCCGATGTTGCCGATATGGTGGAACGTTTCGGCGAGCTTGAAATGATTGAGATGACCGACCGCAACCACAGCGGAACCGTCAATCGGGAAGTGGCATCCGTTGCACTGGCCGATGCGGGTGCGGAAATCGATGCCTATCTCGGGCGGTTCAGGCGGCCGTTTGATGAAACACCGCCGATTCTGAAACGGTTGTGCTGCGATATTGCGCGCTACCGGCTGACTGCGGCCAACGGCGTGCTGATTACCGAAGAAATCCGCAACCGCTATCACATTGATGTACTCAACCTGCTCAAAGCACTGGCCAAAGGCGAAGTGCAGCTGGGCGGTGCAGACGGAGAAACCGGTCAGGCGGAAACTGCTGACAGCGGCGTGATGTTTACCAATGCCAAAAACAGGATTTTTGCCCGTGATTACCCGGATCGAGCAGCAGATTAGCGAACGCCTCAGACAGGGACTGGGACGTTTGGTGCGTACCGTCAAAAGTTATAACGGCGAGCTGGACGATCTCCCGGCCAGTGTCAGTACACTGCCTGCGGTATGGGTAACGTATGGAGGCAGCAGAGTGATGCCGCGCTCGGTCGGGAAGTGCCGCTATCAGGATCAGGCCGAATTTGCGGTAATGTGCGCCACGCGCGGCCTGCGTAACGAACAGGCATTGAGGCAAGGCGGTATCGACTGGCGCGAAATCGGCAGCAACGATCTGATTTACGCCGTACGCCGTCTGTTGGACGGACAGTGTTTGGGGCTGGCTGACAGCCGCGGGCTGACACCGAAAGCGGTACGCCCGCTGGTCAAGAATACTTTGGTACAGACAGCCGTTTTAAGTGTGGTTGCCGTCGAATATACCCTGCATTTTGACAGTTATCCGCTGGAAGACGGGCGCTTTCCCGAACAAAACGACAACCCGCAGCATCCCGACCATATTTTCACGAAATATCAAGGGGCACTATCCGAACCGTATCCGTGGTTTGAAGTCATGGACGGCTTGATTTTCGACCCTTCAACCGATACACAAATACCGTTTGCATGTGATTTAGGAAAGGACAAGGCATGAACCTGATCAATGTGAAGGCAGCAGACGGGCTGCTCGTACCGCAGGAGGGAAATCCTCGCGAATATATCGGCCAAAAGCCGGTGGCCGTGGACGGCGACAGCCTGTATTACCGCCGTCTGCTGGCCGACGGCGATTTGCTGCCGGTCAGCAGCCGTCTGAAATCACCAAAAGCCCAAGGAGCAGATCATGGCAATTGAACATATCTCATTGGATACCATTCCGGGCAGCCTGCGCGTACCCGGTCAATACATCGAATTTAATACCCGAACCGCAGTTCAAGGCCTGCCGCAGAATCCGCAGAAAGTACTGCTGCTGGCACCGGCCGGCGGCGGCAGCCAGACTCCTCTGACACCGGTGCCGCTTTACAGCGATGCACAGGCGGGCGACTTATTCGGCCGCGGTTCGTGGGCGCAGATGATGGTACGTCAGGCATTCCGTAATCATGCCTATCTGGATTTGACCGTTATCGGTCTGCCCGATCACGATGCCGGAGTGGCCGCACAAGGCAGTATCACGCTGGACGGAACAGTAGCGGCCACTTCGGCAGTCGGTGTACTGATTGGCGGACAAACTGTCAGTGTGGCAGCACAGAGCGGCGAGGCGGCATCCGTCGTAGCGGCGCGCCTGCTGGCAGCTGTCAACCACGCAGCACTACCGGTAACGGCCTCATTGTCTGACAGTACGCTGACCTTAACCGCACGCTGCAAGGGAGAAATCGGTAATGAGATCAGCTTGGCGGTCGATACCGGAAACAGCCGTCTGAGCATTACGGTATCCGATATGTCCAATGGTGCACGCAATGCCGACATTGCACCTGCTTTGGCCAAAGTAGCCGGCCGTCAGTATCACATTATCGTCTGTCCGTTTAATGACGATACCAATCTCAAAGCATTGTCCGACCATATCGGCCAAGTATCCAATGCTATCGAACAGCGCGGCTGCATCGGTGTCATCGGCCATCGCGGCACCATGTCGGCAGGTGCGGCCATGAGCGCCCGGCTCAACGACGGCCGCATTACCTGTGCCTGGTACAAGGGGGCGGCAGAAGCCAATGCGGTACTGGCCGCCGGTTATGCAGCGGTGCTGGCTGCGGAAGAAGACCCCGCGCGTCCGCTCAATACATTGGAAATCAAAGGGCTGTCTATCACGCCGGATGCCGACTGGCCACTGTTTAACGAATGCAACAGCGCGCTGTATAACGGACTGACACCTCTGACAGTAGTGGCAGGAAAAGTGCAGATTATGCGCGCAGTATCCACCTACACCAAATCGGCAACCGATGTCGATGATCCCTCTTTGCTCGACATCACCACCGTCCGTACATTGGATTACGTCCGCCGTGCGGTCAAAGAACGTATGGCATTGCGCTTTCCCCGCGACAAACTGAACAACCGTTTGCTGCCCAAAATCCGCAGTGAAATTTTGGATGTACTCTACAAGCTGGAGCTGTCCGAAATCATCGAAAACGTGGCGGAGAACAAGGCCAAATTACTGGTATCACGCAGCATGCAGGATGCCAACCGCGTCAATGCCGTTATTCCCGCCGACGTGGTCAACGGCCTGCATGTCTTCGCAGCCCGCATCGACCTGATTCTGTAACCATACCGGCGGCCTTAAAGCAGGCCGTCTGAAAATAGTGCGCAGCACTATTTCTGCGAAGCTAAAACAAGCGAAAGGAACAAGCTTTATGAGTGATGCCACTTATGCCGGTGCCGTCATTATGGAAATCGACGGCCGCGATATTGAAATCATCAGCATCAAACCGCAAACCACCACCGGCCGCAAACCCGTCAAAACCATGAACCGTGCCGGCCGCGTATTGGGTTATGCCGACGGCGTAACGGAACACAAATTAAGCGTTACTGCGGCGATTCCGATTGACGGTGCCACCGTCGATTGGGACAACATTACCAAAGCAAAAATTACCATCTACCCCATCAATAAAGAAGATAAGCGTGTGTCCTATATCGACTGCTTTACACTGGAAACCAGTGAGCAGTATGAAGCGGACAACGAAGCGCGCATCGATATCGAAATGGGTGCACTGGATAAAGTTGTGGAGTAAACCGATGAAGCATCAATTTGATTTGGCTTGGGGCGTACCTTATAACGGCAGCACTTTCCGTACGGCCGTTTTACGCCCGCTGACCATCGGCGGTGAGCTGGCCGCCATGACGGAATTGGACGAGTTGCCGCCGCTGCCCGACGATGCCGCCCCTGCTGCGCGAACGGCACGCAGTGTCTATGAAACGCTGATTTACTGGGCGCAGCAGCTCAATATCGACGGCGTACCGCCCGATGCTTTGACAGCAGATTACCTGATGGCGAATCTGACCGGCGAAGATTACCGTCAAATCTTGAACGAAATGGACGTATTGGCGGGAAAATCCGCCGCCGCTACGGGCAGTCCCGCACCCGCCGCAGCGGCCAAACTGCCGGAAGCTGGCGCATCAGTCATCAAAACTACCGACAAGCCGTGATTTTCATGGCCAAAGCCGGTATCGGCGCGGCCGAAGTACGGAATATGTGTCATGCCGAACTGGCCGCGTGGTTTGACGACATTTTACTCAGTATGGGGATGAAGCGGCCGGTCGGCGGAGACGGTGTGATTATTTCGCGCCGCCGCCCCAAACCCGCAGACTAGAACCTGCGGCTATCCCGTGTAGCATGTTGATGCTGTGCATCAGGGCGTGAAAACTGTCCCGTGCCGTTTCAGACGGCCTTTGAACCATCATTAACCGTGAGTTAATCTGGGTTTGAAGGCCGATTTTTTATGTCCGATACAAATATGAAGCTGGTTTTGTCTCTAACCGGCCGCGATGACGGAGCAGTCAAACTGTTGCGCGAAACCGAGCGGCAATTGCTCAAAAGCAAATTGTCGCGCGAACAGTTGGCCCGCAGCAACCGCCCCTACGAGCTGGCCGGTATCCGTTCTGAACGCGCAATCCAACGCGAAATCCTGCAAACGCAGGCGGCGTTCCGCCGTTTGGCCCGCAGCGGTACCGCATCGCAAAACGATTTGCAGCGTGCAGCCGTTGCCACCAAAAACCGTATCCGTGAATTGACAGCCGAACTCAATCAGGGCATTGGCGCACAAAGCCGCTGGGGGAAAGGCTTACAGACGGCAGGCCGTATCGGTGCGGGAACCGTTGCGGGCAGTATGGCGGCATACAGTGTACTGAAACCCGCAATGGACAACGAAAAGCAACTTGATGCAAATATGGCGCAAGTGGCTTGGCAGGCTTACGGTGAAGACGGCAGTAAAAGTGCAGACTGGATTGCCAAAGAAGGCAAAAGCGAAATCCGCGCTTTAGTTAAAGAATTAGTGGACAGAAACGGCGGCACGGCCGATGCCGCATTAACCCTGATTAACAGCATGATGGCCAACGGTATGGATTTTGGTCAGGTACGCGGCAACGCAAACGCTTCACACCGTGCCATGCTGGCCAGCAGCGAACGGCCGGGCGAATATAACCCCGAAGATACCGCAAAGCTGATGAAGGTTTTGGGCGATTTCGGCTTTAAAGATGAAAATTTGGCGAAAGCCTTCGAATACGCCATGAAATCGGGAATGCAGGGCAATTTTGAAATTGCCGATATGGTACGCGAACTGCCGGCGCTGCTGCCTGCCGCCAAAGCAGCGGGCATGGACGGTTTGGACGGCTTTGCCATGCTGCTCTCTACATTGCAATCAGCTGCCAATAAAGCCGGTTCCAACAGCGAAGCGGCCAATAATGTGCGCAATCTGCTGGAAAAAACCCTGTCTGCCGATACGGTGAAACGGCTGGAAAAAATGGCGAATCCCAATGCTCCGGGAAAAGGCATCGACTGGCAGGCGTCGGTTTTAAAGGGGCGGGAGAACGGCGAAAGTGCGGTACAGGTATTGTCGCGGCTGGCCAATACCATACTGGAAAAAGACAGAAAATATCAGGAATATAAAAAGCGCGCAGATACGGGCGATACAGAAGCACAAAGCCAGATGAACATTATGAAAGGTTTTGTGCTGTCAAAACTGTTGCCGGATTTGCAGGCCAAAGCCGGTTTGTTGGCGGCTTCCGATATCGAACAGGTACAGGGGCTGTATCAGGAGCTGATCGGCATGAAAGACAGCGACAGTCTGGTGGATAAACGGCTGGCGGTGCAACAAAGTACGGCATTGGCCCAACAGGAACGAGCGGAATCACTCGCCATGTTGGAGCGTGATGCCGTTACCGCCCCGCTTGTGGAAGCAGAAACCGCACTGAAAAGCCTGACGGCCGAATATCCCAACGCCACGCTGGCTTTGCAGGCATTGGCCGCTGCGGCTACGGCAGCTGCAGTCGCACAGGGTGCCGTGGCACTACTCGGACGAGGAGGTGGTGCGGCCGGCGGTCTGCGTGCCGGTTTGGGCACAGCTGCAGGCAGTGCGGGGAAATGGCTCGGACGTGCCGCACCGCTGGCCGTTGTCGGTGCGGGGGTATTCGATGCCGTGAATATCGAACGGCGTAATGATTTGAGCCGCCGCGAGAAAAATACAGCACAAGTGAAAAATGCCGGAGAAACCGGCGGCGGTTTGGCGGGTGCGTTGGCTGGCGGAAAATTGGGGGCTGTGATCGGTACAGCTATTGCGCCGGGAATCGGTACGGCTGTCGGTGCGGCTTTGGGCAGTATCGGCGGCGGCTTGGCCGGTGCGTTTGCCGGTGGCCGGTTGGCCGATCTCATCAGCAGCGCGGGAGCGGCAGCACGCGCAAATATCCCCGAGGCGGCCAAGCCGCTCCCCTTACAGCCTGCCGCACCCCCCGCATCGCTCAAAACAGCGGAAACACCGGAAAAACTGACGCCGGTGATTACAGAGCAAACCGCTGCCTATCAAACAGCGATTAGTACACAAACTGCACAATATCAGGCAGCAGTGGCGGACGATACCGCTGCTGTTACGTCATCACTTTCAGCCATTACCGCTTTATTGTCCGGCCTGAATCAAACGATTCAAAACAATATGACGGTTAATTTGGACGGCCGTGTCATCGCCAACGAGGTATCCCGTTATCAAGTGGCTATGTTCGGGCGGGGAGCAGCACAATGAGCGGTTGGCACACTATTTTACAGGATGCCTCTTATAAAGGAGTGGTTTTTGATGTGACTGCACTGGACGAGCGCAACGGCAAAACTCTGGTCGAACATGCCCGTGCATTTACACAGGGAGTGGAGCTGGAGGACATGGGAACCGACGGCCGCCAAGTACAGGTTTCCGCCGTGTTTTACGGCAAGCAGTACAGCAGCAGTCTGCTGCGTCTTTTAAAAGTGCTTGAAGAGCCGGGTGCGGGGGTCTTAGTTCATCCGGTATGGGGTCGGCTGAATAATATGCTGGCTGTCTCGTGGAGCTACCGGCACGATGCCGAAAATGTAGATTACGCTGCCATCGACATGACTTTCCGCGAGGCGGCAGAAGCTCAACGGATTTTTGTTTTTGAAAACCATTTCCTGATGGCACTGGAACGGCTGATTTCACGGATTGATGCCGTCCGTATGGCATCTGTCGGCATGCTTGATGCCTTATTGGCAGCGAAAAACGGGCTATCGGCTTTGTGGGGTAGTGCACAGGGATTATGGGCTGCTTTACGCGGTGTCTATGCAGCTGTACGACAGACGGTTCAGGCCGATATAAGGCTGTATCCCGACCGCGGATCCTATCGGTCGGATCATTTTTCCACAATGGTTTCATCAGCATCTGACGATTTCGTGAAAATGTGCCGGGAAGGGATTTTCACCGCCGCATCGGTTCATCCGGACGGTACGGCACAGGCCGATAACCGCAGTGTGCGCCTGCGTTTTGATGCTGCCGTGGATTTGGCCGGTAATCTGGCGGATCTGCCACACCAAGTATCGGTCGGCAGCCGGGATAACCGGCGGATGCAACGCATTACTGATCCTCAAATGCAGGCCGTAGCACAGATACTGCATTTATGCACTTTATCTGCTCTGCTGTCCTTGGGGCAAATTTTGATTGAGGCCTACGGCGAAAACATGACCGCTCCGGAATTGATGCACATCAACCGGACGCTGCGGCAGAACATACAGTACACCATCACGGCATTGCGCAGTATTTTGATTTCAGCCCGCACAACATCTGTGGGAGAGGCCGACCGGCTGTACCCGTCCGTACATCAGTGTTGTGAAGCGATGCGCGAAAGTGCCGGACGCTTCAATGATATGGTGCTGTCTGCAATCAACCAAAAGCCGCCACTGATTGTGCGGCCGTCCCCGCTGAGCGGCACTGTCCATCAAGTAGCGTTTGCCTTATACGGCGACATCGGCCGTGCGCCGGAATTGATACGGCTCAATCCGCATATCACGCATCCGTCTTTGATCAAACAGGGGGTACCGATTAATGGCTATGCACGATAAACCTTATCCTTACGGCAATACAGTAGTGGTGCGCATCGGTGCACAGGAACACCGCCATTGGCTGTCTTATGATATTGACAGCGATTTTTTGATACCCGCCGACGGTTTTGATTTTGATCTCGGCCTGCCTGACGGCCACGAAGTGCCTGATCTCAGTGGGGAGCCGTGCGAAGTCATCATCAACGGAGAAACGGTTCTGACCGGCATTATCGGCAGCCAGCTTCACGATAAAGGCAAGGGCAGCCGCAGCCTGCGTCTGAGCGGCAGGGATTTGGCAGGGCTGCTGGTGGACTGCTCCGCCCCCCAAATCAATATTAAAGGGATGACGGTTTTAGACGCAGCCGGAAAACTGACTGCGCCCTGGCCGCAAATCAAACAGACGGTATTACGTGCCGAACAAAACCCGGTACTGGACAAAATCGATATAGAGCCGGGCGAGACCGTCTGGCAGACACTCACTAAATTGGCTAATTCGGTCGGGCTGCATCCGTGGATGGAGCCGGGTGGCACACTGGTTATCGGCGGTGCGGACTATACCGGGGAGCCGGTAGCGACATTGTGTTGGAGCCGTAACGACCGGAGGCGCAATATCGAACGCATCCGTACCGAGCGCGACAGTGACAACCGTTTTTCGGAAGTCACTTTTTTGGCGCAGTCGCACGGGCGCAGCGGTAATAGTGCCAGGCACGACCTCAAATGGGTTTATACCGACCCGACCATGACCTTGCACAAACCGAAAACGGTAGTGGTATCCGATGCCGATAATCTGGCCGCACTGCAGAAACAGGCCAAAAAGCAGTTGGCCGACTGGCGGTTGGAGGGGCTGACGCTTACGGTTACCGTAGGCGACCACAAAACCGAATCCGGTACATTGTGGCGGCCCGGTCAGCGTGTACATGTCATTGACGAAGAAGAAGGCATAGATGCCGTTTATTTCCTGATGGGCCGACGTTTCAGTTTGAATCGTGCGGGAGGTACAACTACTGAACTGCGTCTGAAAGAGGACGGTGTCTGGACACCCGATGCTTACCCGAAAAAATCCGAAGCTGCCCGGAAGCGCAGCGGGAAGAAAAAAGGGGTAACCGACAAAAGAAAAAAACGGCCGCAGTCAAAAGCAGCCGGAAACCCCAACCAAGAAACGGCGGTATTTGAATGAGTTTGATGAAGTTGGCGCAAAAAACCAAACAGGCCGCAGCCGGTATGGGCAGTGCGGTACGTTCGGCGTTTCGCGGAAAAATTACCCGAATAGCATCAGAAGAGCCGGTCCAGCGGGCGCAGTTGGGCGGATTGGCCGATGAAGTCCTGCAAGATGTCGAACACTTGCAGCAGTTCGGCTTTACCAGTCATCCGCCGGAAGGAACGGAGGCAGTCGTGATTCCCTTGGGCGGTGCAACATCGCACGGCGTGATTGTCGCCACCGAACACGGCAGCTTCCGCATCAAAGGCCTGGCCGCGGGCGAAGTGGCCGTATACGACCAGTCGGGCGGCAGTATTACACTCAGGCAGGGCCGTCTGATCGAAATCGACTGCGACACGCTGAATATCCGCGCCCCGGGCGGCGTGACGGTTGACGCGCCGAATGTACAGTGTACGGCACAGCTGACCGCGCAGGGGCAGATTAACGGCAACGGCGGCATGGCCGTCCGCGGCGGTGCCGGTGCCAGCTTTACCGGCAGCATCACGCATACGGGCGATTTCGCCAATACGGGCAGCATCAGCAACAACGGTGTGGACATCGGTGCCGGCCACAGGCACAGCGAAACCAATGGTGCCGAAACAGGTAATGTCATTTCGTAATTCAGCACCATTCAGCAGCCTCCGGGCTGCTTTTTTTGACCTATCGGGATTGAAGACCCTCCACTTCGGAAGGCCGTCTGAAAAGCGCAAAATCTCATCATGGATAAAGAGTTAGATCCGCTGACCGGAGATTACACCGGCCGTACAACCGACACGCTGCAAAACGCTGTCTATATCCGCCTGCGTACGCCTTTGGGTACTTGGTGGGCAGACCGCAGCTTAGGGTCGCAACTGCATCTTTTGCAGCGCGAGAAAGATATGGCCAGAGTAGCGCAATTGGCCGAACAATACGCCCAAGAAGCGTTGCAGCCGATTACCGACAGCGGACGTGCCGAACGCATTACTGTATCGGCAGAGCAGCCGCGTAACGGCAGCGTTCTGCTGTACATCAGTGTACAGACGGCTGTCGGCGGATTCGATTACCGGCACAGAGTCCCCGTGATTTAAAGGCTGTTTAACGATGTTTCAGACACCGACTTTTGATGAAATCCGCGATGCCGTTTTGCGCGACACACGCTCTCTGGATCCTACGGCCGACATTTCTGCCGACAGCGACCATTTCGTACATGCCAGCCGCTTGGCCAGCTGCGCCGTCGGCCAGTATGCACATCAGGTGTGGATGGCACAGCAAATTTTTCCGGATACTGCCGACAGTGAGTATTTGGAACGGCACGCGTCTCTGCGAGGCTTGCGCCGCCGCAGTCCGACTACTGCCGCAGGCAGTGCAGTGATCTGCGGCAATGTCGGCGCACACGTACCGGCAGGAACACAAATCAGGGCAGGCAGCCGTTTTTACCGTACTACTGAAGCAGCACAAATCGGCAGCGATGGCCAAACCGAAGTGCCGATTATTGCCGACACTGCCGGCTCAGCCGCCAACGCTACCGACACCGCAGGACAGCTTATGGCACCGTCAGCCGGTGTATCGGCAGATTGCCGTATACAGGCTGCAGGAGGAACAGATACCGAAAATGATGCTTCCCTCTTGTCGAGACTGTTGGAACTGATCCGCCGCCCACCCGCAGGAGGAAACCGGAACGATTATAAAAACTGGGCACTCAATGTAGACGGCGTGACTTCGGCCTATGTTTATCCGCTGCGGCGCGGCCTCGGAACCGTAGATATTGCCGTTACTTCCGCTGGCGGTATGCCAAGCGATGAAGTGATTGGAAGAGTTCAAGCCTATATTGACGAAATGCGGCCGGTAACAGCCAAAAGCAGCTTGGTATTCAAGCCTGATGTAACGACCGTGCCGGTTACCGTACAGGTTAGAACAGACGGCATTGATCTGCCGACGGCAAAAGAACGTATAGAAACGGCTTTGACCGAATACTTTAACACACTGATACCCGGGGACGGCCTGATTGTATCGCAAATTGAGGCCGCTATCAGCAATGCGGACGGTATTGCCGACCGCCGTTTAACCAGCCCTGCCGCTAACCGCAACGCTGAGATGCTGAGGCGTATTGAGTGGTTTAAATTGGGGCAGATTACTGTAACCGCAATGTAATGGACTATACCGATACCTTATTGGGCTTGCTGCCGCCGGTATCCTATGCGCGCAATGCTCTGAAAATACGTAATCAGGCGAGAATCGATGCCCGGGTGCTCAATAACATAGCGGATTCTGCCACACAAGTACTGAATGCCATGGATCCGCGCACGGCAGGCGATGCCTTGCCCGACTGGGAACGCCTGCTCGGTTTAAACGGCAGCGGCCAATCCTATCCGCAGCGGCGCGCGGCCGTTCTCGCCAAAATCAACGCCACGGGCGGATTGAGCATTCCCTACTTTATCCGGCTGGCCGAAGCGGCGGGCTACCGCATCCGCATCGAAGAACCGCAGCCTTTCCGCGCGGGGCAGAACCGCGCAGGCGACAGGATTGCCCCCGAAGACATCATCTGGACATGGCGCGTCCATGTGCAGGGCAGCAGCCAGCGCATCTGGCTGTTCCGTGCCGGAGCCGGTACGGCCGGCGGCCGCCTGTCCGAATATGCCGACGATGTGATTGAAAGCATTTTTGAAGACCTCAAACCCGCCCACACCTGGGTCGGCTTTACCTACGGAGCAGAACATGCGCGAGATTAACACCCAAGACAAACGCTTTGCCGACGGCAACGGCCGCGACGTACTCGGCACCGTCGTGACCGCCGACTGGCTCAACGCCGTACAGGACGAACTGGTCGGCCTGATCCGCGGTTTCGGCAGCGAACCCGTTCCCGGCACACCCAACCAGATTTACCGTCTGATCAGCAGCGCACTCGGACAGGCGGTAAGCAAAACCACCTTCATCACCGCCGGCAACGGCTTAATCGGCGGCGGCAATTTGAGCGGCAGCCGCACCATTTCGCTGGGCAACCCGTCCACCATCACCGCCGCCAGCACCAACGGCACCACCGCCACCGGCCACAGCCACGCCATCGACACCGCCAGCACCACGCGGGCGGGCATCGTGCGCCTGAACGATTCGGTTACCGGCACCAGCCAAACCGAAGCGGCCACGCCCAATGCCGTGCGGCAGGCCTATACCAAAGCCCTTGAAGCCGCCTCGGGACTGGACGGCAAACTCGACAAAACCGGCGGTACTCTGACCGGCCCGCTGACCCTGTCCTACAACGGCAACTGGGCCGGCCTCACCATCAACAACGGGGAAGCCGACAAACACGGCTTTTTCACCGTCTCCGTGCGGGACATCTACAAAGGCGGCATGCAGGTGCGCGCGGCCGGCGGCGGCAGCTACAACTTTGTGATTCAGGCCACGGCGGCCGGCGATGCCGCGCGCGACCGCCGCGTCGATGCCCTGACCGTTTCCGCAGACGGCCTGCACCACCGCAGCTACGGCCACCTGCACGAATACTTCGCCCGCCGCACCGATTTGGACACCAAGCTGGATAAAACGGGCGGCACGGTTGCCGGCCCGCTGCGCGTGTCCTACGGCGGCGACTGGGCGGGCTTTGTCGCCGACAACACCGCCGCCGGTAAAAGCACCTTCTTCGACGGTGCCGTGCAGGGCGTCATTAAAGGCGGTATGCAGATTAAAGCCGGAGCGGATGCGGGCGAATACGCCGTCGCCCTGCACCTGACCCCCGCAGGGCGCGCCGACCAAGACCGGCGTGTGGAAGGCCTGCTGGTAACCGCAGACGGCCTGCGCCACCACACCTACGGCTGGCTGCACGAATACTTCGCCCGCCGTACAGACGGCGTCCCGCCCGGCACCGTTATCTATTTTGCCGCCGACAGCGCACCGGCGGGCTGGCTGCGTGCCGACGGCGCGGCCGTTTCGCGTACCGTCTTTGCCGACCTTTACCGCGCCATCGGCACCCGCTACGGCGCGGGCGACGGCCGCACTACCTTCAACCTGCCCGACCTGCGCGGCGAATTTATCCGCGGCTGGGACGCGGGGCGCGGTGCCGACGGCGGGCGCGGCATCGGCACATGGCAGGATTTCTCAATCGAGAATATTACCGGTGTGATTCCGACCGCTTCTTGGGCGCAACTGCCCTCAGGCGTCTTCGCGCGCCGCCATCAGGGCGAGCAGGACGGTGACGGCGGCGGCCGCGGCGGCTGGGTCATGGACTTTGACGCGTCCCGCGTCGTCAAAGCCACACATGAGACCCGCCCGCGCAACGTGGCCCTCTTGGCCTGCATCAAAATCTAGGCCGTCTGAAACCCCAAAAACCACCCGAAAGGACAAAACATCATGACGCAAATCCAATGGCAAAAACCCGTCTGCCAACTCGACGCAGACGGCCTCTACCTCGGCCGAACCACAGCCGAACTGGACATCTACACCCGCGACGGCAGCTACCTGATGCCCGCAGGCTGCATCGATGCCGAACCGCCCGAAACCCGCGAAGGTTTCGCCGCCCGCTGGAATACCGGAACACAAAGCTGGGACTACATCGAAGATTTACGCGGCCGCACCGCCTACCGCACCGGCGACGGCCAAGCCGTCGTCATCGATACCGTAGGCGCACTTTCAGACGGCCTGACCCTCGAACCGCGCCCGTCCCCCGCCCACGACTGGCAGGACGGCCGCTGGGTGGAGAACAAAAAACGCGCCGCCGAACTGGCCGCCGCCGCACTGGCCGAAGCCAAAAAGCGCAGACTGGCCGAACTCTCCCGCGCCGCCCAAGCCCATATCGACGCGGCTGTCGGCGCCGACAAAGTCCCCGCCTACGAAATCCAGAGCTGGATTATTCAGGGCACCGAAGCCAAAGCCTGGGCGGCCGACAACAGCGCGGCCACCCCCGTATTGGACGGCATCGCCGCCGCACGGGGTATTCCCGCCGGCATCCTCAAAGCCGCCGCCCTGCGCAAAACACTGGCCTACGAGCAACTGGCCGCCCACACCGCAGGCCAGCGGCAGGCCTTGGAAACCCGCATCGAAGCGGCGCAAACGGCCGAAGCCGCCGAAGCCGTGGAAATCGCGTTTACCCTGCCCGAAACGGCCTGAACGGCCGTCTGAAACCCGCGCCGTTGCCGTAGTTGCCGTAGGTCGGATACTCCGTATCCGACAAACACCTGCAGCGAATGGTGCGCCGCCGTACTGGGCCTGCCCGAACCGCACCGCCACAGCCCGCATTCGCTGGCATTGCGGGCGAAACAGCACGCGGTTCCGTCCGGTACCGAGCGGCGGTAAACGCGGCCGTGCCGGATTCTAAGTATCGGTTCAAAAAACGTTCGTATTACCTTGAAAAAAGCTGGCTGAATATCCGCAACAGATATTCAGCCAGTCTTTACCATTGATGCAAAAGCTAGTGGAAAACGGTGCAAAAGCTAAGAGCGCGTTACACAATATTGGGGGGCGGACCGGTATCCGGTTGGCGATGTATCCATTTGATTTAGTAATCGGCTGTTTTCCTTGACGGAGATTATCTGTTGGCTTTCAGACGGCCTTGGCGGTTCCCGCTGTCTGGCTGATTGTGCGGTCGGACAAATCGACGGCCGTCAGGCGGCCGCCCCAGACGGCGCCGGTGTCAAGTGCGATGACGTGTTTGTCATCGAGGTAACCGAGAGCCGACCAGTGGCCGAAAACGACGGTGTGGTCGGTGTGGCGGCGGCCGGGGGCTTCAAACCACGCACGCAGGTGGCCGGGCATATCGGCAAGCGTGCCTTTGAAGCTGTAATCGGGCGTGTTGTCGAAAGTGAGTGCGCGCATACGGGTAAAGACGTTGGTAATCAGGCGCAGACGGTCGAATCCCTGTAAATTGTCGTGCCATTGGTCGGGCAGGTTGCCGTACATTCGGGCGAAAAAGGCATCGGCCCGATCCGACTGTAAAACGGTTTCGACTTCGGCGGCCAGCGCGGCGGCCTGTTGTGCCGTCCATTGCGGCAGCAGACCGGCGTGCACCAGCAGGTAGTTTTGGTGCCGGCGCAGCAGCGGTTGGCGCAGCAGCCAGTTTTTGATGCGTTCCGCTTCGGGGTGGGTCAGCAGGTCGGCGATGGTGTCGCCGCGCTTGATTCTGCCGTGGCCGTGCATCAGGGCGAGCAGGTGCAGGTCGTGGTTGCCGAGTACGGTTTGTACGCTGCCTTCGTGTGCCATGCAGAATTGCAGGCATTCGAGCGATTGGGGGCCGCGGTTGATTAAATCGCCCGTCAGCCAGAGGGTATCGCGGCTGTGGGAGAAGCCGATTTGTGCGAGCAGGCGTTGCAGCGGTTCGAAACAGCCTTGCAGATCGCCGATTGCGTAATGTGCCATGATGTTTTGCGGTGGGTGATAGGCCGTCTGAAAAACGGGTGGATTCGGATTCGGTTGCGGCAGGCTGCTTTCAGCAGTTTTTTATGCACAATGACCGCAGCGTATGTTGCCGCACGGGTAATCCGAATGGGGATTTTCAGACGGCCTGTTAATGGTTTAGGGGCAGGGGTTGCTGATTTCGGTGTGTACCGCATCGATGGCGGCCAAGGTGTCGGCTGACAGTTCGGCTTGTCCGGCGGCGATATTTTCGGCCAGCTGGTTCAGGTTGGTGGCACCGATAATATTGCTGGCGACAAAACGGCGGCTGCTGACAAAGGCCAGTGCCAGCGTGGTCAGGCTGATGCCTGCTTCTTGTGCCACGGCGGCGTAACGCTCGACCGCCGCCAGTCCCTGCGGATTGCTGTAACGCCCAAAGCGGGGATACAGGGCGAGGCGGCTGTTTTCGGGCAGTGCGCCGTGGCGGTATTTGCCGCTCAACACGCCGAAGGCCAGCGGCGAATAGGCCAGCAGCGGAATGTCTTCGCGCAGGGAGACTTCGCTTAAACCGACCTCATAGCTGCGGTTGAGCAGATTATAGGGGTTTTGCACGGAAGCGGGACGCGGGCGGTGTCCGGGTTTGTGTTCGTGGGCGTTCAAGTAGCGCATGGCACCCCATGCGGTTTCGTTGGATAAGCCGTAGGCGCGGATTTTGCCCTGTTTGACCAAGTCGCCCAAGGTGTCGGCGATTTCTTCAAACGGGGTGAACGGCAGGGCGGTATCGATGTCGCTCAGGCCGAGCCTGCCGAAAAAGTTGGTTCCGCGCTCCGGCCAGTGCAGTTGGTAGAGGTCGATATAGTCGGTTTTCAGGCGTTTGAGGCTGGCGTTGCAGGCTTCGATGATTTGCGCACGGGAAAAGTCGTTGCCGCCCCGGATATAGTTTTCCATTTTGTTGGCGGACGTGGGGCCGGCGATTTTGCTGGCGAGCACGAAATCATCACGCCGTCTGCGACGCTGTATCCAGTTGCCGATGTATTGTTCGGTAAAGGTGTAGGTGTGGCGATTTGGCGGAACGGGATACATTTCGGCGGTATCGATAAAGTTGATGCCGTTGGCCAGCGCGAAATCGAGCTGTTCGTGCGCTTCGCTTTCGCTGTTCTGTTCGCCCCAGGTCATGGTGCCGAGGCAGAGTTTGCTGACTTGGATGCCGCTGCGGCCGAGTGGTCGGGTTTCCATATGGTGTTTTCCTTTTTTACGTGGTTCGGCCGGGCAGCAGGGTGGCGCTGAGCGGCAGGTGGTCGGATAAGTGGGTCCACGGTGCATGGTTGTGGATTTGTGCGTCGAGAATCTGCAGGTTGCGGGTGTAGATGCGGTCGAGGCTTAATACGGGCAGGCGGGCGGGAAAGGTTTTCGGGTGTGTGCCGAAGTGCGACAGAAAGACTTCTTCCAAGCCCAACGTGCGGCCGATGTGGCGGTATGACTTGGCACGCCAGTCGTTGAAATCGCCGGCCAGAATCAGCGGGCTTGCGGCATCGATATAGGTGGTAATGTATTCAAACAGTGCGGTGTACTGTTTGGCGCGGTCGGTTTCCAGCAGGTTCAGGTGGGCGCAAAGGCAGACGACTGACCGTGTCCAGCCTTCGGGGCGGATTTCGCAATGCAGTACGCCGCGTTTTTCCAGACGGTTTACCGTAATGTCCAGATTGCGGCGGGTATCGATGGGCAGGCGGCTGAGAATGGCGTTGCCGTGGTGTTTTTCTTTGAATGTGGCATTTTGGCCGTAGCTGCTGTAATAAGCCAGGCGGCGGCCGAGAATGTCGTGGTGGGCGCGGGCAGGGAAGTTGTCCCGCCTGCGGCTGCGTGTCAGGTTCAGCCCCTGAACTTCCTGTAAAAACAGAATGTCCGGCCGGATATGGTTGAAAGCGGCAGCCATGTCGTCCAGTTGCACTTTGCGGTTGAGCGCGGACATGCCTTTGTGCATATTGTAAGTGGAGACGGTAATCGGACGGGGCGTCATGGCGGCAGCGGCTAATGGGCGTGTATGCCGATTATAGGGATGTGGGGGCAGATTGCAAGGAGAGCCTGTAATATATAAGCCTGTGTAATATATAAGGCCGTCTGAAAGCGGGGAAGCGGTTTTCAGACGGCCTTGTTGCGTCCGGCCAGTTTCAAGATGGCTTCGCGGTTGGACGGTGAAAAGACTTTTTCCGCGGCGGCAGCCGTATCCAGCCAGCAGTAGGCCGTATGTTCGCTTAAACGGACAGCGGTGTTGCGGTCGATACGGGCGGAAAATGTGTGTTCGGTATTTTCAGTAACGCCCGGCGGATAGCGGTGCCGCCAGTGCGGGTAAATTTCATAGACTGTGCTGTGCTGCCAGTCGTCCAGTGCGGCGGCGGGCAGAATGATGCCGGTTTCTTCGGCAACTTCGCGCAGGGCGGTTTGCGCAGGGCTTTCGCCGGGTTCGACGCTGCCCGTTACCGACTGCCAGAAACCGGCACGGTCGGCACGTTCCAGCAGCAGGATACTGCCGTTGCCGTCGTGCAGCACCACCAGCACCGAAACCGGCTGTTTGAGCGGGCGGGTCATCGGCTGTCTGCCTGAGCGGGGGCGGCCGGTACGGCCTGACTGGCGGCACGCTGCGCACGGTCGGCTTCGTTGGCATCGCCCAGTCCGGCATTGACGGCGGGGTCGGTGTAGGTGCTTTCGCGCGCTTTGGCGGCGGCTTTTTGAATGGAGGCCGCATCGGGTTTTTCCTCGTTCTGCAAAATACGGATTTCGCGCTGCGGGTAGGGGAAATCGATGCCCTCGGCATTAAAGCCGTGCCAGATGTCGATCAGAATGGCCGAAAAAAGACCGGCAAAACCGTTTTCCGGATCTTTTACCCAAAATCCCACGCGCAGGTCGATGCCGTCGGCTCCGAAGTTGGTCAGTACGGCGCTGGGGGCTTTCTCCTGATCGACCCGTTCCTGTTTTTTGGCCGCCTCCACCATGATTTCCATCGCGCGCACAATGTCGGAATCATAGGAAACCTGAATGTCCAGCCCCTGCCACAGGGCTTTGCTGGTGTAGGATTCGTTGATAACGGTATTGGTGACGAACGTTTCGTTGGGAATCAGTGCCTCGGCGCCGGTGGCGCTGCGCAGTACGACGAAGCGGGCGGAAATTTTGGTTACGTAGCCGGTAAAGCCGTTTACCGTCAGCCGGTCGCCGGGGCGGATGGAACGGTCGCCCAGAATCATAAAGCCGGAAATATAGTTGCTGGCGATTTTCTGCAAACCGAAGCCGATGCCCACGCCCAATGCGCCGCCGAATACGCTTAGCACCGTCAAGTCGATACCCACAATCGGCAGTGCGATTAAAATCGCCAGCGCGCCGAAAACGATGCCGACAATATTGGACAGCATGATTTTCAGGCTGGGGTCAAGATGCGCACTGGCAATCAGGCGGCGTTGAACCAGTTTGGCCAGCCACATGGCCAGTACCATAATAACGCTGACCCATAAAATGCCGGTAAAGACCATCCACAGGCTCAATTGGGCGGAACCCAGCGGAATACTGAGGTTTTTCATCCAATTGACAATCATATCGTCCAAACCCGATACCCAGGCCAGAAATGAAACCCACAACAGGGCGGAAACCGTACGTTCGAGCAGGCCGCTTAAACGGTGCGCGGGCAGGGCGGTGTGCAGGACGGCCATAATCAGGCGGATGAGAATCATCCAGTTGGCCGACAGAATCAGAAAACGCAGCCAGACCGCGCGCAGGCCTAAGGTGTTCCACACAAATACGGCCAGCAGGGCGGCCGCCAGCATCAGAACCGGCCACATCAGGCGGCGTACGATGTGCGGCCAACCCGAAATGTCGTTGCGGACAAAGCGGCTATTGACGATACCGGACAGCCACCATGCCGCCGCCATCAGGCCGAGCATCAAGGCCAGCTCCACCCAGCCCAGCGTTTGGCTGAAACTGCGTTCCAGCAGGCGGGAGGTAAATTCCTGCGGTGTAAACAGGCGGACGAAAAAATCGGCCAGTCCCGACTGAAACAGCAGTTTGTCGGTTTCGCCTGCGGCGTTGGGCAGGCCGGAGAGAGCGGTTTGGGCAGCGGAATCGGTCATAGCGGTTACTCGAGGAGAAGTGGACGGGGCAGAATATTCTTGCATAAAACGGGAACAGCCGTTTTCAGACGGCCATTTATAAGTATCTTCGGTAAGTTAATTAATTTTTTAAGTATAGCCATTATAAAGGCAAAAAAACGCCACAGCCAAACCACCCTCTGTCAGGGCGGTCGGGAAATCGCAGGCTGCTTGCGCAGCCGGGATAAAAAGCATTATAATGCCGCGTTTTGCAACCTTGCTTTCTGCACCGCATGGCAGAAGGCTGTTTTTAAACCGTAAGGAGATAACATGCGTCATTACGAGATCGTGTTTATCGTTCATCCGGATCAAAGCGAGCAGGTGCCCGCGATGGTTGAGCGCTACAAAGCACTGGTAACCGAAAACAACGGCAAAATCCACCGTCTAGAAGACTGGGGCCGCCGCCAATTGGCTTATCCGATCAATAAAATCCACAAAGCGCATTATGTGCTGATGAATGTGGAAGCTGAGCCGGCCGTTATCGAAGAGCTGGAAACCGCATTCCGCTTCAACGATGCCGTTTTGCGCCATCTGACTATCCAAACCAAAGCAGCCGTTACCGAGGCTTCTCCGATGATGAAGGAGGAGAAGTCTAAAAACCTGCTGTCGGGCAGCCAGCAGCAAGAGGCAGCCGCCGAGGCTTAATTGGACAATACGCTGATTCTCACCGCCATGCTGTGCCACAACGGCCAGCTGCGCTATACACCGGCAGGTGTGCCCGTGCTTGATGCGGTGTTGAAGCATGAGTCCTGGCAGCAGGAAAACGGCCAAGCCTGCTTGGTCAAGTTTGAAATAGCCGCCAAATTGCTCGGTGAGGCAGCCTGCCAATGGCAGCATCGGCAGAATATCATGGTTCAGGCCGAAGGTTTTTTGGCCGTGCGCTCCCTGCGCTATCCCAAGCCGATACTGCGTATCCAGAACATTCAAGAATATAAAGGTTAAAACGACATGGCTCGTCAATCATTCAAACGTAGAAAATTCTGCCGTTTCACGGCTGAAAAAATCCAAGAAGTGGATTACAAACAAGTTGATTTGCTGAAAGATTTCATTACCGAAAACGGCAAAATCATTCCCGCCCGCATTACCGGCACCAAGGCGCATTACCAACGCCAGCTGGCTGTTGCCGTAAAACGCGCCCGTTTTCTGGCTCTGCTGCCTTACACCGACCAACATAAATAATTCGGGAGAGAAGACACCATGCAAATTATCCTGTTAGAAAAAATCGGTGGTTTGGGCAATCTGGGCGACATCGTAACCGTTAAGAACGGTTATGCGCGCAATTTCCTGATTCCGTCAGGCAAAGCCAAACGTGCAACCGATGCCAACAAAGCCGAATTTGAAGCACGCCGTGCCGAATTGGAAGCCAGACAGGCTGAAATTTTGGCCGATGCCCAAGCGCGTCAGGCCAAATTGGACGGTCAAACCATTACCGTTGCCCAAAAAGCCGGTGTGGACGGCCGCCTGTTCGGTTCGGTAACCAATGCCGACATCGCCGAAGCCATCCGTGCTGCCGGTATCGAAGCGGCCAAATCGGAAGTCCGCCTGCCGGAAGGTCCGTTCAAAGCCGTAGGCGAGTATGAAGTGGAAGTGGCGCTGCATACCGATGCCGTTGCCAAAATTACCGTTGCCGTGGTTCCGGCTGCTGCCGAGTAATTTCCCGCCGGTTGTCTGATAGTCGGCTTTCTTTTAAGAAAGCCGAAATCAAATCGGAAAAACCGAATTTCGTGTATTGCACGGGATTCGGTTTTTTTGTTGGCGGCTGCACTGCCTGCGCGCGGCTTACCTGCGTTCGACTTTTGCTCATGACATGAATGGAGCAGACTGTCTCACGGTGGCAGATGGGGTTCGGCGGTAGTAGCGGCGAAAAGATTTAAGATGGGAAAATCGGTTTAATTCGGTTTAGGCCGCCTGAAAATGGCAGCCCGGTACGCATGGGACAAGGTTTTCGAACCGAACTGCTGTTTTCGCCAGCAGATGACCGAATTGTCGAATCGGCGGACTGCGTTGTCAGGGCGTCAGTTCGCAAACTGCTGATGTCGGGGTCGGGAAACAGGCTTTTCGACGGATGGTTCTGCGGATTGCACCAGCTTGCTGATGACGCTGTTGGTATATTTCTGGACAGGCCGTCTGAAAACAGTGGTAGGGAGTTTTCAGACGGCCTGTTTGCGCGCCTTGTCTATAAAAAGCACTGCAATAAATTATTGAGAAACCGTCTGCCTTGTTCGGTGGGGGCGAAGCGGGCAGGGTCGGAATCGAGCAGACCGAGTGAGACGGCCTGTTTGATTTCGGCGGCAATGGCTGCGGGCGGAATGCCGGTCCGTTGCCGCAGCCAATCCGCCGGTACGCCGTTGCTCAGGCGCAGGGCATTCATCATAAATTCAAACGGCAGATCGGCTGCGGCAACGGACCGGCGTTCTGCTGCCGAAGCGGCATCGGCGGCGACGGCGGCCAGATAGTCGTTGGGGTGGCGGCGGCGGACGGTGCGCTCGATGCCGTTGTGTTTGGAAATTTTGCCGTGTGCGCCGGCACCGATACCGATATAGTCGCCAAACTGCCAGTAATTGAGATTATGGCGGCAGTAGTGGCCGTTGCGGGTAAACGCGCTGGTTTCGTAATGCTCGAAACCGGCCAGACGCAGGGTTCCGTGGACGGCATCTTCGATGTCCTGCGCCGCATCGTCCTGCGGCAGGCCGGCCGGCGGGGTGTGGCCGAAAGGGGTGTTCGGCTCCATGGTCAAATGATAAGCACTGATGTGGCTGACACCGCTCTGTACGGCGGTTTCCACATCGCGGACGGCAGCCTGTACGGTTTGATTCGGCAGGGCATACATCAAATCGATATTGACCTGCTCGAACAGTTTGACTGCTTCTTCGATGGCGCGCAGTGCTTCGGTCTGATTGTGAATGCGCCCCAGCGCGTGCAGCGAGGGGTTGTGGAAACTCTGCACGCCGATGGACAGACGGGTAACACCCGCTTGGCGGAAACCGGCGAATTTTTCGCGCTCGAAAGTGCCGGGATTGGCTTCCAGCGTGATTTCTGCGCCCGGTTGCAGCGGCAGGCGGGCGCGTATGCCGTTGAGCAGCCGGTCGATGGCGGCAGCGGAAAATACGCTGGGCGTGCCGCCGCCGATAAAGACCGTTTCTACCGGCCGTCCCCAGATATGCGGCAGCTCGCTTTCCAAATCGGTTAAAAGCGCGTCGATATAGGCTGTTTCGTCGGGACGGATTTTGGCAGTATGCGAATTGAAGTCGCAGTACGGGCATTTCTGAATACACCACGGAATGTGCACGTAAAGCGAAAGCGGCGGCAGGATACTCAGACGGGCGGGTTGGGGCAGGGTAATCGGGATCATCATGGAGAACACGGGAATCAGGCCGTCTGAAAACACACGGCGGCAGTTTTCAGACGGCCGGAGCGGTGCCGTTATCGGGACGTTTTTCCGCCTTCGGCAATTTTCATACCGGCGGCCACCAGGCTGCCGATGTCGGCCACATTGGCGGGCATAATCAGCGTATTGTTTTCTTTGGCCAGTTTGGCGAAGGCTTCGACATATTGTTCGGCTACTTTCAGTTTGACTGCTTCTTCGCCGCCGGGCGCGCGTATCGCCTCGGCTACCATGCGGATGGCGTCGGCACTGGCTCCGGCCACCAGACGCAGGGCTTCAGCTTCGCCCTGAGCCTGATTGATTTTGGCGACTTTGTCGCCGTTGGACGCATTAATCGCAGCCTGCGCCTCGCCTTCGGACTGCTGGATTTCGGCTTCGCGCTGGCCGCTGGCCAGATTGATCTGCTCAATTTTGCGGCCTTCCGATTCGGCAATGCGGGCGCGTTTTTCGCGTTCGGCCGTGATTTGTGCCTGCATGGCGCGCAGGATTTCCTGCGGCGGAATCAGGTCTTTGATTTCGTAGCGCAAGACTTTCACGCCCCAGGAAACAGCGGCATCGTCCAGTGCATCGACCACCACCCGGTTGATTTCTTCGCGCTCTTCAAAGGTTTTGTCCAATTCCATGCGGCCGATTACCGAACGCAGTGTGGTTTGTGCCAGCTGGGTAATTGCGGTGATGTAGTTGCTGGTGCCGTATGAGGCGAGCTTGGGGTCGGTCACTTGGAAATAGATGATGCCGTCTACGGTCAGCTGGGTGTTGTCGCGGGTAATGCACACTTGGCTGGGCACGTCGAGCGGGATTTCTTTCAGTGTGTGCCTGTATGCCACGCGGTCCATAATCGGAACCACGAATTTCAGGCCGGGGGTCAGCACATTATGGAATTTGCCGAAACGTTCGACGATATAGGCTTCCTGCTGTGGCACGATACAGACGGCCTTGAAGCCGAAAATGATGACGGCAATCAGAATAAACAGCGGCAGGTTGATAAAGGCAGTGAAATCCATCATAGTCTCCTTGGGGTGGGAAGCGGATTAATGCAGGCGGACCAGCAGGGTGTTGCCCTCTTTGCCGTTGATGACGGCGGTGGTGGCAGCGGAATCGGGCATATGGTTGAGGGCGCGTGCCTGCCAGAATGTGCCCCGGTAGGCCACTTCGTAGTGGTCGGTGTGCAGATGACGGACGACTTGGACGGTTTGGCCGATGTCCAAATCGCCGGTATCTTCTCTATCCGGCCGGCGGCTGCGCCTGTTTTGCGGCAGGTAGAACCAAATCAGGCCTGCGGCACTGAGCACTGCGGTTGTCAGAACGGGCAGTGTCAGGCCGTCTGAAAACAGGGATACGATGGCGCCGCCGGTCAGGGCGGCACCGAGAATCAGCAGATAAGCGGTACCGAGAAACATTTCGATAATGAAAACGGTAACGGCGGCGGCAAACCAGTACATCAGCGGCTCCTTTAAGACTTTATCGGCAGGGCGGCAGTTGGGCGGTTTCAGACGGCCTCGGCGTGCGGCTTGGGCATTTTCAGGCCGAACGATTGGATATAGCTGCGCCCGTCCAGCTCTTTGACTGTGATTTCAAAGCCGTTCAGCGCAATGCGGTCGCCGGCTACGGGCATTTCGCCGAAGTGTTCGCGGAAAAGATCGACCAGTGTCAGGGATTGTTGCGCCTGCTCGATGTTCAAACCGTAGGCCATGGCCAGATCACCGACTTTGGTTTCGGGGTTGAGGATAAATTCGCCGTAGAACTGCTGCTGGTCCTGACTGAGCTTGCGGTCGGCAAACTGTTTGGCAAAATCACAGCCCAAGCCGTCTTTCAAAACATACCAGGCCACATCGCCTGCCTGCATTTTGGTGCTAGGGTGGATATTGACCGTACCGCCTTTGCGCACCAAGGCAAACAGATGTCCCTCGCTAAACTCTTCCTGACGGGTCATGGCCGAGGGATGGCTGTTTTCGGCATCGGAATCGGCTTCCACTTTGAACGATTGCAGGGTAACGGGCAGCGTGTCGGCCAGCCACACTTCGCGCGAGGCCAGCGGTTCGGGCGTGGGCGGCAGAACGACTTTGAGCTTGCCGGCCAAAAGCGGAATGGTCGTGCCCTGAATCATCAGCGACAAGATGACCACGGCAAAGGCTACGTTAAACAGCAGATACGATCCGGGTACGCCTTCGATCAGCGGCATAATCGCCAGCGTAATCGGCACTGCGCCGCGCAGCCCCACCCAGCTGATATAGGCCACCTCGCGTTTGGCATAGCGGAACCATTTCAGCGACGACCAGACGGCCAGCGGGCGGGCGACCAAAATCAGAAAAGCGGCGATAACCAGCGAATTGAAACCGTGTTCCAGCAGGCGGCTGGGTGTAACGAGCAGACCCAGCACCAGGAACATCGATGCCTGCGCCAGCCATGCCAAGCCGTCCATCACATTGAGTACGTGTTCGGTAGAGTGGTTGCGCGAATTGCCGATGAATACCCCGGCTAAGTATACCGCCAGAAAGCCGCTGCCGCCCAGCAGATTGGTCACGGCAAACAGCAAGAGACCGCCGGAGGCAATCAGAATGGCGTACAGCCCTTCGGCCAAATGGATACGCGCCAAGAGCCGTGCCAGAAATTTACCCGCGCCGTAACCGAACAGCAGGCCGAGCAGGAGCTGGTTGGCCAGCATCCACAACATCGCCCCCGCCCCCATGTCGGCCGGACTCATAATCAGGCCGATTAAGGCGGTTACCAGCAGAATCGCCATCGGGTCGTTCAGGCCGCTTTCCAGCTCGAGCGTGGCGAGAATCCGCGAGTTGAGGCGTACGCCGCTGCTGCGCATCAGCGAAAATACCGCCGCCGCATCGGTGGAGCCGACAATTGCGGCCATCAGCAGGCCGAGCCGCCAGTCGATGCCGAGATAGAAGGTGGCAAATACGCCCAGCAGCGCCACCGTGGCCAATACGCCCCAGCTGGCCAAAACGGCGGCCGGTTTGAGCGCGATGCGGAAACTTTCCAGCTTGGTGCGCAGGCCGCCGTCGAGCAGGATAATCGCCAGTGCAAGCTGGCCGATCATGGTGGCACCCATGAAGTTGTCGAATTTGATGCCGCCGATGCCTTCTTCCCCTGCCAGCATACCCACGCCGAGGAAAACCAGCAGCAGCGGCATCCCGAGGCGGGTGGAAACGCGCGATGCGATGACGCTGACAAACAGCAGTGAAGCGATAATCAGAAAGAGGGCATTGATGCCGTCCATGGACATTCCTTGAACGATAAAGCGGATATTGATAAAAAAGTCGACAAATTATAGCACAGAACGGTCTGTATTTTCGGCAAAAAACGGAAGGGTTTCAGGGTGCCTGCCGGGTGCGGAGCAGCGGGTGTATAGGCCGTCTGAAAACCGCTGCCGATTGATTTTCAGACGGCCGCGGATACATAATGCCGTTTATGACAAACACGGGCAAAGGGAGAAAAAATGGAGCGTTTCGATTTCAGTCATGCCCCGTTCGACAGTTTGGACGCGGGTGAGCGGCAGTTGCTGCAAAAAGCGGTGGATATTGTGTTTTTTGCCGAAGAAGAGCCGATTATCCGGCCGCAGGCGGCGATCGAACATCTGTATGTAGTGATTAAGGGTGTGGTCAAAGAAAGCGGTGAAGACGGCGAAGTGGCCGCGCTCTATCATGTGTGGGACACGTTTGACGCGCGCGCACTGATGCAGGGCAGTACGCCCAATCTGTTTACCGCCGCCGAAGACACGCTGCTGTACCGCATTCCGAAAGCGGCCGTGCAGACGCTGATTCACTCCAACAGCCGTTTCGGCGCATATTGCTACGCCTCGGCGGCGGAAAAACTGTCCAGCCTGTCGGCGGGGCGGGACGAAGAACAGATGGCGGGACTGTTTACGGCCAAGGTGCGCGATGCCTACCGCCACGGAGCGGTATGGCTGGAAGAGGGGGCGACGGTTTTGGCTGCGGCACAAATGATGAAAACGGCCAAAACCAAATCTCTGCTGGTGCGCCACGGCAAACGTGTGGGGCTGTTTACCGAATCGGCCTTCCGCAATATTGTCATTGAGGGGGTGTCCGGCAGCGATGCGGCCCACCGTTGGGCGACATTCGACCTGATCAGTATCGACATTGACGATTTTGTCTTCCACGCCTTACTGCGCATGACGCAGCACAAAATCCAGCGCGTGGTGGTTACCGAAAACGGCGAACCGGTGGGGGCATTGGAGCAGATTGATGTGTTGGCCTATCTGTCCAACCACAGCCATCTGGTAGCACAGCGGCTGGAAAGGGCAGACACGCTGGACGATTTGGCGGCGATTGCCGCACAGATGAACGAATCGGTGCGCGTGCTGCGCAAGAACGGCTTGGGCGCGCCGCAGCTGGCACAATTGATGCAGGTACTCAACAGCAGCCTGTTTGAAAAAGCGTGGCGGCTGATTGCGCCCGAAAGCCTTTATGCGCAATCCTGCCTGATAGTGATGGGGTCGGAAGGGCGCGGCGAGCAGATTCTGAAAACCGATCAGGACAATGCGCTGATTATCCGCGAAGGTGCAGATATTCAGACGGCCGAAGCGGCGGCCGCGCAGTTTTCCGCCACGCTCGAACGGTTCGGCTACCCGCCCTGTGCGGGCAGAATTATGGTAAACAACCCGCAGTGGCGCAAACCGGCAGGCGAATTTAAACAGACCGTATCGGGCTGGCTGCGCGCTGCGTCGCCCGAAGCGATGATGAATCTGGCGATTTTTATCGATGCCAAACCGGTGGCGGGGGACAGCACTCTGCTGGACGAAGTAAAAGCACATCTGCGCAGCGTGATGAGCAAGGATGCCGGTATGCTGATGACGTTTGCCCGCGCGGTCGAGCAGTTCGACAGCCACAGCAGGGGATTTTTCGCCCAACTGCTGCACCGCGGCCGCGAAGAGCGTATGGACGTGAAAAAAATGGGACTGTTTCCGGTGGTACACGGCGTGCGTGCGTTGGCGTTGGAAGCGCGCCTGGCGGAAACCAATACATTCGAACGGCTCAAACGGCTGGCCCAGTTAGGCGTGATGGAGGAGCAGCTGGCGCAGGACGTGGCGGAGGCCTACCGGTTTTTAATGGAAATGCGCCTGAAAGCGGGGCTGGCAACGCTGCACGAGGGACGTGTGACGCAGCCGAACCAGTTGGATATTCACAGCCTCTCGACTTTGGAACGCGACCTGCTCAAAGAATCTTTACAGGTGGTGAAACGCTTCAAAGGCTTTGTGCGTCAACATTTCCATTTGAACGCCTGAGGAGGCCGTATGAATCTGATCCGCGCCATACAGCGCCGCCGCGACCGCCTGATGCTGAAACACCCGCAATACGCTTATCTGTTCGACGAGCGTCCGTATCACGGTGAATACGTCAGTTTCGATTGCGAAACCACCAGCCTGAACGTGAAAGAAGGAGAAATTATTTCCATCGGCGCGGTCAAAATCAAAGACAATGCCGTGCTGACCAGCGAACCGTTTTATGTACTGGTCAAGCCCGAAGGTATGATGGAAGCCGCCAATGTAACGATTCACGGACTGCGGCCGAAAGACTTGCGCAACGGCCTCGATATTGAAACCGCGTTGCGGCAGTTTCTCGATTTTGTCGGCGGCCGGCCGGTGGTGGGTTATTTTTTGGATTACGATGTGGCGATGGTCAATAAATTCCTGCGCCCGATGCTGGGCATACGCCTGCCCAACCGCCGGATAGAAGTATCCGCGCTTTATCACCGTCAGGAAACCAAAAACAAATATTATGACAGCTATGTCGATCTGCGTATGGCCAGCATGATACGCAAACTCGCCATTCCCGACTTGCCGCGCCATGATGCGCTGAACGATTCCATCAATGTGGCCATGATGTTCCTGGCCTTGCAGGCACGAAAAGTATAGGAGGCAGAGGCCGTCTGAAAACAGCAGGTTGCGCTTTTCAGACGGCATTGTTCAGGTTGTGGTTGAATGGTGTGGTTGAATGGTGTCGGATACAAGTATCCGACCTACGTTGATTCGGTAGGTCGGATTCTCGAATCCGACAGACATGATTCGCAACAGGCAAATCCGAAGGTGCAACGTGTAAAAACGCACCCGCCCGCCTGAATTTGGTAGGTCGGATTCTTGAATCCGACATGATTTTCAACAGATAAATCCAGAGAGGAAACGGGTAAAAAACGCGCACGCTCACCGACACGGAAACCGTCCAAAAGGCCGTCTGAAAACGCAGATAACTGTTTTTCAGACGGCCTTTTGATAACCTGTTATCAGCAGCTGCCGCTGAGCAGCTGCAGGGCTTCGCGGTATTTTTCCATGGTTTGAGCAATCACATCGGCAGGCACGCGCGGTGCGGGAGCCTGTTTGTTCCAGCCTGCCGCTTCCAGCCAGTCGCGGATAAACTGTTTGTCGAACGAGGGCGGATTGCTGCCGACGCGGTACTGACCGGCCGGCCAGAAACGGCTGGAATCGGGGGTCAGCACTTCGTCCATCAAAGTCAGCGTGCCGTTTTCGTCGAGACCGAACTCGAATTTGGTATCACAGATAATAATCCCGCGCGTTTCGGCGTAGGCGGCCGCTTCGGTGTAGAGCGCAATGGCTTTGTTGCGCACTTGTGCGGCCAACTCTTTACCGATAACCGCTTCGCACGCTTCATAGCTGATGTTTTCGTCGTGATCGCCCACGGCGGCTTTGGTCGACGGCGTGAAAATCACTTCGGGCAGTTTTTCCGCTTCGCGCAGGCCTTCGGGCAAGGCAATGCCGCATACTGCACCGGTTTTCTGATAGTCTTTCCAGCCGCTGCCCGCCAGATAGCCGCGCACAATCGCTTCTACTTTGACCGGTTCGAGTTTTTTCGCTACGACCGCGCGTTTGGCCAGCAAATCGGCTTCCGCTTTCGGCAGCACATCGTAAACAGAATCGCCGGTAAAGTGGTTGGGCATGATGTGGGCGAGTTTGTCGAACCAGAAATTGGAAATCTGGGTCAGAATTTCGCCTTTGCCCGGAATCGGGTCGTCCAGAATCACATCAAACGCGGATAAACGGTCGGAGGCCACCATCAACATACGTTTATCGTCGATTTCATACAGATCGCGCACTTTGCCCGAATAGATTTTTTGCAAACTGATGCCGTTCATTTTGAGTCCCGGATACAAGAAAGATAAACAAGGCTGCTATTTTACGGTAAATTTCTGCCGAAAAGGCGGGAAGCGGAAAATAAATCCGCATCGGACAGGGACGGTTTTTTGCCGCCGCAATTTAAATTGCCGCCGAAATACGTTAAAATCCGAGCTTCATCAGGCCGTCTGAAAACCCGCCGTCCGCAGCAGTCCGGCAGGCGGCCGAGTAACCCAATCTCCGAATCCCGACCACTATGCAGAATGTAGATCAAATTGCCGCCGCCGGCATTGCCGCCGTCGAAGCGGCCGCCGATGTTCAAGAATTGGAGCTGGTGAAAGCCCGCTACATGGGTAAAACCGGCGAACTGAACGCCTTGCTCAAACAGCTCGGCAGCCTGCCGCCCGAAGAGAAAAAAACCGTCGGTGCCCACATCAACGAATGTAAAAACCGCTTTCAGACGGCCTACAATCAAAAGCGCGATGCCTTTCATGCCGCCAAACTGCAGGCACAACTGGCAGCCGAGGCTTTGGACGTTACCCTGCCCGGCCGCGGCCAGACTTCCGGCGGCCTGCACCCCGTTACCCTGACCCTGCAACGCGTGGTCGAACTTTTTCACGGCATGGGCTTCGAAGTGGCCGACGGCCCCGAAATCGAAGACGATTTCCACAATTTCCAAGCCCTCAATATCCCGAAAAACCACCCCGCACGCGCCATGCAGGACACGTTTTACGTCGAAAACGGCGATGTGCTGCGCACGCACACTTCGCCGATTCAGATCCGCTATATGCTGGACAAAAAAAATCCGCCGGTCCGCATCATCGCGCCCGGCCGCGTGTACCGCGTGGACAGCGACGCCACCCATTCGCCCATGTTCCACCAATGCGAAGGTTTGTGGGTGGAAGAGGGTGTGAGCATGGCCGATTTGAAAGCCGTGTTCACCGACTTTATCCGCCGCTTCTTCGAGCGAGACGATTTGCAGGTGCGCTTCCGGCCGTCGTTTTTCCCGTTTACCGAGCCTTCCGCCGAAATCGACATCATGGGCGACAACGGCAAATGGCTGGAAGTCGGCGGCTGCGGCATGGTGCACCCTAATGTGTTGAAAAACGTGAATATCGATCCTGAACAGTACACCGGTTTCGCTTTCGGCATCGGCCTCGACCGCTTCGCTATGCTGCGCTACGGCGTAAACGATTTGCGCCTGTTTTTCGACAATGATTTGAATTTTTTGAAGCAGTTCCGCTGAATATTCAGACGGCCTGAAATACCCCGTTGACGGCTTCGGCCGTCTGAATATCCGAAAAAACGGCCGCAGGGGCGGATTTGGGGAGAGTGTGATGGCGCAATATCCGATTTATATTGTTGATGCGTTTAGCGATGTGCCGTTTCGCGGCAATCAGGCGGCGGTAGTGTTGCTGGACGCATGGCTGCCCGAGGGCGTGATGCAGCAGATTGCCGCCGAAAACAATCTGGCCGAAACGGCGTTTGTCGTGCAAAAAGGCGATGCGTGTTTCGATATTCGCTGGTTTTCGCCTTTGCTGGAAGTGGATTTTTGCGGCCATGCCACGCTGGCGGCTTCTTGGGTGCTGTTCCAGCGTCATACCGCGTGGCAGAGTCTGTCGGTTTACGCGCCCGCTGTGGGCGAAATGCGGATTGAGCAGGCAGGCGGGCGCATCGAAATGCGTTTCCCCAACCGTGCGCCCGAACCGCTCGATACCGTTCCCGATGCCTTGCTGCAAGGTTTGAGTGTCCGGCCGGAAAAAGTGTTGCGCAACCCACAGGCTTATTTTGCCGTGTATGGCCGCGAATCCGATGTCCGCGCGCTGCAAACCGATGATGCGTATTTAAAACAGCTGGCACCTTACGATGTGGTGGCGACCGCTGCGGCCGAAGGCGGCGGATATGATTTTGTTTCACGCTATTTCTGGCCGGCCAACGGCGGCAGCGAAGATGCAGTAACCGGCTCGATTCATGCCGGCCTTGCGCCTTATTGGGCTGCCGCGCTGGGCAGGAGGACTTTATACGCTTTTCAGGCTTCCGCACGCGGCGGCCGTCTTTATTGCAGCGTTGATGAAGACGGCGTAACCGTCGGTGGCTATTGTGTGCCTTATCTGGAAGGGCGGATTAGCGTGGCCGATTGATCTGGGCCGTCTGAAATCCGATGTTGGGGGATAAAACCATGAGTGTACTCAGTTTGACACCACTGGCGAATGCAGTGAAGCGGTTGGAGGAAGGTTGGCAGCGTTACCTGCAAGATGTCGGTGACGATCAAATCCGCGACGGTCTGATTCAGCGGTTTGAGTTTACATATGAAATCAGCCATAAAATCTTGAAGCGTTATTTGGCGGAAACATCGGCCAATCCGGTACAGTTCGACCAAATGGCTTTTCAGGATTTGATCCGCACCGCCAATGAGCAGGACTTGCTGCTCGGCAATTGGGCGGATTGGCGGCAGTACCGCGATATGCGCAGCCGTACGAGTCATACGTATGATGAAGCTGTGGCATTGGCTGTGGTTGCCGGTATCGAGCAGTTTTTGCAGGAAGCGGCTTTCCTGCTGGGCCAACTGCAACGCAGATTGTCTCAACATCATGAATAAACTGGATATTACACCTCAAGAGCGCGAGATTGTGTGTCGGATTTTGCGGAAAAATGTGCCGCAACACGCTGTTTGGGCATTCGGTTCCCGTGTGAACGGTACGGCCAGAATGTATTCTGATTTGGATTTGGCCGTGATCGGCAACCGGCCGTTGCCTTTGGCGGTTCATGCCGCATTAAAAGACGATTTTTCCCAATCCGATTTGCCTTGGAAGGTGGATATTGTCGATTGGGGTGTTATCGGCCCGGAATTTCGGAATATTATTCTCAGACAGTATCGGGTGCTTCAAGAGGCCGTCTGAAATCTGCCTGTGATGTAGATGATTCATTTTATCGTTGATTTAAAAATAAGATTTTATAGAGATTAACCATGCAATTTTCCTACTCGTGGCTCAAAACCCAAGCCCATACCCATCTTTCTGCCGATAAGCTGGCGCATCTTTTGACGATGGCCGGTTTGGAAGTGGAGGAAACCGAATCGGCTGCGCCGGCGTTTCACGGCGTGGTTGTGGCCGAAGTGAAATCGGTGGAAAAACACCCTGATGCCGACCGCCTGAATATTACCCGAGTCGATGCGGGGACGGGTGAGCTGATTCAAATCGTGTGCGGCGCGCCGAATGTGAAAGCGGGCGTTAAAGTACCGTGTGCCTTGCCGGGCGCGGTTTTGCCGGGCAATTTCAAAATTAAGCCCACCAAGATGCGCGGGCAGGTTTCCAACGGTATGCTGTGTTCCACCGATGAATTGGGTTTGCCTGATGACGGTGTGGACGGCCTGCATATTCTGCCTGCCGATGCGCCCGTCGGCCTCAATATCCGCGAATATTTGGATTTGGACGACACGGTTTTGACGCTGAAAATCACGCCCAACCGCGCAGACTGTTTGAGCATCAAAGGCTTGGCGCGCGAAGTGGCCGCGCTGACGGGCTGTCCTTTTACGCCGCCTGAAATTCAGACGGCTTCCGTGCAGAGTGCGAAAACGCAGGCGGTGCGCATTGATGCGCCGGAAGACTGCGGCCGTTTTTTGAGCCGTGTGGTGGAAAATGTCGATGCGGCCGCGCCGACGCCGGAATGGATGAAACAGCGTTTGGCGCGCAGCGGTATCCGCAGCATTTGTGCGCTGGTGGACATCGGTAATTATGTGATGTTGGAACTCGGCCAGCCGATGCACGTTTTCGATGCCGACAAATTGACGGGCAGTCTGGTGGTGCGCCGTGCACAGGCAGGCGAAACGCTGGCCTGTCTGAACGAAAAAACGGTTACCCTGGCGGAAAATACGCTGGTGGTGGCCGATGAGCGGGGCGCATTGAGTATGGCCGGTCTGATGGGCGGTGAAGCGAGCGCGGTTTCAGACGGCACTCAAAATATCGTGCTGGAAGCAGCATGGTTCACGCCCGAAACCATCGCCGGCAAATCCCGCCAATACGGTTTCGGTTCGGATTCGTCGTTCCGTTTCGAGCGCGGCGTGGATTTTGAACTGCAACGCGATGCCGTCGAGCGGGCAACGGAGCTGGTGTTGCAGATTTGCGGCGGCGCGGCAGGCGAAATAGTCGAAGCAGTGGGCAGTCTGCCTGAACGCAAAACCGTGGCCGTACGTACCGCACGGGTGGAAAGAATGCTGGGCGTGGCGATTGATGGAGCGCGGATGGAAACCATTTTGGCCGCGCTCGGTTTGCAGCCGGAAAAAATTTCAGACGGCCTGCAAGCCATATCGCCGAGCTTCCGTTACGATATTGAAATCGAAGCCGACTTAATCGAAGAAATCGCCCGAGTTTACGGCTATGAAAACATTCCCGACGATGCGACTTCGGGCCGTCTGAAAATGCCGGTGCTGCCGGAAACCCGCCGCAGCCGTTTTGCCGTTTACCGCCAGATGGCCGCGCGCGGCTATCAGGAAGTGGTCAGTTACGCTTTTGTAGACGAAGCATGGGAGCGCGATTTTGCCGCCAACGAAAACCCTATCCGCCTGCAAAACCCGCTGGCGGCGCAATACAGCGTGATGCGTTCGACCCTGATCGGCGGTTTGGTGGAAATTCTGCAAAATAATCTCAACCGCAAACAAAACCGGGTGCGGGTCTTTGAAATTGCCCGCGTGTTCGGCAAAGATTCAGACGGCCGTTTTGTGCAGAACGAGCGTTTGGGCGGTTTGGTTTACGGTGCGGCTTATCCCGAACAGTGGGACGCGGCCGACCGCGCGGCCGATTTCTACGATGTCAAAGGCGATGCCGAAGATTTGCTCGGCAACCGGGCAGTATCATTTGTGAAGGCAGAACACCCCGCGCTGCATCCGGGGCGTACGGCGGAAATAGTTTCAGACGGCCGGGTCATCGGCTTTATCGGCGAACTGCATCCGCAATGGTTGCAAAAATACGGTTTGCCGCAAGCACCTTTGGTATTCGAAATCGATATGACTGCGGTATTGGCCACGCAAAAAACGGCATACCGCCCCGTATCCAAATTTCAACCCGTACGCCGCGACTTGGCGTTTGTGATGGCGGAAGCGGTCAGCCATGACGATTTATTGGCCGCGCTCAAACGCGTAGACAACAAGTTGGTGCAGGATATTGCCGTTTTCGATGTTTATCGCGGCACGGGGCTGCCGGAAGGTATGAAGAGCATGGCGGTGAAAATTCTGCTTCAAGATGGCGAAGCCACGCTGACTGACGAAACAGTCGAACCGCTGATGGCGCAAATGATTGCGGCGGCGGAGGCGGCCGGTGCACGCCTGCGCGGATAAAATTTTCGATATTTTCTTGAATTTTATGTAAAAACGGGTAGAATCCCGCCCTTAATAAAATAGAAGGACAAAAAATGACCTTAACAAAAGCAGAATTGGCCGATATTTTGGTGGAAAAAGTCAGCAATGTAACCAAAAACGATGCCAAAGAAATCGTTGAGCTTTTTTTTGAAGAAATCCGTGCGACCTTGGAGCGCGGCGAAGAAATCAAAATTTCCGGTTTCGGCAACTTCCAATTGCGCGACAAACCGCAGCGGCCCGGCCGCAATCCGAAAACCGGCGAAGAAGTGCCGATTACTGCCCGCCGCGTGGTAACGTTTCATGCCAGCCAGAAGCTGAAAGGTATGGTAGAGCATTATTGCAGCAAGTAAAGCTACATCGGATAAGCAGATTCCCGGGAATCTGCTTTTTTTGTATCCGAGTGGTTGAATTGAGTCAGTCAAAATGCCGTACGGGATGGGGAACAACAGAATATCGAATGATTTGGTGCGATATGCGATATAGAAGGCCGTCTGAAAGAGACGGGCATTCTGTTTGGCATCTGCTGTATTTTTGTCAGGTACGGTTTGGGTGTTTTCGTGGGGCAGAAAAAAAGCACCCGAACGGTGCATGATGTGGCGCGGCGGACGGGGCTCGAACCCGCGACCCTCGGCGTGACAGGCCGATACTCTAACCAACTGAGCTACCGCCGCGCATTGCCGTTTTGAGGCGGCAAAGGAAACTTGGTGGGTGATGACGGAGTCGAACCGCCGACATTCTGCTTGTAAGGCAGACGCTCTACCAACTGAGCTAATCACCCTGAATATGGTGGCGCGGCGGACGGGGCTCGAACCCGCGACCCTCGGCGTGACAGGCCGATACTCTAACCAACTGAGCTACCGCCGCGCATTGCCGTTTCAATGCGGCAAAGGAAACTTGGTGGGTGATGACGGAGTCGAACCGCCGACATTCTGCTTGTAAGGCAGACGCTCTACCAACTGAGCTAATCACCCGTTTGCTTGAAGCGAAGACGCGATTAAATCAAAAAAAATATCGGGCGGCAAGTGTTTTGCGGGCCGTTTTGTGTGGTTTTAATTTAAATTTCGGTTTTAAAAGATAATTTAAAACAACTCAGATGTAGAAGTTTTGATCCATTTCTTCGGCAGGTCGGGTAAGGCGTTTGTTGCCTACGGCGCGGGCGGGTACGCCGACGACGGTGGTATTGGCCGGGACATCGGCAACAACGACGCTGCCCGCGCCGATTTTGGCGCAGCTGCCGACGCGGATATTGCCCAACACGGAGGCATTGGCACCAATCATCACGCCGTCGCCGATTTTGGGGTGGCGGTCACCAGACTCTTTGCCCGAACCGCCGAGGGTAACGCCGTGCAGAATGGAAATATCGTTGCCCAATACGGCGGTTTCGCCGATGACGATGCCGGTGCCGTGGTCGAACATGATGCCGCTGCCGAAGCGGGCGGCGGGGTGGATATCGACGCCGAACACTTCGGATGCGCGGTTTTGCAGAAAATAGGCCAAAGTTTTCCGCCCCTGCTGCCACAGGCAGTGGTTGATGCGGTGTGCCTGAATGGCATGGAAGCCTTTGAAATAGAGCAGGGGCAGGCTGTATTGGTCGCAGGCGGGGTCGCGCTCGTAGCAGGCGCGGATGTCGGCGACAACGGCATTTTCGATTTCGGGGTGGTTTTGCAGCGCGCCGAGAAAGAGTTCGTAGAGGGTGCGCGCGTCCATAGTGGGGTTGGCCAATTTACTGGACAGGTGGAAGGCCAGTACGCGCAGCAGTGCGTTGTGGCGCAATACGGTCATGTGCAGGAAGCTGGCCAGTGCAGGCTCTTCGGCGGCGGCCTGTTGGGTTTCATTGCGGATGGTCTGCCAAACGGTTTCGTTGCCGTGATTCATGATGGTTCCTTCGGGGCGTGGTTACAGTAATACAACGTCGTATTGTTCCTGCGTGTAGCTGTTTTCGACGGCCAGGGAAATCGGTTTGCCGATAAAGTCGATCAGCATGGCCAGTGATTGTGATTCTTCGTCGAGAAACAGGTCGATGACTTCGGGCGAGGCCAGGATGCGGAATTGTTTGACATCGAAACGGCGGCTTTCGCGTACGATTTCGCGCTGGATTTCATAGCAGACGGTCTGCGGGGTTTTCAGACGGCCTCTGCCCTGACAGGTCGGACAGGCTTCGCACAGGGCATGGCTGAGGTTTTCCCGGGTGCGCTTGCGGGTCAGTTCGACCAGTCCGAGACTGGTAAAACCGTTGAGCGTAACGCGGGTGCGGTCGAATCCCAAGGCTTTGGCCAGTTCCTGTAAAACGGTTTCGCGGTGGGCATCGGAAGCCATGTCGATAAAGTCGATGATGATGATGCCGCCCAGATTGCGCAGGCGCAGTTCGCGGGCAATGGCGTGGCAGGCTTCCAGATTGGTTTTGAAGACGGTTTCGTCGAAGTTGCGCGCGCCGACGAAGCCGCCGGTATTGACATCGATGGTGGTCATGGCTTCGGTGGCTTCGATAATCAGGTAGCTGCCGAAGTTGAGATTGACGCGCGGTTGGAGGGCGCGGTTGATTTCGGCTTCGACGTTGTGGGTTTCAAACAGCGGGCGTTCGCCTTGGAACAGGCTCAGCCGGTTGACGGCACCTTGGACATATTGTGTGGCGAAGGCCTGCATTTTATGGAAGTTTTCGGTGGAATCGACCAGAATTTCGCGCGTGTTTCCACTGAACATATCGCGCAGGACGCGCAAAGCCAGCGGCAGGTCTTGGTAGAGCAGGGTTTCGGGCGGGCGGGTTTTGGCCTGATGTTGGATGTCGGCCCAGACTTTGGTGAGATAGTCGATGTCGGCTTGCAGCTCGGCATCGGTAGCGGTTTCTGCGCTGGTACGGATAATATAGCCGCGTCCGGCTTCGGGCGGCAGCAGGTTGTTCAGGCGTTCGCGCAGGCTGTTGCGCTCTTCTTCGTCTTCGATGCGCTGGGAAACACCGATGTGCCGGTCTTGCGGCAGGTGGACCAGGAAGCGGCCGGCCAGTGAAATCTGGGTGGAAAGGCGCGCGCCTTTGGAGTTGATGGGATCCTTGATGACTTGCACCAAAACCGTCTGCCCTTCAAACAGCATATGTTCGATGCGTTGGGCGGCATCGGGGTTTTGCCGCTGTTCCAGCACATCGACAATGTGCAGGAAAGCGGCGCGTTCCAAGCCGATGTCGATAAACGCACTCTGCATTCCGGGCAGCACGCGCCGGACCACGCCCAGATAAATATTGCCGACCAATCCCTGCCCGCTGTTGCGCTCGATGTGCAGTTCGCAGATTTTATTGGCTTCTAAAACGGCAACGCGGGTTTCCTGAGGCGTGATATTGACCAGAACGGTTTCGGGAGGGCGGACGATGTCTTTGGGTAAGGGAATGCTGGGCAGCATGGTTGTCTTTCAAAAAAGCGGGATATTTTGCGGTACGGCCTGAGATCAAGCGGTACGGCAAAAGAAACCTGCCGCGATAATACGCGAAAGCATTCAGGGCTGCCAGATGGCGGCAGCCGGATTATCCGCACGGCGGCGGGGCAAAGATGTGGGCAGTTTGTGGATAAAGCGGTTAAGCGGCTGAAAGGCCGTCTGAAAAACGGCCTGCTGAAAAAACGGGCAGGCGGTTTTCGGTTTTTTTTACCCTTTCTGTACGGCGGTTATGCGGTCGGCGAACGGCTGCAAGTTCAAGCCGCTCTGCGCGGCAATATGTGCTGTCAGTGCTTCGGCAGGGCGGCCTTTGGCCGCTTCGGTCATCGCCCACAGTAAAGAAGAGCGGGTGCCGGTGCGGCAGTAGGCCAGCGTCGGGGCGGGCAGTTCGTCAAGCAGGGCTTGGAACGCGGCGGCATCGGCTGCGCTGATGTGCGGAGCGGCGGTGGGCTGGTGGCGGCTGTGGATAATGCCGTGTGCGGCGAGCAGCCGCTGTATGTCGGCAAAAGAGGGCTGGTCGGGTTCTTCGCCGTCGGGGCGGTGGCAGACAACGCTGCGGATACCCAAATCTGCCGCGGTGCGGACGGTTTCGGCATCTAATTGGGGTGCGGTATAGAGGGCGTCGCTTAAACGGTAAACAGGCATGGTCTGTCCTTTCGGGTGTTTATTCAAACAGGAAAACAGTAAAAACGGCGTTTGCACGTCGGCAACCATCTGTCCGACATACGGATTTTTCTGCCGGACACCAACCACGGCAGGTGCGGAAACGGAACGGTATCGGTCGCGGTTTTGTAAACCGTGAAACGGTTACCGCTTGGACACCGGCTCGAAAGGTTTGGCGTGCTGCCGGTTTTCGGGTGGCGTGGCCGCGTTATGAAAATCTGCCCGCAATCCGATATTCAGACGGCTTGGGGCGGGTGAAGGCCGTCTGAATATGAGAATAATGCGTTTGGCAGGCAGTTTAGACGGTGTGCAGCCATGCGTGCAGTTTGCTTTCGTTTTCGATGCGCAAAAGCGCGGTGTCGGCGGCAGCGGGCAGGGCGGTGAGGACGGTCTGTTTCAATACGCCTTGGCGGAAATAGTGCAGCGTCAGGCGGTGGCCTGGGCGGACGTTCTGCCAGATGGCGGCAAAGTCGGTACAGGCGTAGCCGTCGGCGGCGATAACGGTATCGCCCGGACTCAAACCGGCCGTTTCCGCGCTGCTGCCGTTGGCAATGTGGCTGAGCGTGATGCCGTTGCCGGTTTGTGTGTAGCGCGCGCCGAAATCGGTTGCGGGCTGCGGCTCGGGCCATTGGCTGCACAAGCCGCCGCCGTGGCTGCGCGGCAGGGCGTGCCATTGCAGAGCGATACCGGCAGCGGACAGGCAGTTTTCCAGCGGCAGGTCGTCGGTGGAATATAAGGCCGTCTGAAAAAAGGCGGTTAAATCCAAACCGGTGATTTCCTGACAGCGGCGTTGCCACGCCCGTTCTTCAATGCCTTTACCGTCGGCCAGGTAGTCGCGGTAGAGCGTGCGCATCACGTCGTCGAGACTTTGACGGCCGCCGCTGCGTTCGCGGATGAACAGGTCGAGGCACAAGGCCGCCAGCGCGCCTTTCTGGTAGTAGCTGACAATCGCATTGGGGCTGTTTTCGTCCTGTTTGTAGTATTTGTGCCAGGCGGCAAAGCTGGATTCGGCCAAGGTTTGCTGCAAACGCCCTCCGCCCTGCTGCACACGGGTCAGATTTTTGGCCAACAGGTTGAGATAATCGGTTTGGCTGATGACGCCGCTGCGCACCAGCATCAGGTCGTCGTAATAAGATGTGATGCCTTCAAATGCCCACAATTGTTCGGTATGGCTTTCTTCATCGAGCCGGTAGGGCATGAATGCGGCCGGTTTGATGGATTTGACATTCCATGCGTGGAAATACTCGTGAGCAATCAGGCCGAGCAGTTGGATATAGGCATCATCGGGCGCGTTCAGGCCGATACGGGGCAGACTGAGGCGGTCGGCGTGCAGGGCGGTACTGTCGAGGTGTTCCAGGCCGCCGTAAATATGGTCGCCCAGATAGAGCAGGAACAGATAATGTTTGAACGGTGCGGGCGAGTCGAACATTTTCAGCTCGGCTTCGCAGATTTTCTGCACGTCGAAGCGCAGGCGTTCGCGGTCGAAATCGGGATAGTCGCCGCTCAGGGCGATGCGGTGGGGAATGCCGCAGGCGGTGAAATCCAAATATTCGATATGGCCCATTTCTACGGGGTGGTCGATGATTTCGGCATAAGAGGCCGCCTGAAAAACGGTTCGGAGGGGTTGTTCCGTGCCGAATGACGGAACATTGCCGCCGTTTTCCGCCGGCGCGGGCAGGGTGGTGGCAATCTGCCAATGGTCGGGCAGACCGGAGAATTCCAGCCGGTGCGGCCCGTGTTCCCGGCCTTCGGCACTCAGCAGCAGGCAGGCACCGTCGAAAAAGCCGCGTTCTTGGTTGAGAAACGAGGCCCGGACGGACAAATCGTGGGCGTAGACGGTGTAGTCAATCTGCCATTCGCCCGCTGCTGCCTCGCTCTGCCAGCGGTTTTTGGCGGTTTGAAGCAGTTCGGCGGGACGGCCGTTACACTGTGCGCCGATGCGGATAATGTGGCGGGAAAAATCGCGGATCATATAGCTGCCGGGTACCCAGTTGGCCAGCGAGAGTTTCAGCGGCACGTTTTCGGTTTGGTTCAGGGTCAGGCGGATATGCCAAGTGTGGCTGTGAGGGTGGGGAGTCAGAATGTAATGCATCATCGATATAGTGTTAAGAATTGCTTACGGATTTGCCGTATGTTGATTTTAATCAAGTCATCATACAGGTAAAGCCGATACGCTTACAAACAAAACAGACAGGCGTCTTCCCGCGCGCTTTTTCCCGGCGGCGCATTTCGGCCGGCGGTTCTGTCGGGCAATACAACACCTTCCGGCCGTATTGGCGGTTTTGGCTTGGTTTGATGCCGGATTTGATTTAAAATGCCAAAGTTAAATTCCGCTTACTTTGGTTGCTGCACGGTAGGCGCTGTTAAGTTATTAAGAAAAACGGTAAATACCCGAAAGAAAAGCTGAATGCCGCCGTTTGGGCGTTTTCAGACGGCCTGCCGGTAAATGCCGATGTTTATTGCCATGTTTATGGAGACTTTCATGGAAACGCAAACTTATAACTACAAAGTGGTGCGCCAGTTCGCCATCATGACCGTAGTTTGGGGGATTGTGGGTATGCTGGTCGGCGTGATTGTTGCCGCCCAGCTCTTTTTGCCCGCACTCAACCTGTCGGAAATCGGCCCGTGGTTCCACTTCGGCCGTCTGCGTCCGCTGCATACCAATGCGGTGATTTTCGCATTCGGCGGCTGCGGTCTGTTCGCCACTTCCTATTATGTCGTCCAGCGTACCTGTAACGTGCGCCTGTTCGGCGGCAATATCCTGCCGGCCATTACCTTCTGGGGTTGGCAGCTGGTTATTGTGCTGGCTGCCATCACACTGCCGCTGGGTTACACTCAGGGTAAAGAATACGCCGAGTTGGAGTGGCCGATCGATATTCTGATTGCTGTGGTTTGGGTGGTGTATGCCATTATCTTCTTCGGCACGATTGCCACGCGCAAAATCAAGCATATTTATGTGGCCAACTGGTTTTACGGTGCTTTCATTCTGGCGGTGGCACTGCTGCACATCGTCAATAGCATTTCGCTGCCTGTCGGTGCCATGAAATCTTATTCCGCCTATTCGGGTGCCATCGATGCGATGGTGCAGTGGTGGTATGGGCATAATGCCGTGGGCTTTTTCCTGACGGCCGCCTTCCTGGGTATGATGTATTACTTTGTGCCGAAACAGGCCGGTCGTCCGGTGTATTCGTACCGTCTTTCCGTCGTGCACTTCTGGGCACTGATTTTCACCTATATGTGGGCGGGTCCGCACCATCTGCATTACACCGCTCTGCCCGACTGGACGCAGTCGCTCGGCATGGTCTTGTCGCTGATTCTGTTTGCACCGTCTTGGGGCGGTATGATTAACGGCATCATGACGCTTTCCGGTGCATGGCACAAACTGCGTACCGATCCGATTCTCAAATTCCTGGTGGTTTCTCTGTCGTTCTACGGCATGTCCACGTTTGAAGGCCCGATGATGTCCATCAAAACGGTCAATGCCCTGAGCCACTATACTGATTGGACAGTCGGCCACGTACATGCCGGCGCATTGGGCTGGGTCGGCTTCATCACTATCGGTTCTATCTATTACCTGATTCCGCGCCTGTTCGGTAAAAAAGAAATGTACAGCATCAAGCTGATTGAAGCGCATTTCTGGATTGCGACCATCGGTGTCGTACTCTATATCGCTTCCATGTGGATTTCCGGTGTGATGCAGGGCTTGATGTGGGGTGCATTGAATGAAGACGGTACGCTGACTTACTCTTTTGTCGAGTCTGTCAAACAAAGTATGCCTTTCTATGCCATCCGTTTTGCAGGCGGCCTGCTGTACCTGAGCGGTATGATTCTGATGGCTTACAATGTGTACCGTACCGTTATCGGCGGTAAGCCTGTGGATGCGGAGATTCCGGCTGTCGCCCACACCCAGCATTAAAACAAAGAAAGAATAGGCTACCAAAATGAAATTGCAAAAATTAGCTGAGGAAAAAGTCGGCTTCCTGATTGTGGCCACTCTCTTGGTCATCAGTGTGGGTCTGCTGATTGAAATTGTGCCGCTGTTTTTCTCGCCGACGGTAACCAAACCGATCGAGGGAGTGAAGCCGTATTCTGCTCTGCAAGTGGCAGGACGCGATGTCTATATCCGCGAAGGCTGCTACAACTGCCACTCTCAGATGATCCGCCCGTTCCGTGCGGAAACCGAGCGTTACGGCCATTATTCGGTAGCGGGCGAATCGGTTTATGACCGTCCGTTCCAATGGGGTTCCAAACGGACCGGCCCGGATCTGGCCCGTGTCGGCGGCCGCTATTCGGACGAATGGCACCGTATCCACCTGCTGAATCCGCGCGATGTCGTTCCCGAATCCAATATGCCTGCCTTCCCTTGGCTGGCACGCAATAAAGTCAATCCCGATACCGTTATCCGTAACATGAAGGGTTTGCAGACTCTGGGTGCGCCTTACACCGAAGAAGACTACGCCAAAGCCCCCGAAGAGCTGAAAGACAAATCCGAGCTGGATGCCGTTGTGGCTTATCTGCAAGGCTTGGGTCTGGCACTGAAAAACGTAAGGTAACGTTATGGATGTCAATTGGGCGCGCAGCCTGTTTACTGTGTCGGTATTTATCGGCTTTCTCTTGGTGCTGCTGATTGTTTTCAGTAAGCGCAATAAGGCCAATTACGAAGAAGCATCGCGCAGCATCATAGACGATGAAGATACGCTGCATGAGGATGCCGCCCGACCAAACCGTGATAACGGAGCAAAAGAATGAACACAACGCAATTTACCAGTAGCTTTTGGAGCTATTACATTATCGCCATTGTGGTGTTGAGCTTTATCGGTCTGTTTTGGCTTCTGTTTTCCCAAAACAAAGTGAAACAGCCCAAAAAAGGCGAAGAAGTCGAAACCATGGGTCATGCTTGGGACGGCATTGAGGAATATAACAATCCGCTGCCTAAGTGGTGGTTTTATCTGTTTATTTTGACCATGCTGTTTGCCATCGGCTACTTGGCTGCCTATCCCGGTTTGGGCGACTATAAAGGTTTCCTGAACTGGACCAGTGCCAACCAGTATGAAAAAGAAGTTGCCGAGGCCAACGATACTTACGGTCCGCTGTATGCCAAATTCGCCGGTATGCCCGTTGAAGAAGTAGCCAGAGATCCGCAGGCATTGCGCATCGGTAAAAACCTGTTCGATACCTACTGTATCCAATGCCACGCTTCAGACGGCAAAGGTAACCGCGGCTTTCCGAATCTGACCGACAACGATTGGCTGTGGGGCGGTTCGCCGGAAAAAATCCGTGAAACCATCGAAAAAGGCCGTGTGGGTGTGATGGCTGCCTGGGGTCCGGTATTGGGTGAAGAGCGTGTGCGTGATGTAGCGCATTATGTGATGTCTTTGTCCAAACCCAAAGAAGCCTATGATGCCGACCGTGCCGCACGCGGTGCCGCAGTCTTCAACGGTGCACCGGCCAACTGCTTCACCTGCCACGGTGATAAGGGGCAGGGTATTCAGGGTCTGGGACCGAATCTGACCGACGACATCTGGCTGTGGGGCGGTTCGCAGAAAGCCATTATCGAAACCATTACCAACGGTCGCCACAATCAAATGCCCGCGTGGAATAGCTTCTTGGATTCGGACAAGCTGCACCTGATGACCGCTTATGTCTGGGGTTTGTCCAACCGAGACGGTGGGGCTGCCGCGAAGCAGGAAGCACCCGCCTCGGGACAGGCTTCCGCACCTGCAGCGGATACTGCGCGCGTCAGCGTGGAAAACGGTGTAGTCAAATTCTATTTTGCTACCGCTTCCAATGAGCTTGCTGCCGATGCTGCAACCGTGGCTGCCGATGTCGTCGCAGCCGGTAAGGACGGCAAGAAGCTGATTGTCAGCGGTTTTGCCGACAGTACGGGCGACGCGGCGGCCAATGAGGTGCTGTCCAAAGAGCGTGCGCAAGCTGTGCAGGCATTCTTAGAGGCGCAAGGGGTACCTGCTGCCAATATTGAATTGCGCAAACCTGAAAATACGACCGGTGCGAAAGGCAATGATGTCGAAGGCCGCCGGGTGGAAGTGGTCATCGGTTCTTAATCGCAGACACTGAAACGGCAGATTGAACCGCATGCCGGAGTTGGGAGATAAATCCAACTTCGGCGTGCGGTTTTTTTATGGTAAGGATTCAGACGGCCGTTGATTTTTTTCGTTATCTCAAATATGCCGCAGAGAAGTGATGCGCTGAACTGAATAATGGTTTGTTGGCATGTACGGATATGGTTTCCAAAGCCGGATTCGGTATTCCGGATGAATAATCAGGAAATAAAAAACCGGCCTGTTGGGTATAACAGAATCCGGTTCTGGTAGCCGCTTGATGAAATCAACCCGATCTTGGAAGCGGCTAAATGATGGTTCGGGAGGGGTTATTCCGGTTTCAGCCGTGTGGCCATTAAGGTGTGCAGACGGCGTTTGTCGGCGCGGGCAACGGTAAACAGCAGCGGGCCGAGCGGGATTTTCTCGCCGCGCACGGGCAGGTGGCCGAATTTCTGTATCAGCAGGCCGCCGATGGTGTCGGCTTCTTCGTCGCTGTAATCGGTGCCGAAATAGGCATTGATGTCGCCGATTTCGGTTACGGCATTGATGCGCCAGCGTTCTGCGGAAACGGGGAAGATATTGTCGGCCGAGTCGTCTTCGTCGAATTCGTCTTCGATGTCGCCGACGATTTCTTCGATGATGTCTTCAAAAGTAACCAGACCGCTGGTACCGCCGTATTCGTCGATGACGATGGCCATATGGTTGCGCTGTTCGCGGAAGTCTTTCAGCAGGCTGTTGAGAGCTTTGCCTTCGGGGACGAACACAGGAGGGCGCAAAAGGCTGCTGAGTTGGAATTGGTCGGGATGAAGGGCGTATTTGAGCAGGTCTTTGGCATGGAGAATGCCCAATACTTCGTCTTTGTCGCCGCCGATAACGGGAAAGCGCGAGTGGGCGGTTTCCACCACATAGGCCATGATGCGTTCGATACTGTCGTCGGCACGGATGACGTCCATCTGCGAGCGGGTGATCATTACATCGCGCACCTCGAGATCGGAAAAGTTGAGCACTTTTTCCAGCCGTGCGAGGGTTTCGCTGTCAAAGGCCTGCTGGCGGTGGGCTTCGCGCAGGCCGGCCAGAACTTGTTCGCTGTTTTCGGGAACACTGCCGGAGAGGCGGTTGAAAAGGCGTTCGATAAAATTGGGCTTCGAGGGATCGTCCATATCAGGTTTCGTCGTGTTGGTAAGGGTTGGGGTATCCTAACTGATTCAGCAGGCGGGTTTCAAGTGTTTCCATGGCTTCGGCTTCGGCTTCTTCGACATGGTCGTAGCCCATCAGGTGCAGCGTGCCGTGCAGGGTCAGATGGGCGAAATGGGCTTCCGGGCTTTTGCCCTGTTCGGCCGCTTCTTTGGCTACGACTTGCGGGCAGATAATCAAGTCGCCTCTGAGGCCGTCTGAAAAAGGGGTAAGGGCGGTGTTGTCGCCTTCGTTCAGGGCAAAACTCAATACATTGGTGGCGTAGTCTTTGTTCCGGTAGTCGCGGTTATAGCGGCGGGCTTCGGCTTCATCCAGCAGCAGCAGACCGATTTCGGCACGGCGGTAGCTGTTTTTCACGGCTTGCCAGACCCAACGGTAGAAATCGCGTTCGCCGGGCAGGGGGGCAAAACTGCTTTGGTTGTCGAAAAACAGTTTCAGACGGCGTTGCTGGATGGTCAGAAAAGGATAGCGTTTGGCGGTTTTCATGGGTTTGCGTTCCGAAGAGTGTGGCGGCGCAGACGGCGGTAGAGCAGGAAGCCGACGAGCAGTACGGCCAGTGCGGCCAAGGCAGGCAGAAACAGGCTGAGCAGGCTCATGAAAACGGCGGCAGCGGTTTCAAACAGGGAAAACAGCGGATTGGCCAGGCCGCCTGTGGCAACCGTACCGGCGGCACGGGTAGCGGCATTGGCGCCTTTTACCGCCGCTGCCGCGCCGCCGCCCGCAATAATGGCCAACGCCCATGTTACGGCGGGGCTTAAATCGGCTGCGGTGGAAGCTATCACGGCCGTTCCCGCCACCGCCGCCAGCGGTACGGCCAAAGTGTCGAGCAGATTGTCCACCAGCGGCACCAGATAGCTCAATGCCTCGGCTGCCGATGCCGTGCCCAGAATCAGCAATGCACTGATGCTGCCCAGCCAAACCCAGTTGTCATTGAGCGGCCACAGGCCGAAGTAGGCGGACAGGCTGAGCGCGAACAGAGGCAGAAAAACGCGGAAACCCGAGGCGGCGGCCAAGCCTATGCCTAAGGCGATGCTGATCAGAGTGTCGAAAGTCATGAGCGGCTGTGCTTGCGGAAACGGTGTATTTTAACACCGTTTCATCGATGATACAGGGCTGGCTGCGCTTTCGGGCGGCATGGGCAAGGAAGTGGCGGCCGGCGGTCGGATTCAGGAATCCGACGGAAATCTTGCGGGAAAAATAATCGGAATTGCTGCAGCATGGGGTCATACCGGATACGGGTATCCGGCCCAAGAGGCGGTTGAATAAACCGGTTCGGGTTGCTGCCAGGCAGAGTAGGCCGTCTGAAACGTTTTTTCAGACGGCCTCGTGTTTGGTTGTGCTGTCTGAAAATGCTAAAATTGCCGCTTGATTATGTTTCCCGCTGAACAGGTAAGGCGTATGTATCCGATCCGCGAGCCGCACCGGCACGGCCATCTGCCGGTTTCCGATTTACACCGCATTTATTGGGAAGAAAGCGGCAATCCGCAGGGCTTGCCGGTGGTATTTGTCCACGGCGGTCCGGGGGCTGGCACATCTGCCGCCTGCCGCGGCTTTTTTAATCCCGAAGTTTACCGCATCGTGCTGTTCGACCAGCGCGGTTGCGGCCGTTCGGAGCCGTATGCGGAAACAGCAGAAAATACCACTTGGGATTTGGTGGCCGATATGGAAAAACTGCGCGAAATGCTGGGTATCGGCCGCTGGCTGGTATTCGGCGGTTCGTGGGGCAGTACCTTGTCGCTGGCTTATGCCCAAAGCCACCCGGAACGCGTGGCGGGCTTGATTCTGCGCGGTATTTTTCTCGGCCGCCAAAGCGAAATCGACTGGCTGAACGAAGCGGGCGGTGCCGGCCTGATTTATCCCGAACAGTGGCAGCATTATCAAAACCACATCGCACCCGAAAAACGCGGCGCGCTGGTGCAGGCTTATCGCGAGCTGCTGTTTTCCGACTGCCGCGCGACGGCTTCGGCTGCCGCGAAAGCGTGGGCGGACTGGGAAGCTTATCTGGTGCGTTTCGAGCCGCAGCCGGTAGACGGGGACGGCGAAGCATCGCTGGCCATCGCCCGTATCGAAAACCATTATTTCACCCACCGCTGTTGGCTGGACAACGAACGCGCGCTGCTGGAAAACATCGACCGTATCCGCCATATTCCCACCGTAATCGTGCAGGGGCGGTACGACATCTGTACGCCGATGCACAGCGCGTGGGCACTGCACCAAGCCTTTCCCGAAGCCGAGTTGCGCATTGTTCAGGGCGGCCATGCTGCGTTGGAGGCCCCGCTGTGCGATGCACTGACCCGCGCGGCCGATGAATTTGCCGCACGGGCAGACGCCGCCGAAATCAGGTAAAATCTGCCGAAAGTGCTGACCGGCCGTCTGAAAACCGTGCAGGCGGCTTTCCCTATTTTTCGAGAACATCATGAACAAAGACCAATTTGCCGACAATCATTTTATCCGTACCGTCATCGAAGAAGATTTGAACAGCGGCAAACACTCCGCCGTCCACACCCGTTTCCCGCCCGAACCCAACGGCTACCTGCATATCGGCCATGCCAAATCCATCTGTTTGAACTTCGGCTTGGCTTATATTTTCGACGGCTTATGCAACCTGCGCTTCGACGATACCAATCCCGAAAAGGAAAATCAGGAATACGTCGATTCGATTAAAGAAGATGTGCGCTGGTTGGGTTTCGAGTGGAACGGCGAACCGCGTTACGCTTCCGACTATTTCGACCAACTGTTTGATTATGCCGTCGGCCTGATTCGGGACGGCAAAGCCTATGTCGACGATTTGACCGCCGAAGAAATGCGCGCATACCGCGGCACGCTCACCGAGCCGGGCAAAAACAGCCCTTATCGCGAGCGCAGCATCGAAGAAAACCTCGATTTGTTTATGCGCATGAAAAACGGCAAATTTGCCGACGGCAGCAAAACCCTGCGCCTGAAAATCGACATGGCGTCGGGCAATGTGAATCTGCGCGATCCCGTGATTTACCGCATCCGCCGCGCGCACCACCACAACACCGGCGACAAATGGTGCATCTATCCGATGTACGACTACACCCACGCCATTTCCGACGCCATCGAAGGCATCACCCATTCGCTGTGCACGCTCGAATTCGAAGCCCACCGCCCGCTGTATGACTGGGTGCTCGACAATATTCCCGCACCGCACACCACCCGCCCGCGCCAATACGAATTTTCGCGCTTGGAGCTGCTGTACTCGATAACGTCCAAACGCAAGCTGAACCAATTGGTTTCAGACGGCCATGTGTCCGGCTGGGACGATCCGCGTATGCCCACCATTTCCGGTATGCGCCGCCGAGGCTACACGCCCGAAGGCCTGCGCCTGTTTGCCAAGCGCGCAGGCATTTCCAAATCGGAAAACGTGGTCGATATGAGCGTATTGGAAGGCGCGGTACGCGAAGAATTGGAACATTCCGCGCCGCGCCTGATGGCTGTGCTGAATCCGGTCAAAGTTACGCTTACCAATTTTTCAGACGGCCTCACCCAAAGCCGCAGCGCGCCGTTCCACCCCCATCATGAAGAAATGGGCGAACGCGAAGTGCCGATTGCCCGAACCATCTATATCGAAGCCGACGATTTCAGCGAAAACCCGCCTGCCGGCTGGCAGCGTTTAACCTTGGGCGGCGAAGTGCGCCTGCGTTACAGCTATGTCATCAAATGCGACGAAGTGGTGAAAAACGGAAACGGGGATATTGTCGAACTCAAATGCAGCATCGACCACGATACTTTGGGCAAGAAACCCGAAGGGCGCAAAGTCAAAGGCGTGATTCACTGGGTGTCTGCCGAACATGCCGCCGAAATCAAAGTGCGCCTGTATGACCGCCTGTTTACGGCCGAGCGGCCTGATGCGGTACGCGGCGAAAACGGCGGCTATCTGCCGTTTACCGATTTTCTCAACCCCGAATCCGTGAAAGAAACCACTGCTTACGCCGAAGCGGCCGTGAACAACCTGCCGCCCGAAAGCCGATGGCAGTTCGAGCGTTTGGGCTATTTCGTTACCGACCGTTACGACCACCGTGCCGATGCACCGGTATTCAACCGTACGGTAGGCCTGAAAGATACTTGGCAGAAAACCGATTAAAGTAGGTCGGATACTCGTTATCCGACTTGTTTATGCGGCGGAGATGATCTTCCGATTCAAGCATCAAATCTGCCTGCTTTGGCATGGTTTTGTCGGATTCGAGAATCCGACCTACGGATACAGGCCGTCTGAAAATGCGTGTCAGGCATATTTCAGACGGCCTTTTTGCCTCTATGCTGTTTTACTGCTTATGGTCGTCGCTGTCGAGAAAGCTCTTCAAGCGGTCGCTGCGGGTGGGGTGGCGCAGTTTGCGCAAGGCTTTGGCTTCGATTTGGCGGATCCGTTCGCGGGTAACGTCAAACTGTTTGCCGACTTCTTCCAGCGTATGATCGGTGTTCATATCGATACCGAAACGCATGCGCAATACTTTGGCTTCGCGCGGGGTCAGGCTTTCGAGCACGTCTTTGGTCACTTCGCGCAGGCTGGAATACATGGCGGCATCGGCCGGTGCGATGTTGTTGATGTCTTCGATAAAGTCGCCCAGATGAGAATCGTCGTCGTCGCCGATCGGGGTTTCCATCGAAATCGGTTCTTTGGCGATTTTCATGATTTTGCGGATTTTGTCTTCCGGAATTTCCATCAGTTCGGCCAGTCTGGCAGAATCAGGCTCTTCGCCGGTTTTCTGCAATTCCTGGCGTGAAATGCGGTTCATTTTGTTGATGGTTTCAATCATGTGTACCGGAATGCGGATGGTGCGCGCCTGATCGGCAATCGATCGGGTAATGGCCTGACGGATCCACCAAGTGGCGTAGGTGGAGAATTTATAGCCGCGCCGGTATTCGAATTTGTCCACCGCTTTCATCAGGCCGATGTTGCCCTCCTGAATCAGATCGAGAAATTGCAGGCCGCGGTTGGTGTATTTTTTGGCGATGGAAATGACCAGACGAAGGTTGGCCTGAATCATTTCCTGTTTGGCGGCAGCGGTTTCTTTTTCGCTGACGACCATGTTTTTGTTGATGTCTTTGAGTTCGTCAATCGAAATCTGCGACGAGGCTTCCATTTCTGCCAATGCGGCCTGTTTTTCGATAATGGCGTATTGGAAACGCTCCAAGGCATTGCCCCAGATGCGGTTTTTGCCGATTTCCTGCGGCACCCACGTCATGTCGGTGATATTGGGCAGGAATTGGGACAGAAAGTATTCCCGGTCCATTTGGACGCGTTCCAGACAAATGTCGCGGATTTCGCGCTCGAGCTTGCGGATATGGTCGACACGCCGGCGCAGATTGTTGCTCAGGCTTTCGATCTGGCGGGTGGCAAAGCGTACTTCCAGCAGTTTGCCTGCGATGGTGTCGCGGTGTTGCAGGTAGGACGGATGGCGGCTGTCGTGTTCGGTCAGGGCGGCCACCATCAGATCGTATTCGGCCTGCACGCCGGAAAAGTGTGCCAGCACATTGGCTTTCAGCTCTTCCAGATTGGTGCTTTCGATGTCGCCGCTGCCGTCGTCATCGTCGGCTTCTGCATCATCGTCGTCGGTATTATCTGCTTCGCCCGGGGTGTCGCTGCTGCTTTCGAGATGTCCCAATCCCAATTCGTTGAGCAGCAGCTCGTTGGGATCGATGATGGCTTCGACTACTTCATCGACTTTGATTTCATCGTTGCGTACCTGCTCGATCAGCGCGAGAATTTCGGCAATCGACCCGGGGCAGGCGGAAATGGCCTGAACCATGTTTTTTAGGGCATTTTCGATTTTTTTGGCAATGATGATTTCGTCGTCGCGGGTCAGCAGATCGACTTGACCCATCTCGCGCATATACATGCGCACAGGATCGGTGGTGCGGCCGAATTCGGAGTCGGCATTGGAGAGGGCGGCTTCGGCTTCTTCCACTGCGTCGTCATCGGTCATGCCTGTGCCGCTGTCGCTCATCAGCAGGGTTTCGGCATCGGGTGTTTCTTCGGTAACCTGAATGCCCAAGCCCTGAATCATATTGACGATGTTGTCGATCTGTTCGGCATCGGACATATCGTCGGGCAGAGCATCGTTGATTTCGGCATAAGTGATGTAGCCGCGCTCTTTACCCTGGATAATCAGCTGGCGCAGGCGGGCACGCTGTTCTTCGGGTGTCAGCGGGCGGTTGTCGTCTTGCTCGTCGTAGTCGTTTGTATTCATGTAAGGTTTCTCGGCTGTCGGTGGAATCGGCTGAGCGGGAAGAAAGATTCTGCCGTTTTGCGGCAGCGCGGCTGGCTCGGCCTGATTCGGAAAACGGCCTGCAATAGCACGGACGGCTTTCAGGCGGGAAAAAGGAGTCAGCCCAAAAATAAGGGCGGAACGGTTTTAATGCAAGATACGTATGGTTAAAAGGGAAAGATTATACTGAATGGTCGGGTGTTTTTTCAATTTTGTCGGTTTCAGACGGCCTGACGGCTGTTTAGGCCGTCTGAAAAAATGCTCCGGCCGTCAGCGGAACCAGCCGCGCACGGCTTCCAGTCCGCCGTAGCGGACAGCGGCATCGGCAGCCGCTTCGGCTTTGGGTTTGGCACGGTAGGCAATGCCGAAGCCGGCGGCTTGAAGCATGGGAATGTCGTTGGCGCCGTCGCCCATGGCCAGAACCTGTTCGGGGCGCAGCCCCAGCCGGTCGCGGTGCAGGCACAGCAAATCGGCTTTGGCCTGTGCGTCGATGATGCGGCCGGTCAGCCTGCCGGTCAGTATGCTGTTTGTACTTTCCAGCGTATTGGCATAGGCGTAATCCAATCCCAAGCGTGTTCGGAGACGGTCGGTAAAGAAGGTGAATCCGCCCGATACCAGCATGAATTTCACCGCATGGCGGCGGCATTCTTCCATCAGGTATTCCGCACCGGGCGATAATTGTAAAACCGAGTCATACACTTCCTGCAATACGCCTTCGCGCAAGCCTTTGAGCAGGGCGACACGGCGGCGCAGCGACTGCTCGAAATCCAATTCGCCGCGCATGGACTGTTCGGTAATTTCGGCCACTTGGTCTTTCAAGCCGACACCGGCAGCAATTTCATCGATACACTCAATCGTAATCAGTGTGGAATCCATATCGCTGACCAGCAGCCCCAAATCGGCAAAGGCGGTATCGGGCAGAACCGCCGCATCAATCTGTTGCGCGGCCAGCTCTATGCGCTGCGTTTCGGAAAGGGCAAATCCGTCATCGACGGGGATGCGCAGAATCCGTCCGTCCTGCACGTTTGCTGCCGTATCGGGCAGACCGTTCAGACGGCATTGCTGAATATCGGGATGCTGTAAAACCAAAACGTTCGACATGGAAGATACCACACAGCGGATAAAGGGAAGGGCGCTGATTATAACGGAAAAAACAGTATTCGGACGGCAGGTTTTGATGCTTTGTCAACATAAATTGACATATATTGACGGCAGGAAACATTTCGGGTTAAATGGCAGGCCGTCTGAAAACCGCCTGCTGCTGCGGTCCGGCCTGTGTCCGCCAATCCGCAGCCGCTGTTTTGGAGTTTTACCATGAATACGTTTAATCCCATGTACGTTACCTTTGCGATCTACATCGTTGCGGTGTTGCTGATCGGTTTGGCGGCGTATTTTTCCACCCGCAATTTTGACGACTACATTCTGGGCGGCCGCAAAATGGGCAGTTTTGTAACTGCCATGTCGGCCGGTGCTTCGGATATGTCGGGCTGGCTGCTGATGGGCCTGCCCGGTGCGATTTATGCCACCGGACTGAGCGAGGCTTGGATTGCCATCGGCCTGACTGTCGGTGCGTATCTCAACTGGCTGCTGGTTTCCGGCCGTCTGCGCGTGCATACCGAATTCAACAACAATGCCTTGACTCTGCCGGATTACTTTTTCCACCGCTTCGGTGCGCAGGGTAAAGCGATGAAAGTGATTTCGGCGGCGATTATCCTGTTTTTCTTCACGATTTACTGCGCATCGGGCATTGTCGCCGGCGCGCGCCTGTTCCAGAGCCTGTTTGATGTCAGCTACACACAAGCCATGTGGTTGGGGGCGGGTGCCACCATTGCCTACACCTTTATCGGCGGATTCCTGGCGGTCAGCTGGACGGATACTATTCAGGCCACGCTGATGATTTTCGCTCTGATTTTAACGCCCGTCATGGTGTATCTGGCCTTGGGCGGAGCCGATGAAATGCGTGCGGCCATTCAGCTGGTGGCTGAGGGCAGCGGCAAACAGTACGGCAGCCTGTTGGCCGGTACGACTCTGATGGGCATTATTTCCACTGCGGCTTGGGGCTTGGGCTATTTCGGCCAACCGCATATTCTGGCGCGCTTTATGGCGGCCGAAAACGTCAAATCGCTGGTTTCCGCCCGCCGTATCGGTATGACATGGATGATTCTGTGTCTGGCCGGTGCCTGTGCCGTGGGTTATTTCGGTATTGCCTATTTCGGCGGCCACCCCGATAAAATCGATGCTTTGGGCGGCAATAATGAGCGCATTTTTATTGCCTTGACCACGCTGCTGTTCAACCCGTGGGTGGCCGGTGTGATTCTGTCGGCCATTCTCGCCGCCGTGATGTCCACCTTGTCCTGTCAGCTGCTGGTTTGTTCCAGCGCGATTACCGAAGACTTCTATAAAGGCTTCCTGTGTCCGACCGCCGCGCAGGGCGAGCTGGTTTGGATCGGCCGCTTTATGGTGCTGGCAGTGGCTGTGATTGCCATCATCATTGCCGCCGACCCCGAAAGCAAAGTATTGGGCTTGGTATCTTATGCTTGGGCGGGTTTCGGTGCCGCATTCGGCCCGGTCGTGATTCTGTCGGTATGGTGGAAACGCATGACGGCTGCCGGTGCGCTGGCGGGCATGGTGACCGGTGCGGTTACCGTAGTGGCATGGAAAGCCACCGGCAGCAGCCTGTATGAAATTGTACCGGGCTTTATCGCCTGTACACTGGCTGTGGTAGCGGTATCGCTGCTGGGCAAACCTGCGGCCGGTGTGGAAGCGCGTTTTGACGAGGCCGACCGCGCATACCGCAGCTTGAAATGATGCTGCCGTCTGAGTGGAAAGGCGCTGTACCATCCGTCAAACCTACAAATATCAATCGCCCCGTATACTGACAGGCAACAGCGTTGGCAGGGGTATAGTTGATTCATTCGGGCGGCAGGCGAAAGTCTGCCGCTTGTTGTTTTATGCCGCGGTGCCGTTCGAGGGAACAGTGTGTCGGACTGTATGCAGGTGCAGGCAGATTGCAACATCCTGCACGTTGTCAGGACACCAATCCGTTTGGCATGTTTTCCTTCTTTGATGTTCTGCGCCAACCAAGGCTGCCGCAAATCGGTATGGAAGCGGCCATGGACAGGCATCATTTTGGCAGTATGCCGTTTTCTGTGTTTCTGAACGGAAAGGCTGAATCTGCCGGAATGGCGGAACGGCCGGCAAATCATGTGGATTTTTATTGAACTGCTTTGAACTTGCAATATATCAGGCCGTCTGAAAACGGGTTTTCCGTATTTCAGACGGCCTGGATTATGAGGGGAACGACGAATCGGATCAGGCGGACAGGCCGGCGAGATCGGCGGTATCGTTGGCAATCATCAGCTCTTCGTTGGTCGGTACCACCACCACGGCGGGTGTTTGGCCGTCGGGGCTGATGATGCCGGCTTTGCCGAAGCGTACGGCCGTATTGGCGGCTTCGTCGATGTTCAGGCAGAGGAAAGCCAGATAGCCGACGGTTTTGCTGCGTACAGTATCGGAGTTTTCGCCGATGCCGCCGGTAAAGACCAGTGCATCGATGCCGCCTGCGGCCACGGCCATGGCGGCAATGTATTTGGCCAGACGGTAGGTCATCACTTCCATGGCGAGTTTCGCGCCTTCATGGCCTTTCGCGGCGGCTTCTTCAATTTCGCGGCAGTCGTTGGACAGCTCGGAAATGCCCAGCAGGCCGGACTGTTTGTTCAGCATATCGTTTACCGCTTCGGCATTCATGCCCGCGTTTGCAGCCAGGAATGCAAATACGCTGGCATCGATGTCGCCGGCACGTGTGCCCATGACCAGGCCTTCCAGCGGGGTCAGCCCCATGCTGGTGTCCATGGAGCGGCCGTTTTTCACGGCGGCAATGGACGCACCGTTGCCCAAGTGGGCAATCACCAGACGGCTGTCATCGATGTTTTTGCCGATGATGCGGGCGGCTTCGGGTGCGACAAAGCGGTAGCTGGTGCCGTGGAAACCGTAGCGGCGCAGGCCGTGTTCGCGGTAGAGCTTGTTCGGCACGGCGTAGGTGTAGGCGTGGGCGGGCAGGGTTTGGTGGAAGGCGGTATCGAAAACGGCCACATTGGGCAGGCCGGGGAAGATGTTCTGTGCGGCGCGGATACCGGTGAGGTTGGCCGGATTGTGCAGGGGAGCCAGCGGAATGCAGGCTTCCAGTTCGGCAATCACGGTTTCGTCAATCAAAACGGACGCGCTGTATTTTTCGCCGCCGTGTACCACGCGGTGGCCGATGGCTCTGACTTGGTTTTGCAGACCCAGCTCTTGCAGTTTTTCCAGCAGGGCGGCGACTGCGCCGGTATGGTCGGTGCGTCCGGCCAGTGAAACCTGCTGTTTTTCGCCGTTCTGCTTGAATGTGATGTAGGCATCGTCAGTCGTCAGTTTTTCGCCCAGACAGCTCAACAGGACATCGCCGCTTCGGTTGTCCAGCAGCGCGCCTTTGAGCGACGAGCTGCCGCAGTTCAAAACCAGAATCAATTGTTGGGACATAGTTTTTCCTTCGTTTTTCAATATATGATGCCGCAGCGTTTCGGGCTGCGGCGCGCACATGACGGCACGTAATTATACAGGCCGTCTGAATGCTTGGGTATGCGCGGCAGCGGACAGGCGCTTAAAAGGCGGACTCGGGCAGGTGGACTTGTCCGCTCATGATGACGCGCGCACTGCGGCTCATGGAGGCTTGGGCTACTGTCCATTTGCCGTTGTGCAGCTGTGCCGCCGCACCTACGCGCAGGGTGCCGGAAGGGTGACCGAAGCGGATTTCGTTCCGATCCCCGCCGCCCGCCGCCAGATTAACCAAAGTGCCGGGTACGGCGGCGGCCGTGGCGATGGCGACCGAGGCCGTACCCATCATGGCGTGGTGCAGTTTGCCCATGCTCATGGCGCGCACCAAAATATCGATGTCTTCCGCCGCTACGGTTTTGCCGCCCGCCGCCTGATAGCTGCGGGGCGGTGCCACCCAGGCGATTTTCGGCGTGTGCTGGCGTGCGGCGGCTTCCGAAATGTCCCGGATGAGTCCCATTTTGACGGCGCCGTGGGCGCGCAGGGTTTCCAGCTTGGCCAGCATGGCGGCATTGTTGTTGATGTCTTCCTGCGCTTCGGTGCCGGTGCAGCCGATGTCGGCGGCGTTCACGAAAATGGTGGGAATGCCGGAATTGATGAGTGTGGCTTTCAGGCGGCCTATACCGGGTATGTCCAATTCGTCGGTCAGGTTGCCGGTGGGGAACATATCGCCTTCGCCGTCGGCGGGATCGAGAAAGTCGATTCGGATTTCGGCGGCAGGGAAGGTAACGCCGTCCAGCTCGAAATCTCCGGTTTCCTGTACCCGCCCGTTGCAGATCGGGATATGGGCGATAATGGTTTTGCCGATGTTCTGCTGCCAGATGCGCACGGTGCAGAGACCGTTTTGCGGTACGGCGGACGGGTCGATGAGGCCTTGGCTGACGGCGAATGCGCCGACGGCGGCGGTCAGGTTGCCGCAGTTGCCGCTCCAATCGACAAAGGGTTTGTCGATGGCGACTTGGCCGAACAGGTAATCGACATCGTGGCCGGGGCGGCTGCTTTTATCGACGATGACGGCTTTGCTGGTGGAAGAAGAAGCATTGCCCAGACCGTCTATCTGTTTGCCGTAGGGGTCGGGGCTGCCCAATACGCGCAGCAGGATGCGGTCGCGTGCTTCGCCCGGTTGCTGTGCGGCGGCGGGCAGGTCGCTTTGTTTGAAAAAAATGCCTTTGGATGTGCCGCCCCGATAATAGACGGCGGGAATGGTCATCTGCATGGTTTCTCCTGTTGTTTGTTATTTCCGGCAACGGTACCGCAGGATTGTAGCGGAAAGAAATTGAGCCGTGTAGGCCGATGATGCCGGGGCAGCCGTTTCAGACGGCCTGAGCAGGACGGCAGGCCGTCTGAAACGGATTGGCTGTACTTAAATTTCAAACTGGCATGGCAAATTTCTGTAATTTGATTTAAGTCAAAATGGTTTGTGGTACACTCGGGTGTTTTGAAACCATTTGATGCCGATATGAAAAAGATTATCAAACTTTTCCTTGCCGCTGCGGCGGTATTGCTGATTGCCGCGTTGGTTTTCCTGAACTGGCCGCTGTATCAGCGCAGTGTGCCTGCGGCGGAAAACGAAAAACCGGTTGATGTTGTGGTGATCGGCGGCGGCATTATGAGCATGACGCTCTCGACGCTGTTGCAGGAATTGCAGCCCGACTGGACGATTGCCGCCTACGAGCGTTTGGATGCGGTCGGCCTGGAAAGTTCCAACGGCTGGAATAATGCCGGTACCGGCCATGCAGCGTTTGCCGAATTGAACTACACGCCGGAGAAGAACGGCGTGATTGAAGTGGACCGAGCTTTGCGTATTACCGAACAGTTTGAGGTGTCGCGCCAGTTTTGGGCACACCAGGTCCGTCAAGGCCGTCTGAGCAGCAATCCGAAAGAATTTATCAATGCCGCGCCGCATATGAGCTTTGTTTGGGGCGATAAAAATATTGAGTTTCTGCGCAAACGTCATCAGACGCTGGTGCAGCAGCCCATGTTCTACGGCATGGAGTTTTCTACCGATCAGGACAAAATCCGCGAATGGGCGCCGCTGCTGATTGAAGGACGCGACCCGCAGCAGAAGGTGGCGGCCACCTATATGCCTTTGGGTACCGATGTGAACTTCGGTGCGATTACCAGACAATTGACTGCCGCGCTGCAAAAACAGCCCAACTTTACGCTGAATTTGCAGCATGAAGTGCGCGATCTGCGTCAAAACAGCGATAAAACCTGGAATGTAACGTTCTACAATTACGCCGATAACAGCGAAAAAACCGTAAAAGCGAAATTTGTCTTTATCGGCGCGGGCGGTGCGGCATTGAAACTGCTCCAACTGTCGGGCATTCCCGAATCGAAAAACTATGCCGGCTTCCCGGTCGGCGGCCAATTCCTGTCGTTCCAAGATCCGCAACTGGCGGCACGGCACAATGCCAAGGTATACGGTCAGGCCGAAACGGGTGCGCCGCCCATGTCGGTGCCACATCTGGATACCCGTTATCTGGACGGTCAGAAATCCATGCTGTTCGGCCCGTTTGCCCTGTACAGCACCAAGTTCCTGAAAAACGGTTCGTGGTTCGACCTGCTCAGCTCGGTCAATATGAATAATGCCGGTGCGATGTTGAAAGTGGGTGCGGACAATTTGGATCTGGTGCGCTACCTGGTACAGCAGGCCATGCTGAAAGACAGCGACCGCCAGGCCGAACTGCTGAAATACTATCCTTCCGCTTCGCCCGATTCGTGGAAGCTGATTACGGCCGGCCAGCGTGTGCAGATTATTAAGAAAGACCCTGAAAAGGGGCCGGTTTTGCAGTTCGGAACGGAAGTGGTTACCGACCAAAACCGCACCATTGCCGCCTTGCTTGGTGCATCGCCCGGTGCATCGACTTCGCCCTCGATTATGATCGGCCTGCTCGAAAAGGCTTTCCCCGAGCAGATGGCGCAGGGGTGGGCAGAACGGGTGAAAACCATCGTCCCGTCTTACGGCCGCAAAATCAACGACAGTGCCGAATTGACCAACGAAATCCGCCGTGCCACCAGCCAAACGCTGCAACTGCCGTATATCGAAGTGCCGTCGTCTGTACGGCAGGCGGAACCTCAGGCACAGCCTGCGAAGCCTGAGGGAAAAAACCTCAATAAGGAAGAACAGGCACTCTGAGCCTCCGTTGCAACGGGCAGCCCGAGGGCTGCTCCCTGCGATAAAAGATGCTGTGAAGTTTTGTTAAGTTCCTTCGAGCCTGTAATATATAAGGCCGTCTGAATCCTGCTGAGTGCAGATTCAGACGGCCTTTTGCCGTACCGCTGTTGCCAGGTTCAATCCGTGTTCAATCCGTGTTCAATCCGTGTTCAATCCGTGTTCAATCCGTGTTCAATCCGTGTTTAATCCGTGCCGCGTGCGCGGTTTTCGTGAAATGCGGCCTGCCAGTCGGTAAATTTTCCCTGCTCGATGGTTTCGCGCATTTCTGCCATTATCACCTGATAAAAATGCAGATTGTGTATGGTGTTCAATTGCGCGCCGAGAATTTCGCCCGCTTTGTGCAGGTGGTAGAGATAGGCGCGGCTGAAACGGGTGCAGGTATAGCAGGCGCAACTCTCGTCCAAAGGACGGGTGTCGCAGCGGTGTTTGGCGTTTTTGATTTTGATGTCGCCGAAGCGGGTGAACAGCCAGCCGTTGCGCGCGTTGCGGGTAGGCATCACGCAGTCGAACATATCGATGCCGTGTGCCACGCCGTATACCAGATCTTCCGGCGTGCCTACGCCCATCAGATAATGCGGTTTGTGCGCGGGCAGTATGGGGCCGACCGCGCGCAGCATACGGTACATTTCGGGTTTAGGTTCGCCCACCGATAAGCCGCCGACGGCCAAACCGGGAAAATCGAACTGCTCCAACCCGCGCAGCGATTCTTCGCGCAAATCTTCGTACATCGCGCCCTGCACAATACCGAACAGGGCGTTGGGATTGTTCAAATCTTCAAACGCTTTTTTGCTGCGTTCCGCCCAGCGCAGGCTCATATGCAGCGACCGGCGCGCCTGTTCGTGCGAAGCGTCGCCGGGCGTGCATTCGTCGAGCTGCATCACAATGTCGGAATTCAAAACCGTTTGAATCTTCATCGAAATTTCGGGCGACAGAAACAGTTTGTCGCCGTTGATCGGGCTTTTGAACGTGCAGCCTTCTTCGGTGAGCCGGCGCATATCGGACAGCGAAAAAACTTGGAAGCCGCCCGAATCGGTGAGAATCGGCTTGTCCCAACCGATAAACCGGTGCAGGCCGCCGAACTGTTCGATAACTTCCAGTCCCGGCCGCAGCCACAGATGATAAGTGTTGCCCAAAATAATCTGTGCCTTGATGTCGTGCAGATTCTGCGGCGTCATCGCCTTAACCGAGCCGTAAGTGCCCACGGGCATAAAAACGGGGGTTTCGATGCTGCCGTGATTCAGTTCCAGCGTGGCACGGCGGGCGTGGCCGTCGGTTTGGTGTACGGTAAATTTCAACATATCGTGTTTCCATGCAATCATAATTTTCAGGCAGCCGGAAGGGGTCAGGCTGCCTGAAATTCATTTGTCGGCGGAAATTATAGCGTTTTTTGCGCGGGAAAACGATTGTGCTCCGCAAGCGGATGCGGGGCTTGCCAAATGTTCTGCCTTTGGTATAATGCACCGCTTCACAGGCACGTAGCTCAGTTGGTTAGAGCACCACCTTGACATGGTGGGGGTCGTTGGTTCGATTCCAATCGTGCCTACCATTTTTTAAGGGCAGCTTTCCGGCTGCCTTTTTTATTTTTGTTTGACGGTGGCCGTCTGAAAACAGCGGATTGAATGCCCGAAATGCGGTAGGTCGGATACTTGTATCCGACATAAATTTAAAATCTGTTACCAACGGCTGATGTCGGATTCGAGAATCCGACCTACGGCTACGGCTAAACCGATTGGCCGGAACATCGGTATCCGACCGACACGGCCGACGGTTTTCACCAAACGGCCGTTCTTGAAAAAAAGCCTTGATTTCCCTATAATTCGGCGTTTTGTTTTATCCGAATATTCATTCCGAAGAAACCGTGTTTCAGACGGCCCCAACGTTAAGGCTCCTTGATGCAGATGCCGCGTTTCAGGCTGCTGTTTTCTAATATTTTATATAAAAATCAGGATTTTATGATGATTGATATTACCTTGCCCGACGGCTCCGTCCGCCAATACGAATCGCCGGTTACTGTGGCGCAGATTGCCGCCTCCATCGGCTCGGGTTTGGCGAAAGCCACTGTGGCGGGCAGAGTAAACGGCGTATTGCGCGATGCGTGTGATCCGATTACCGAAAATGCCGCCGTGCAAATCATCACTCCGAAAGACCCCGAGGGCGTGGAAATTATCCGCCACTCCTGTGCCCATTTGATCGGCCACGCCGTCAAACAGCTTTATCCGCAGGCCAAAATGGTAATCGGCCCCGTGATTGAAGACGGCTTTTATTACGACATCGCTACCGACAAACCGTTTACCCCCGATGATGTCGCCGCCATCGAAGCGCGCATGAAAGAGCTGATTGCCCAAGATTACGATGTTGTCAAAATCATGACACCGCGCGCCGAAGTAGTGAAACAGTTTGCCGAACGCGGTGAAGACTACAAACTGCGCCTGATTGAAGACATGGGCGCGGAAGTTACCGAAATGGGCATGTACCACCATCAGGAATATGTCGATATGTGTCGCGGTCCGCATGTGCCCAATACCCGTTTCCTGAAACATTTCAAACTGACCAAACTGGCCGGTGCGTATTGGCGCGGCGACAGCAACAACGAACAATTGCAGCGCATCTACGGCACGGCATGGGCGAGCAAAGAAGACCTGAAAGCTTATATCCAGCGTATCGAAGAAGCCGAAAAACGCGACCACCGCAAGCTGGGCAGACAGTTGGATTTATTCCATTTGCAGGACGAAGCCCCCGGCATGGTGTTCTGGCACCCGCGCGGCTGGACCTTATGGCAGATTATCGAACAGCATATGCGCCGCGAACTGGAAGCGGCGGGCTACCGCGAAATCAAAACCCCGCTGATGATGGACAAAGCCTTCTGGGAACAATCCGGCCACTGGGAAAATTATCAGGAAAATATGTTTGTTACCGAGTCGGAAAAACGCACCTATGCCGTCAAACCGATGAACTGCCCCGGCCACGTGCAGGTATTCAACCACGCGCTGCGCTCCTACCGCGATTTGCCCATGCGCCTGGCCGAATTCGGCTCCTGCCACCGCAACGAACCTTCCGGCGCATTGCACGGCCTGATGCGTGTGCGCGGCTTTGTGCAGGACGATGCGCATATTTTCTGTACCGAAGAGCAGATAACCCAAGAAGCCCGTGCTTTCAACGAACTGGTGATGAAAATCTACAAACAGTTCGGCTTTGAAAACGTCAGCATCAAACTCTCCCTGCGCCCAGAACAGCGTGCGGGCAGCGACGAGATTTGGGATAAAGCCGAGCAGGGTCTGCGCGACGCGCTTACCGCCTGCGGTGTGGAGTGGGAAGAGTTGCCGGGCGAGGGCGCGTTTTACGGTCCCAAAGTCGAATACCACATCAAAGACGCCATCGGCCGCTCATGGCAGTGCGGCACCATTCAGCTGGACTTCGTCCTGCCCGAACGTCTCGATGCCGAATATGTTACCGAAGACAACGGCCGCGCCCGCCCAGTGATGCTGCATCGCGCCATCTTGGGTTCGCTGGAACGCTTTATCGGCATTCTGATTGAAGAACACGCCGGTTCCTTCCCCCTGTGGCTCGCGCCCGTGCAGATGGTGGTCATGAACATTACCGAAAAACAGGCCGACTACTGCCGCGAAGTGGCCGCAAAACTCAAAGCCGCCGGCCTGCGCGCCGAGCTGGATTTGCGCAACGAAAAAATCGGCTACAAAATCCGCGACAACAGCCAATACCGCTACCCCTACCAAATCGTCGTCGGCGATAAAGAAATGGAAAACGGCCAAGTGGCCGTCCGCCGCAAAGGCGAAGACTTGGGCAGCCTGAACGTGGCCGATTTTATTGCACAGTTGCAGCAGGAATTGCAGACAGCGTAAAGCGGCCGCAGCAGCATAAAAGGCCGTCTGAAAACCTGATAAATTCAGATTTCAGACGGCCTTGAATCCTATCCGATTAAACCGATTCAGAAACAGAGGGGACAAGTATGGCAACCGAACCGAACCGAACCGAACCGAACCGAACCGAACCGAAATTATACATGATTTAGAAAATAATTTCCAACAAAACAGATTATTACAGCTCAAGCAACTTTTCCCCGAAATCTTCTGCGAAAACCAAATCGACTGGGAAAAACTCAAACTCATTCTCGGCGAAGACCATCTCTGCCAAAACGGCGAACGCTACCAACTCAACTGGGCGGGCAAATCCCAAGCCTACCGCGCCTTACAGTCGCCCACCTTCAATACCCTGATTCCCTGCCAAGATGAAAGCGTCAATTTCGACACCACGCAAAACATCTTTATCGAAGCGGAAAATCTGGACGCGCTGAAAATCCTGCAAAGATCCTATGCGGGCAGCGTGAAAATGATCTATATCGACCCGCCCTACAATACGGGTAACGACAGCTTTATCTATCCCGATAAATTCAGCGAAACCCGCGATGCATATGCCCGCCGCGTGAGCGATAAAGATACAGACGGCTACTTAATAAGGGACGGCGTATTTCAAGGTGCGTGGCGCAAAAACAGCAAAGAAAGTGGGCACTATCACAGCAATTGGCTTTCCATGATGTTGCCGCGCTTGCATTTGGCGAAAACGCTGCTGCGCGATGACGGCGTGATTTTTATCAGCATTGACGACAATGAACAGGCACAACTGAAATTGTTGTGTGATGAAATTTTTGGGGCGGAGAATTTTGTCGGCGAATATTTAAAACAATCAAAAGTCGGCGGTGGAAACGATACAAAATTTATCGTGAAAGAACACGAGTTTTGTTTTTGTTATGCAAAAAATATTGAATATTTACAAGAAATGTATATTCAACACAGCCAAGATTATCTTAAACGCTATAAAGAAGAGGACGAAAACGGTAAATATTTTTGGGATACTTTTGCAAGACCAGGTTTGCAATTAAAAAGCGAAGAAAGTCTTGTTTATGGTATTGAATGCCCAGACGGAACGATTTTAACCAAGCGTTGGATACATTCAAAAGAAAGATTTGAACAGGAATACGCAACAGGATTAGTCCGTATTACTCGCAAAAATAATTCAGATGAATGGAGTATTCAATTTAAGCAGTACTTGAATAACAAAGGTAAAACGCCAAGAAGTTTTACAATGGATTTCGGCGGAACAACAGACGGAAATAGTGATTTACAGGATTTATTTGATGCTAAATATTTCAACTATCCTAAATCCGTAAAATTTATTTCTACTTTAATTTCAACAATAAATGATAAAAATTCGTTGATTATGGATTTCTTTTCAGGTAGCGGCACAACCGCCCACGCCGTTATGCAGTTAAACGCCGAAGACGGCGGCAACCGCCGTTTCATCTGCGTGCAGTTGCCCGAAGAAACCGATGAAAAATCCGAAGCCCACAAAGCAGGTTTCGCCACCATCGCCGACATCGCCAAAGAACGCATCCGCCGTGCAGGCAAGCAGATTTCAGACGGCCTGAAAGACGGTCAAAGCGTGGATACGGGTTTTAAAGTGTTCAAACTTCATAAGAGCCATTTCAGGCAATGGCAAAATCCCGAAACCCGTGATGAAGCAGGCTTAACGGCGCAGCTGGCAATCTTTCAAAATATTGTCGATGAAAATGTCCCCGCCGGACATCTGGCCTGTGAACTGGCTTTGCGCTTGGGCTTTCAATTGACCGATCCGATGGCGTTTTCAGACGGCATCGTATGGCTGGACAATGCGGCAGGCACACGCAAAACCGCGCTTTTGTTGGAACATTTCAATGAAAACCTGCTGAACCGCTGTTTAGCAGCATCGCCCGAAACCGTTTTTGCCCTGGACCGCATATTCGGCGGAGACGATGCCGCAAAAACCAACGCCGCCTTGCAATGCCAAGATGCAGGGGTCAGGTTTGAAACACTTTAAGGCCGTCTGAAAAAAGTAGGTCGGATTCTTGAATCCGACATTGGCAGGGTATCGGATTTGTCATACCGGATTTTGCATGACTGTCGGATGCGGAATGTCGGAATTTGCGTGTTTGTCGGATTCGAGAATCCGACCTACGGTGCAGCGTTACAGGCCGTCTGAACAAGGCGGAATCAATGTAGGTCGGATATTCATATCCGACAAAAAAGAATACCTTGCACAGTGTTGATTCGAAATACGGTGTTTGCGTGTTTGTCGGATTCAAGAATCCGACCTACGGGGTGTGGGTACAGTAGGATTCATATCCGACAAAAATTGGTATGGTGCCGGATGGGTGTATCCGCAACATAAGGATGGAAATATGCAGTTGAAATTTGAAATGCTGGCATACCAGCACGATGCCGTCGATGCGGTGGTAAGGTTGTTTGAAGGTGAGCCGAATCACGGCACTGTGTTTGAACTGAATGCGGCAGGTGGCGGCACGGTGGCAGCGAACCGCCTTTTTCTTTCACACACGGATATGGCACGCAATCTGCATGCGGTGCAGCGTGATTTCAGGCAGCCTGAAACCGAATTGGGCGAACACGGCTTGAATTTTTCGGTGGAAATGGAAACGGGTACGGGCAAAACCTATGTTTATTTGCGTACCATTTTTGAGCTGAACCTGCGCTACGGCTGGAAAAAATTTGTGATTGTGGTGCCCAGTGTGGCGATTCGCGAGGGTGTGGTGCAGAGTATCCGCGCTACCCAAGCGCATTTTGGCGTGGAATTTCACCGGCCGGTTTATCAAGCCCGCGTTTACCGCAGCGACCGCCTCAACGATTTGCGCAGTTTTGCAACCGGTTCGCACATCGAAATTTTGCTGATGAATATTGATGCGTTCAAAAAAGACGGCAATGTGATTAACCGCATTAACGAAAGCGGTGCGGCACCGATTGAGTGGGTCAGCGGCACGAATCCGATTGTCATCATCGATGAGCCGCAAAATATGGAAACGGCTTTGGCGCATAAGGCGATTGAAACCCTCAATCCGCTGTTTGTGCTGCGCTACTCGGCCACCCACAAACACGCCTACCACAAAATTTACAGCCTGAACCCGATTGAGGCCTACAACCAAAAACTGGTCAAACAGATTGAAGTCATGCCCGTGTTGGCGAAAAATGATGTGAACGGCGCGTATGCGGCCTTAAAAGAATTTGTGCCGGGCAAAGGCCGTCTGAAAGCCAAAGTGGAAATCCATCATCAGGGTAAAAAAGAAACCAAAAAGAAAACCGTAACGGTGCAGTCGGGCGATGATTTGTTTGAAAAATCAGGCGGCAATGAAAGTTACCGCCACGGTTTTGTCATCAACGGATTAGATGCACAAAACGGCGAAATGGTGTTGTCGGGCGGGCAGATTATCGGTTTGGACGGCAACGGTGATGAGCTGCGCGACGAAGTGATGAAAAAACAGATTGAAGAAACGGTCAAAGAACATCTGAAAAAAGAACGCAAGCTGAAACCGAAGGACATCAAGGTTTTATCGCTGTTCTTTATCGACAAGGTCGCTCACTACCGCAACGGCGGCAAGTTCGCCCGCTGGTTTGAAGAAATTTACGAGCGCGAAACGGGCGAAAGCGCGGCCGGTGTGCACGACGGCTATTTTTCGCAGGACAAAGATACCAAAGGCAACAGCAAGGCCGATGAAGACACCTATGACCTGATTATGCGCGACAAGGAAAAACTCTTGTCCTTCGATTCGCCGCTGCGCTTTATTTTTTCCCACTCCGCGTTGAAAGAGGGTTGGGACAATCCGAACGTATTCCAAATCTGCACGCTCAACGAAACCCAGTCGCCCATCAAAAAACGCCAGGAAATCGGACGCGGTTTGCGTTTGTGTGTCAATCAGCGCGGCGAACGCGTGCGCGATGAAGGCGTGAATATTTTGACCGTGATTGCCAATGAAAGCTACGAAAGTTTCGCCGCCAACCTGCAACAAGAATACCAAGACGAATGCGGCATCACATTCGGCAACGGCGGGGCGAAAAATGCAGCCAAACGCAAGCATCAAACCTACCGGAAAGGTTTTACGCTGGATCCGCTGTTTTTGGAAATCTGGCAGAAATTGCAGCACAACACCCGCTATCAAGTGAACTTCGAACGCAGAAAGCTGATTCAGACGGCCTCTCAATCGCTTAAAAATATGCCGGCTGTAGAAAAACCGCAAATCATAGTGAAAAAAGCGGCGATTCACCAAAACCGAACCGACGGCATTTGGGGCGAAGAAAAAAGCAGCCGCGCCGTACAGGCCGATATGGCGTGGGAGATTCCCGATGTGCTGCATGAAATCCAAAAGAAAACCCGCTTAACCCGCCAAACCGTCTTCGAGATTTTGCAGCAATCGGGCCGCATCGGCGAGATTGGCAACAACCCGCAGCGTTTTATCGATTTGGCGGCCGAAAAAATTCAGACGGCTCTGCATGGTTTGATGATTGAAGGCATCGAATATTTCAAACGGTCCGAAGCGGAAAACGGCTACGCGCAAAGTCTCGCACGTTGGCAGGAATTGGAGCGAAACGGTACCGAGTTTTTCTTGAACGAATATACATTTGCAATCAATCAGGAAAACGGAGGGAAAAAAGCCAAAACCATTTTTGCCGACTATATCGCGCTGGATTCGCAAACCGAAAAAACCTTCGCCGCCGCCTGCGAAAGCCGTGATGATGTGCTGCTGTATTTCAAGCTGCCTTCATGGTTCACAATCCCCACACCCATCGGCAACTACAATCCCGACTGGGCTTTGGTGTTGGAAAACCGGGAAAAAGTGTATTTTGTCGCCGAAACCAAAAACACAGGCAAAGGCATTCAAGACGGGGTGGATTTGGGCAAATTGCGTGAAAGCGAACAGCAGAAAATTGCCTGTGCGGAAAAACACTTTGCCGTACTGGACGGAATCGGTTACAAAGTGGTCGGCAAACTGTCCGAAATCTGAACGCCCGGCCGCATCCGATCCGGCCTGAGTGCTTGTCGAGTCTTTCAGGCTGTCTGTATCCGACAGACAGGGCGAACCCGAGGCCGCCTGAATCGGATAAGGCATTTCAAGTTTCTTAAAAACCGTTTACAATAGCGGAATTTTTCAGCGGGGCTGTTGCCAGATGATTCAGACGGCCTCTAAATAAAGCAATCCGATACGGGAGAATTATCATCGCACAAGAACGCGAAGCACGCATCAACGGCGAAATTACGGCCAAAGAAGTGCGTTTAATCAGTGGAGCCGGCGAGCAGCTCGGTGTGGTACCGCTCAAAGAGGCCTTGGGCTTGGCTGAAGAGCAGGATGTGGATCTGGTGGAGATTTCGCCGACTGCCAAACCGCCGGTCTGTAAATTGATGGATTTCGGCAAGTTCAAATACGAGCAGGCGAAAAAGCGCGACGAAGCCAAGAAAAAGCAGAAGCAGGTGCAGATTAAAGAAATCAAATTCCGTCCGGGTACGGACGAGGGCGATTATCAGATCAAGATGCGCAACATCAACCGTTTTTTGGCAGACGGCGACAAAGTGAAAGTTACCCTGCGTTTCCGCGGCCGCGAGATGGCACATCAGCAGTTGGGCGCACAATTGTTGGAGCGCATCAAAGAAGAGTTGGCCGAAGTGGCTGTGGTGGAGTCGTTTCCGAAAATGGAAGGCCGCCAGATGGTGATGATGATTGCGCCGAAAAAGAAGTAGGCGTATAATCCCGTATTTCGCCGTTTTGCCGCGCGGCGGAATGTGATTTCAGCGGCAGAAAATCGTGGCATTCGGGTTTCAAGCACTGTTCAACAGTCCCCTTATGCCTTATCTAATAAATAACGGAGTTTTTCCATGCCGAAAATGAAAACCAAGTCGAGCGCGAAAAAACGCTTTAAAGTACTGGGTAACGGTGGTGTCAAACGCGCCCATGCGTTTAAACGCCATATTCTGACCAAGAAAACCACCAAAAACAAACGCCAGCTGCGCGGTACCGCTATGGTTCACGAGCGCGATTTGGCTGCTGTTGCCAAAATGTTGCCCTACGCTTAAAGGAGTTTAGAATATGCCACGCGTAAAACGCGGTGTAACCGCACGTGCCCGTCATAAAAAAGTATTAGCGTTAGCCAAAGGCTACCGCGGTCGTCGTAAAAACGTTTACCGTGTTGCCAAACAGGCGGTGATGAAGGCCGGTCAATATGCCTACCGCGACCGCCGTCAGCGCAAACGCCAGTTCCGCCAATTGTGGATTGTGCGTATCAATGCCGGTGCACGCGAAAACGGTTTGTCTTACAGCAAATTCATGAACGGCCTGAAACGCGCCGCCATTGAAATCGACCGCAAAGTATTGGCTGATCTGGCTGTTTTCGACAAAGCCGCTTTTGCCCAATTGGTTGAAAAAGCCAAAACTGCTTTGGCTTGATTCAATATCAGGCAGACAGTTTGAAATACATGGAAGGAAACCCTTGGCGGTTTCCTTTTTTTATTTATCAGGTAGATATAATGCACCCGGGAATTTGGCATATAGGACTGCGGACGCCGGTTTTACGGACCGCGGTGAAAGCAAAAAAGGCGGCCTTAGGCCGCCTGAAACAGTCAATCAGTATTTTGATCCTAAAATTTTACCTGTGGCTTCGGAAGCTCTCATGCCTGCTTCCATTTTGGCCCGGGTAACGGCCGAATTTTTGGCGGCCGTGCCGATGCCGCGCAATTCGGTTACCGGATTGGCACAGCCGGTTAAAGAGAGTGCGGCAAGGGTGAAAATGCCTGCCCATAATGTTTTCATGTTCATGGAAAATCCTTATCAAATTATCAGCTGGTCAAATTGTTCAATGAAAATTAAAATGGACCTTTGTCGGGTTTTCGGCCTGTTGATTGACGGGTTGCGGCGGGGTAAACAAAGGAGGTGTCGGGCAAGCGGGAAAATCGGCAGGTTGGATCAGCTGTGTCGGCTATTCCCCTAACAATTTATGCTTGTTATGCTTTCTGTATCCGGACTATTTGGGCGCATTCGGCATAAGAGCCTGTAATAGATAAGGCCGTCTGAAAACCGCTATCGGCATTTTCAGACGGCCTTTGGTGCAGGTATGCGTTTCAGTCTTTGGGCGGCAGGCCGAAATGGCGGTAACAGATTTCGGCAGCCATGCGGCCGCGCGGGGTGCGCTGTAAAAAACCTTGTTGAATTAAGTAGGGTTCGATAACGTCTTCGATGGTATCGGTCGATTCGCCGATGGCGGCGGCGATATTTTCCAAGCCTACAGGGCCGCCGCCGAATTTGTGCAGAACGGCTTCGAGAAATTTCCTGTCCATCACGTCCAGCCCGACGGCATCGACATCGAGCATGGAGAGGGCGGCATCGGCGGTTTCGGCACTGATGCGGCCGTTGCCTTTGACTTCGGCATAATCGCGTACGCGGCGCAGCAGGCGGTTGGCGATGCGCGGTGTGCCCCGGCTGCGGCGGGCAATTTCCAGCGCACCTTCTGTACCCATATCCAATTGCAGCAGTTGTGCCGAGCGTGCCACGATGGTGGCCAGATCGGGCGTTTCGTAAAATTCCAGCCGCGAAATGATGCCGAAACGGTCGCGCAGCGGGTTGGTCAGCATACCGGCGCGGGTGGTGGCACCCACCAAAGTAAACGGCGGCAGGTCGATTTTTACCGAGCGGGCGGCGGGTCCTTCGCCGATCATAATGTCGAGCTGGTAGTCTTCCAGCGCGGGATAGAGAATTTCTTCCACCACGGGGCTTAACCGGTGGATTTCGTCGATAAACAGCACATCGTGCGGTTCGAGATTGGTGAGCAGGGCGGCCAAATCGCCTGCGCGTTCCAAAACGGGGCCGCTGGTTTGGCGCAGATTGACCCCCAGTTCTTTTGCGATGATGTGTGCCAGCGTGGTTTTGCCCAAGCCCGGCGGGCCGAACAGCAGGGTGTGGTCGAGTGCCTCGCCGCGCTTTTTCGCCGCCGCGATAAAAATGGCCAGCTGCTCTTTGGCTTTGGTTTGGCCGATGTAGTCGGCCAGCGTTTTCGGGCGCAGCGCGCGTTCGAGCAACTCTTCTTGGGCAGAGAGGCTGTGGGCGGTGATGACGCGCTGCGGTTGGGCGGCGGTAAGGTTGTCGGTGTGCAGCATGGCGGAAAAATCAAAGGCAAAGCGTTATGATACCTGAAATCTTGTGCCGCTTCTGCTACAATCGCCGCCTAACCGAAACCCGCGTCCGGCAGGCCGTCTGAAAACGCTGTTTTGCCGCCGCGCATGAAAAGGAATTCTGCGATGAGCAAAAAACGTGTCCTGACCGGTGTTACCACCACCGGCATTCCGCATTTGGGCAATTATGCCGGTGCCATCCGTCCCGCCATCCGTGCCACACAGGCGGCCGATACCGAATCGTTTCTGTTTTTGGCCGACTACCACGGCATCATCAAATGCCACGATCCGCAGATGATTCACGAATCGACCCGTGCCGTGGCCGCCACTTGGCTGGCCTGCGGCCTCAATCCCGAGCGAACCACGTTTTACCGCCAAAGCGATATTCCCGAAATTTTGGAATTGAACTGGATTCTGACCTGTATCACGGCCAAAGGCCTGATGAACCGCGCCCATGCGTATAAAGCCGCCGTGCAGGCCAATTTGGACAACGGGCAGGACGATCAGGACCATCAAATCGAAATGGGTCTGTACAGCTATCCCGTGCTGATGACGGCCGATATTCTGATGTTCCGGGCCAACGATGTGCCGGTGGGGCGCGACCAGATTCAGCACGTGGAGATGGCGCGCGATATTGCCGCCCGCTTCAACCACCGCTTCGGCCGCGAGCTGTTCGTGCTGCCCGAAGCCAAGATTGACGAAGGCGTGGAACTGCTGGTGGGCTTGGACGGGCGCAAAATGTCGAAAAGCTACGGCAACACGATTCCGCTGTTTGAAGACAGCAAGAAGCTGCAAAAATCGGTAAACAAAATCGTGACCAACCTGAAAGAGCCGGGCGAGCCGAAGCAGCCCGATGAAAGCCCGCTGTTCGAGATTTACAAAGCCTTTGCCACGCCGGAAGAAACCGCCGAATTTACCCGGATGTTGGCCGACGGTCTGGCATGGGGCGAGGCGAAAAAACTGCTGGGCGCGAAGTTGGACGCGGAATTGGCACCCAAGCGCGAAATTTACCGGCAATTGATGGACAACCCCGGCCGAATCGAAGATATTTTACAGGCGGGTGCACAGAAAGCCCGTGCGCAGGCACGCGGATTGTTGGACGAAGTACGCGATGCCGTGGGCATACGCAGCCTGAAAACGGCTTAAAGGCCGTCTGAAAATCCGATAAACGCCGTTTTCAGACGGCCTCCCGATCAATATAAGGAACAGATGATGAGCGGACAGAAAACTTGGTCCGGCCGTTTTAACGAGCCGGTGAGCGAATTGGTCAAAAAATACACCGGTTCGGTCGATTTCGATCAACGCTTGGCCAAATGGGATATTCAAGGCTCGCTGGCACACGCCGGCATGCTGCATCAGGCGGGCGTATTGAGTGCGCAGGATTTGGCGGCAATTCAGAACGGCATGGCCGAGATTCTGGCAGACATTGAAGCCGGCCATATGCCGTGGTCGCTGGATTTGGAAGATGTGCATATGAATATCGAACGCCGTCTGACCGACAAAATCGGCGACGCGGGCAAACGCCTGCACACCGGCCGCAGCCGCAACGACCAAGTCGCCACCGATATCCGTCTGTGGCTGCGCGACCAAATCAGCGGTATTCAGCACTTAATCCGCGACCTGCAAAGTGCATTGGTGGATTTGGCCGACCAAAATGCCGAAGTCGTCATGCCGGGATTTACCCATCTGCAAGTGGCGCAGCCGGTGAGTTTCGGCCATCATATGCTGGCTTATGTGGAAATGCTCGGCCGCGATTTCGAGCGCATGGCCGACTGCCGCAAACGGGTAAACCGTATGCCTTTGGGTGCGGCCGCGCTGGCGGGCACCACGTATCCGATCCGCCGTGAAATTACCGCCGACCTGCTCGGTTTCGAGCAAATCTGCCAGAACTCGCTCGATGCTGTGTCCGACCGCGATTTTGCCGTGGAATTTACCGCTGCCGCCTCTTTGGTAATGGTGCATTTGAGCCGTTTGAGCGAAGAGCTGATTGTATGGATGAGCCCGCGCTTTGGCTTTATCGATATTGCCGACCGCTTCTGTACCGGCTCTTCGATTATGCCGCAAAAGAAAAACCCCGATGTGCCGGAATTGGTGCGCGGCAAAAGCGGGCGCGTCATCGGCCATCTGACCGCGCTTCTGATGCTGATGAAGGCACAGCCTCTGGCGTACAACAAAGACAATCAGGAAGACAAAGAACCGCTGTTCGACACCGTGGATACGCTGATCGACACCCTGCGCATTTATGCCGATATGATGCGCGGCGTAACCGTCAAACCTGAAAATATGCGTGCAGCCGTGATGCAGGGTTTTGCCACCGCCACCGATTTGGCCGACTATCTGGTGAAAAAAGGCATGCCCTTCCGCGATTCGCACGAAGTTGTCGCTTTGGCTGTACGCCATGCCGATCAGGAGGGAGTGGATTTGAGCGATCTGCCGATTGAGGTACTGCGCGGTTTTTCGGATTTGATTACTGAAGACGTTTATGGCGTACTGACACCGGAAGGCAGTCTCAACGCCCGCAACCATTTGGGCGGCACCGCCCCCGAGCAGGTGCGCTTTCAAGTGCAACGCTGGCGCAAATTATTGGCGTAATACAGATTGCTGAGTTCTATTCAGTATGACAGTTTGAAAAAAAGCAGACTTCATCAATCGAGCCGTCCGGAAACTGGTTTCGGACGGCTCAATCTATTCCGCTATTTTGATTCAATCTTTTTTGACTAACTGATTCAAGGACACTTGTCATGCTTCGGAAATTTTTCCCATCACATCAATGGAAACCGCGCGGCTGCCTTTTTCCATTTCATTGATATAGGTTTTACTGACATCTGTTTCAAAGGCCGATTCTTCCTGCGACATTTTTTTAAGCTGTCTCAGCTGGCGCATATTTTGGGCAAAAATCAGGCGGTAATATTTTCATCAATCGGGATATCAAATAGAAAGGGGAATTATGCTGGAAGATGATGCGCAAAAAGCAGGAGCTATTTCAGGTAGGGTGGCGGTATGGCTGCTGGTATTGCCATTACAGCTGCTGCGCCGCTTATGGTACATACTAAATACCTCATAGTTTAGCAAAGGAAATAACAACGCAGAAGAATCGCAAATCAGCTCATTTTTTGGCTCACCTCCCAGCATACCATGAAAAACTAATTATGCGTTGTGCAGACAAACGGCGTGTTTAGCTCGCCTTGATACAGAAAATGAAAATGCACAATATCCGCCCAGCCATCAACTTGTGCCTCGATGGGTTTTGAATCATCAAAGTGTATGGCATCGGGCCGCCTTGTAGGCAACGTTTGACAAATGGGTACAAAATCATCAAAATGGCATGATTTTATAAATAAATCAAATCATTAAGCGGATAAATTTTATGAAAAACTACGTCATCAGCCTGACAAGCTCGCACGAACGCCGTCAGCACATTTGTGATGAATTTGGCAAACAAGGCATTGCATTTGAGTTTTTTGATGCCATCACACCCAGCCAAGTACCGCTTTTAGCCAAGCAATTCGGTCTTGATATTCAAGGTGCAAATCTGACCGCAGGCGAGCTGGCTTGTCTATTTAGTCATTTAAGTTTGTGGCAGCACTGTATTGATACTCATCTTGAGCATATCGCCATTTTTGAAGATGATATTTATCTTGGAGATAATGCTGCCCAAATCCTCGCCCAAGATAACTGGCTTGATGCCGCCATTGATGTTGTCAAACTTGAATTTTTTAACCCCCAAGTGCTGATGCAAAAACAGCGGCTGCCCGTTCATGATGGCAGAGTTTTACGAAAGCTGCAGCAGTGCCATGCAGGGACAGCCGGCTATATTTTAAGCCGGCAGGCTTGTCGTGATTTATTGGCAATTGCCAAAACACGGCAACCGATAGTCGTTGATCACTTCTTATTTGAATTTGCACTAGATAAGCTCAATGTCTACCAACTCACGCCCGCTTTGTGTATACAATCAGACAGAACCAATCTGCTGCCCAACAAACAACATTTTCAAATCTACACCAGCAATCTGGAACAAGACCGAAGAGTCAGATTTAACCGGCAAGCAGCCTTGGAACAATCCACAAAGCCAAAACCTACTCTAATTTACAAAATCAAGCGGGAACTGATGCGTGTGCTGAAACAGATATTGAACATAAAAAGCAAAATCACACATCGTGTTGGTTTTCGTTAAATCGGCATATCCATAAACCTGATTTTAAGCTGGTTGATTGGATATTTGATTAACTCTTAATCGATTGGGGTATCAGATGAGTCTCTTTGGTAAAATCTTTTTCTTATGGAAAAAATCGGAAAGATGGCGGGCATGACCATCACTATCATACAGGTATCGATCGGACACCGGCACAAAAAAACGGTGATAAGAGCCGAGGTCAGATTCCGAAAAATAAGATTTTTTGAGCAATACCTTAAAAGCCGTCTGAAAACGATACGGTGTTTTCAGACGGCCTTTTTGACGGCAAAGGAATTCAGCGGCTCATCACGTCCACGCCTTTGGGCGGGGTAAAGCGGAATTGCGAGGCCGACAGGTTGGGTTGCGTGTTCAGGTTGGCAAATCGGATTTGTGTGCGGTTGCCGAAGCTGTCCTGCAACTGCATGGCGGCCAGTTGGCCGTCTTTGAAGCCGATGCGGATCGATTTATAGCCCGCATTGCTGCTTTTGGGCGTGGCCAGCACATAATCGACACCGTCGGTTGAGCCGTCTTCTTTCAGGGTGTAGCCGGTATCCAATGCGGATTTATCGGCCA